>NZ_JBNHHC010000029.1:0-86487 GCF_059091865.1 Arthrobacter sp. B0316-1-20 | reverse complement strand
CCTCGGCGGCCTCACTCCGGCGCGCTGGTGGGGGGGGCGGCCCGGGGGTTCTCCCGGAGCCGCCCACCCTTCCCTGTTACAGGATCAATCCGCCTTCAACGTCACGTCTTGTCGACCGCCGCTGCGGGAGCCAGGCGACCTGTTTGCCGCAGCTATTTTGCGCGCAGAGTACTGGATGGAAGCTGCCCGTACTTCTGCTTGTACAGCGACGAAAAACGTCCTGCGTGTACGAAGCCCCATTTGACGGCGATGTCCCTGACAGACGCCCCGCCCTGACTCTCCAGTAGGTCTCGGTGCGCCAGTGTGAGGCGTAGATCGCGCAGGTACTCGGTGGGAGAAAGGTTGAAGGTGGTCCTGAAGGACTGCTGAAGTCTGCGTCCACTGACTCCGGCGGACTCCGCCATGTCGCTGAGCGTCCATCCGCGGGCCGGGTCAGCGTGTAGGGCGTCCAGCACCCTCGTGATCTGCCGGGGCCGGACCGGCGACGCATCGCGGAAGGTGTCCCGGGTCAGTCCTGCGATAAGCGAATCGGTGACAGCGCCGCTGAGCTGCCGGGAGACCTCCTGACCTTCCAGGAGATCCCCCTCGGACTGGCCAGGCAAGGCGCGCAGCAGATTTACCCAGCCATGCCAGCGCGACTTGGACAAGTCCAGCTGGTCCGGAAGGATGATCTCATCGTCCGTGCCGGTGAGCAGCCGGATTCTCCGGACCATGTAATCGCGGTCGATCTTCAGGCCCACGCCAATGCAGTCCGCACTCCACAGCGTGATGCTAGCCGGCTGGTCCGGGGAGCAGACCGTCGCGTGTCCGCTCACGGACCTGATCCTGCGGCCGTCGTGCGAGGACTCGATCCGTCCGCTGAACGGAATGTTGATGGTGTATGACCCCGGGTAGGTGCAGTCGATGCCTACGTCCGCCCCCCAGCCGAGGAGGCCGATCGTCACAGGGCCGAGCTCGCTGGCCTGCAGCCGAAGCCCAAAATCCTGGTGTTGGCCGAGTACACGCAAGTCATGTGGAAAGTAGATTGCGGCCACCAGGCTCGCAGCCTCTCTGGGGTCGCTGTAGGTGGTAACAGAACGAACAGGGCTCATTGGTCGGGCCTTGCTGATCGGTGAGTCCGGTGGCCGGGCTGCAACCCGGAGAACAATATATGTGGAATAGATAACATGGAGTCCGGTGGGCGGGAAGGAGGGGTGTCCCCTGACGGCCAGTCCGTGGTGGGACTCAACGAGGCTGGCTCCCATAGCAGTCCAGCGCCTGGTCCGTGCCAAGACCTACGACCAACTCCTATACGGGGAAGCAGGAGGCCGGGGCAAATTGCACAGGCCTCCCGCTGCGCCAGGCTCCCCTCGGTTTAGCGGGACACTTTTCCCATCAGGCTGGCGATCGGGCGCAGGAACAGCGGCCGGGCCAGGAACCAGGCCGCGATCATGGTCACCAGTGAGGCGGCGAAGAGCCAGAACCCCAGCCAGCCGCCGTCGTCGCGGCCGGCGTATATGTGGTTCAGGTTCCGCAGCGCCCCGGTGGCCAGGACGAGCACCACATGGACCACCACGAAGGCCACGAAGTAGAGCATGACGGGGAAATGGACCGCCCGGGCGGCTTCGACCGGGAAGATCTTGCTGATCGCGGCCTGCTTCGGCCAGGCCGCGGACATCCTTAGTCCGGTGATGATGGCCAGCGGGGCTGCGATGAACACCGTGGTGAAGTAGGCCAGCAGCTGCAGGGCGTTGTAGTTGACCCAGCCGTTCTCGGTCGGCCAGGCCAGCGAGGCGTACTGCAGCGCAGCAGAGGCGGCATTCGGGACGACATCCCAGCCGGTGGGCACGATGCGCATCCACTGTCCGGTGGCGAAGAGCATCACGGTGAACGCGATCCCGTTGAGCACCCACAACGCGTCCAGGCTCAAGTGCAGCCACAGGTCCAGGCTAATTTTTTGCGGCTGGCCTTTTGTCCGTATCAGGCCCTTGTTGTTCCGGGTCCAGTGAGCCTTCGGCCGGGCGGTGGTGCGCACCTGCCACCCTGTGCGGATGATCAGCAGCATGAAGAAGGCGTTGAGGAAGTGCTGCCAGCCCAGCCAGGCCGGCAGGCCCTCCGGCGCCCCCGCAGGCAGCGTGGCATGGCCGGGATACTGCGTGAGGAACTCTTGCACGCCCGGCAGCGTCCGCAGCCACTTGGCCAGCAGCACCAGGGCCAGCAGGCCTACGACGACGGCAGCCGCGGCGGCCAGGGCCTTCGCCGTTGGACGCTTGCCGGACGACGGCGCACCCGGGCCCCGTTTGGATAAAGTTGCCACCATGGTTTGTTCCTTTCTGGATCGATCGCCGGCGCGTCAGCTGGCCCGCGACCCGAGTGTCTCGATCAGCTGCGGAACAACCTCGAAAACGTCTCCGACGATGCCGTAATCGGCCACCTCGAAGATGGGGGCGTCCTCGTCCTTGTTAATCGCGACGATGGTCTTGGCGGTCTGCATCCCCGCCCGGTGTTGGAGGGCCCCCGAGATACCCAGCGCGATGTACAGTTGCGGCGCCACGGTGACGCCCGTCTGCCCGACCTGAGCGCTCTGGCCCACATAGCCGGCGTCGACAGCGGCCCGGGACGCACCCACGGCGGCGCCCAGAGTATCGGCCAGCTGCTCGACCAGGGCGAAGCTCTCCTTGGAGCCGAGCCCGCGGCCGCCGGACACCACAGTGGAAGCGCCCTGAAGTACGGGTCGGCCAGAAACGGCGGGAATGTCGAGGACCCGGTCGATCACGGCCGCATTGCCGCCGTCGCAGTCCACCGCCAGCGACTGAACCTCGGCATGCGCAGCGGCAGCCCGGTGCTCCACCGAACCACGGCGCAAGGTAAGGATCGGCAGCCCGCCGGAGACCTCGGACTCGACGTCGTAGGCGCCGCCGTAGATAGACTGCGCGGCAATGACCCTGCTGTCGTCCAGGCGCACCCCGACGACGTCGGCGATGACGGCGCCCGCGGTTCGCACGGCGAGCCGCGCCGCGACCTCGCGCCCAAGGGGCGAGTCGGGGACCAGCACGGCCACCGGATTCGCCGCGGTGACGGCGGCGGCCAGCGCCTCCAGCTGCGGGGCGGCCAGCAGTTTGCCGACGTGCTCGGTTTCGGCGGCGTAAACGTGTGCGGCGCCCAACTCCCCCAGCTGCTTTGCCACGGTGGTGATGCTGCCCGGGACAGCCGCCACGACCGCTGCTGCGGTGCCAAGGGAGGCCGCGGCCCCGATCAGTTCCGCTGCGGCGGGCGGGACCTCTCCCTCCGTCGTTATCTCAATGAATGCCAGTACCTGTGCCATGTCCGTTTCCTTTCTCAGACCAGGCGTTCGGCCAGAAGGAATTCCGCCAGCTCGGCGCCCGCCTGTCCTTCGTCGATGAATTTTCGGCCGGCGGCCCGGGGTGGCCTCTCGCCAGCGGTGAGCACCGCCGTGCGCCCTCCCGTGGAAACGGTGGCACCGTCCAGTCCGAGTTCGGCCAGGGAGAGCGTTTCAAGCGGCTTGCGCTTGGCGGTCATGATGCCCTTGAAGTTCGGGAAACGGGCCTCGGCGGCGCGCTCCGTCACAGAGACCAGGGCCGGCAGGGCCGCCCGTACCGAAAGCTGTGCATCCTCGGCCTTGCATTCACCGCTCACAGCTCCGTCCGCAATGGCCGCTGAGTTCAGCGCGCCCAGCAGCGGCAGCCCGAGGTGTTCGGCCACCATTGCCGGAACAATGCCCGCTCCGCCGTCGGTGGACTCAACGCCCGCGATAACCAGATCGAATCCGGTGCGCCGCAGCGCCGCGGCGAGGACCCGGGCCGTGGTTGCCGCATCCGCTCCGGCCAGGGCGTTGTCGCGGATATGCACGGCGGAATCGGCGCCCATCGACAAGGCCTTGCGCAGTGCCTGGGCCGCCGACTCCGGCCCCATGGTCAGTGCCACGACCTCGGTGCTTTTCTTGTCGCTGTCCTTGCGCCGCAGTGCCACCTCGAGTGCACGCTCGTTGATTTCATCCATAACGTTCTCGCCAGCGCCGCGGTCCAGGAGTCGTGTGGCCGGATCCAGCCGGCGCTCCTGTTCCGTATCCGGCACTTGCTTCACCAACACCACGATCTTCATCGGATGGTTCCTTCCTGGTTACTGGCCGCGTGACCCGATTGCCCGGCCACCCATAAAGTCAATTGGTTTGACCAATTAATCTACGGGACTGCCCAATGGGCGTCAACAGCTCTCCGCAATCCGTGTGATAAACGGTTAGACCAAACGCCTCATCCATGTCTACAATGACCACACAAGCAACTGTCCGCCGGTTTCATTGAGCGAAAGAGGACTATCCATGGCCTCCCCCCGTGCCTCGAAAGCTCGCCCCGCCGAAAACCCCTTCAGCAACCGGAACGAGGACAGCACTCCGCTGTTTACCAAGGTTCGCCCGCGCCGCGGCTTTGAATACATTTCCGAACAGATCCGCGACGCGGTCGCCTCGGGCCAGTTGACCCCCGGTTCGCGGCTGCCGGCCGAACGCGAAATGGCCGAGATTTTCGGCGTGAGCCGCCAGGGTGTCCGCGAGGCCCTGCGGGGCCTGGAGATGAGCGGCCTCGTCGAGTCGAAGCCGGGGGTCAGCGGCGGCGTCTTCATCCGGGAGGGTGATCCGGAGGTGGTGACCCGCGCCGTGAACGACCTTGCCTCCCTGGGTGCCCTGTCCTCCGAGAGCCTGTTCGAAGCGCGCGTCCTGCTGACCTCCGATATCATCCGCCTGGCAGGACAGCGGGCCACCGAAGATGACTTCCGGAAGATGGAAGAGGACATCGCCGTGTTCGACCAACAGGAGGCGAACACCGGGGCTGGCGCGCGCCGGACGGTGCGCATCACGAATTTCTACACCATCCTGGCTGAGGCCAGCCACAACGAGGTACTCGTGATGCTGATGAACTCGCTCACCGAAATCGTCCAACTGCGGCTGAATAAAATCGGCCCGGAGCCGCTGACTGACATCACGACAATGCGCCGAAAGTTCGTGAAGCACCTGCGCTCCGGAGACGTCGAAAGGGCCGTGACCGACATGGCGGACCACCTCAAGCGCGTTGAACGGCGGCTGATCGAGAAGGAACGGCTCCTCGCCTCAGAGCCAGCCTGAGAGAGTCTGCTCCCGACCACAATTCCACAACCACTGGCCCTGCAGGCGCCGCCCGGACCCCGTTCCGCGCGGCGTCTTTTTGGTGCGCTGACGCCGTAACAGGAAGCTACCCCCGGGGCAACTATCCACTTAGGAACAATCCCGCGCTATTGTGGTAGGCATAAGGTATGACCATTTGCACGCGGCTCGTCGAAACGGCTTATCGAAAGCATGGCACCGCCCAAGTCCAAGGAGTATCGAATGACAGAAGTGATGGAAAACCTGGAGCAGACGGTGCTGGCCGCCGCACGCAGAGAACTCTTCGTAGCCGGGCAGTGGGGCCCCGCCTCCGGCGGCGCTACGTTCGAAGTCTTCGACCCATCCACCGGTGAACCGCTCTGCACCGTCGCCGACGCCTCCGTCGAGGACGGGCAGCGGGCTCTCGACGCGGCCGTCGAGGCCCAGAAGGCCTTCGCCCGCACCACGCCGCGAGAACGGTCGCAGATGCTCTACCGCACGCACGCCCTGCTCGGCGAACGGGCCGAGCAGCTGGCCCTGCTGATGACGCTGGAGGCCGGCAAGCCTGTCGCCGAGGCCATGGGCGAGATCGCCCTGGCCCGCGAGTTCGTGCTGCATTTCGCCGAGGAGGCGGTGCGGATCTCCGGTAACTACCAGCAGAACCCGAACGGCGGCGGCCGGATGCTGGTGCTGCGCCAGCCGGTGGGGCCTGCCATCCTAGTCACCCCGTGGAACTTCCCGATGTCCATGGGGGCCCGCAAGGTTGCCCCTGCCATCGCGGCCGGATGCACCAGCGTCGTCAAGCCGGCCAAGGAGACTCCGCTGACCATGCTTGCATTGGCCGCGATCTTCGAGGAAGCCGGCGTTCCGGCCGGCGTCGTCAACGTGATCCCCACGAGCAACTCCGCGCAGGTCGTGGAACCGCTTATCCGCTCCGGCAAGGCGCGCAAGCTCTCCTTCACCGGATCGACGGCGGTAGGCACCAAGCTGCTGGAGCAGGCGTCGGGGCAGGTACTGAAGACATCAATGGAACTCGGCGGGAACGCCCCCTTCATCGTTTTCGAGGACGCTGACCTGGACAATGCACTCGAAGGGCTGATGCTGACCAAGATGCGCAATGCCGGAGAGACCTGCACGGCAGCCAACCGCATCTACGTGCAGCGCCCCGTCATGGAGAAGTTCGCCGCCAAGCTCGCCGAGCGCATGTCGGGATTCGTGCTGGGCCGCGGCGTCGACGAAGGCGTGACGCTCGGTCCGCTGATCAACAAGCGCCAGCAGGACACGGTCGAGAGGCTCGTCCAGGATGCAGTGGCACGCGGGGCCAAGGTCCTGGCCGGCGGGTCGAAGCCCGACCGTCCGGGCTTTTTCTTCGAGCCCACCGTCCTGACGGACGTCCCGGCCGACGCGCGCATCCTGCACGAGGAGATTTTCGGACCGGTCGCCCCGCTGGTGGCCTTCGACGACGAGGACGAGGTCATCGCGCTGGCCAACGACACCGAATACGGGCTGGTCTCCTACCTGTTCACGGAAAACCTGCGCCGGGCCGTGCGCGTCGCCGAGGCACTGGACTCGGGGATGGTGGGACTGAATCAGGGCAGTGTGTCGAACGCCGGTGCCCCGTTCGGCGGCACCAAGGCATCGGGCTTGGGCCGGGAGGGCGGTCCGGAGGGCATCAACGAGTTCCTCGAGACCAAGTTCATCGCCCTGCAGCTCTGAGGCAACGCACCCGAAGGCCTCCGGCACCACCAGCGCCGGAGGCCTTCCCCGTCACGAAAAGCTGGTCGGTAGTTCCCAGTTGGAAGCAAAAGCTGGTCGGTAGGTGCCCGGGCACCTACCGACCAGCTTTTCGTCGGATGAAGGAGTAGAGGGTGCGTCAGGCGACTATTGGCGCGAGCACTGCTGCGGTCTGGCCGCTGATCCGGCCGATCAGCTCCGCCGTGTCCGGGACGAGCTCGTTGCCGCGCCAGGCCACCTGGCCGTCGGGCCTGACGAGGACCAGTTTGGCCGCGTACAGCTCGGCGGCCTCGGCGTTGTCCACATCCACGATGCGCAGCGGCACACCTTCGACGGCGGCGGCTGCCTCTAGCTCGGCCACTTCTACCGCCGGGTCGAAGCGCAGGCAGACGAACTCCCGGCCGAATTCGTCTAGCAGGGACTTATCCTTGGACAGCCAGACATGCGGGGCCCGGTGGCCGGGACGGGCAGTGGGCTCGTAGCTCTGCACGGCCAGCGGCGGCTGCGGGGTGCCGTCCGGAACGATGACGGATGAACCCTCATAGACGTAGCCCAGGTGGATGCCGATGCTGAACCATTCGCGCTTCATGGCCTCCGTGTAGGCGTCGCCGTATTCGCGCCGGGCAGCCTCGGTCTCCGGGCTGTCGTCGTTGAAGACCTCCGGCTGCGGCTGGGCCACGCGCGGACCGAGCATGCGCTTAAGGTTGTCGCCGGCCTCGGTCACATTGCGGATGGCCACCGGGCGCTGCTCGTACTCGTAGCTGTCCAGCAGGGCCTCGCCGCCCCAGCCCTGGATGTTGGCGGCGAGCTTCCAAGACAGGTTGACGGCGTCCAGCAGACCGGTGTTCATCCCGAAACCACCCGTGGGCGAGGTCAGGTGCGCTGCGTCGCCGGCGATGAACACGTTGCCCTTGCGGTAGTTGTCCGCCACCAGCTGGCGCCGCACCCACGGCAGGATGGAGAGGATCTCGAACTCGAACTCCTTGCCCATCGCGCGGATGATGGCCGCCCGCATCTCCTCCTCGGTGACCTCGTGCTGGGAGTCGTCACCGATCAGCGAGAACCGCCACTGGTCGCGGCCGTTGATCGCCACCAGCGTGGCCCAGGTTCCCTCGGGGCCGATGAAGATGTAGCGGTAGGCCGGCTTGCTGGTGTGCAGCTTCTCCAGCCCGTCGCACCGGAAAATGGCGTTGGAGGTGTAGGTCAGGGCGCCCTCGCCGCTCATCTGGATCCCGAGCATCTGGCGGACAGTGCTGTCGCCGCCATCGCAGCCGATCAGGTAAGTCGCCTCCAACTCATACTCGGTGCCGTCTTCCCGCGAGCGCAGGGTCGCGGTCACATAATCGCCGTGGTCGACGAACGAGACGAGCTCCGTGCGGTAGCGGATGTCAGCATGGCCTGACTTCCGGGCAAAGCGGGACAGAACAGGGTCAAAGAAGTTCTGCGGGCAGCGTTCGCGGTGCTCCGGGCTCTGCTTGGGCGCACGCTCCTCACGAGGCGAAGGAAACTCCTCGCGCCCGAACTCGTAGCCGTTCAGGTCGGTCACCCAGGCGCAGTCCTGAATGTAGTCGCGGTTATAGCCAGCCTGGTGGACATCCTCCACAATCCCCCAGCGGCGGCAAAACTCCATGCTGCGGATGCCGATCATGTCCATTTTCGGCTGGAAGATCGTTGCCGTGCGCGCTTCGACCAGCACGCTGTCGATCCCGCGCCAGCCTAGGTCTCCTGCCAAAGCCAGCCCCACGGGCCCGCCTCCGACAATCAGCACCGGAACTCTGTTGGTCATGTTCTTACCTTTCATCCTTGTCCGGCCGATCCGACCCGAACTCTCTGCGGCCTGACGGACAGGTGCGTAGTACCCCTCCGGCTGTCAAAGAGCCTCCTTTGCTGCCCGAGGCCCTCATTTATTATCAAGCCATTTTATGGTCTAACCATTTGCAAATGTCAAGAGCCGGCCACAGTCGACCTGGTGGATCCTGCCCGGCGACAGGGTTGACGCCAGGCCGTCGCGTCTCTAGCATTATAAATGGTTCGACCTTTTAGTCGACCGCTGGTTGAAGCTCAAGATGGAGGAGAGCCCAATGTCCGAAACCACAATTCTCGATAACGACGCCGAGGTGCGGGCCCGCCTGCGCGAGCGGCTGGGCAAAGACGGCCTGAAGATTTCCCAGCCGGACGAGCCGCCGCTGTTCACCCGCACACCGGAGTCGCCAATGCAGCCGATGCACTGGCGTTGGGCCGACCTGCATGCCTATCTGGAGGAGCTGGGCCAAGTGCTGGACCTCAAGCCGGGCGGAGACCGCCGCACCCTGCGGCTGGCCAACCCGGGCCTGGAATACGGGACCACACCCACGTTCTGGGCCTCGATCCAGTACATCAATCCCGGCGAGGTGGCCACCGCGCACCGGCACACCCCCGACGCGTTCCGTTTCATCATGCAAGGCAACGGCTGCACCACCAACGTCGAGGGCGAAAAGTACGACATGAACGAGGGCGATCTGGTCCTCACCCCGAACTGGATGTTCCACGACCACACCCATGAGGGCGACGAGCCGATGATCTGGCTGGACGTGCTCGACGTCTCCCTGATGCGCAAGCTCGACAACATTTTCTTCGACCCTTACCAAGGGGACGCGCAGCCGGTCAATCGGATTCCCGAGAAGTCCTGGCGCGAATTCGGCTCCGGTTTGATGCGACCGGTAGGACCTGCCCCCAAGGCCGAGACCAACCCGCTGCTTGTCTACACCAAGGCACAGGCCGACGCCGCGCTCGAGCTCGCAAAGGGACTGGAACCGGATCCGGTCGACGATGTGATCCTCGAGTACCAGAACCCTGCCGGCGGCGGCCCGGCCCTGCCGTCCATGTCCATGAAGGGCCAGATCGTGCGGCCCGGCTTCAGCGGCCAGGCACACCGCCACAGCGGCAGCAAGGTCTACTACGCGGTCGACGGCGCTGCAACCATGGTTGTCAACGGCCAGCGTTTCGACTGGGGCAAGGGCGACTTCATCGCGGTCCCGCCGTACGCCACCGTTCGCCACCTCAACGAGGGCGACGCCGAGGGACGCCTGTTCCGGGTCGACGACAGCCCGATCTTCCGGATGCTGAACGCCTACCACGAGGAAACCATCACCGAGGAAGGGCAGGCCCGATGAAGCTCGCCGTCTTCGACGACAACCGCATCGGCCTAGTCCGCAGCGGCCTCATCCATGACGTGACCCATTTGGCCCCGGCGGAGTTCGATTCCTGGCCAGAGCAGCGGATGAACTGGATCATTCGGAACTGGTCCACGGTGGCCGGACTGGTTGAGGACGCAGCGGCCGGCGCCGGCCGCCCCGTGGAGGAGGTCATCCTCCGGGCCGCCAACCCAACTCCCCCGCAGGTCTTCGCCATCCCGGCGAACTACCACGCCCATTTGGGTGAAATCGGTAAGCGCTCGATCACCAAGGGCGGACGGACCGCCCGCGAGGTCGGGTTCTTCCTCAAGGCCGCCGGGTCGCTCAGCGGCGCCGGCGAGCCCATCGAACTGCCCGCAGGGTCCACCCGCCGCTTCGACCATGAGTGCGAACTCGCCGTCGTCATCGGGAAGGCCGGCCGGAACATCCGGCGCGAGGACGCGATGGAGTACATCTTCGGCTACTCCTGCCTTATCGACCTGACGATGCGGATCGAGCCGGGCGAGTTCGAGGAGGACCGGTCGCTGCGCAAGTCGTTCTCGACCTTCACCCCGGTGGGCCCCTGGTTGGTCACCGCGGACGAGGTGGGCGAGGTCGACGAGCTGCGCTCCCGGCTGTCAGTCAACGGCGAAGAGCGCCAGAGCGCGCGCATTGGTGACATGATCGTCGGGATTGCCGAGTCGATCGAGCTGATCTCGTCGGTGGTCGGGATCCAGCCCGGTGACGTGATCGCCTCCGGCACTCCGCAGGGCGTCGGCCCGCTGGTGCCCGGCGACGTCGTCGAGATCGGCATCGACCGGATCGGCAGCATGAAACTAAACGTCCGCGAGGCCGCGCTGGCGCCGCGTCCGTTCTGACCGGCAGCAGACACGAGGAGCAGCAATAATGGAGAAACTGCCCGCCGCCTTTATCCGCGGAGGCACCAGCAAGGCCCTGGTCTTCCATCTGGCGGACCTGCCCTCGGAACGGGCCGCCTGGGACCGGATCTTCCTGTCCGCCATGGGCAGCCCGGATCCCAACGGGCGCCAGCTCGACGGAATGGGCGGCGGCATCTCCTCGCTCTCCAAGGTCTGCGTCGTCGGCCCGCCGACCCATCCCCAAGCAGACGTGGACTATACGTTCGCCCAGGTCCAGGTCGACACCGCCGCCGTGGACTACGGCGGCAACTGCGGCAACATGTCCTCGGCCATCGGGCCGTTCGCGGTCGACGAGGGCCTGGTCCGAGCCGGTGACGGCGAGGCCACCGTACGCATCCACAACACGAACACCGGCAAGATCATCGCTTCGACGTTCCCGGTCGCCGGCGGCCGGGCTGTAACAGAAGGCGACTATGCGATCGACGGCGTCGCCGGAACCGGGGCCGCGGTACGACTGGACTTCCTGGACCCCGGCGGCGCCGCCACGGGTACCCTGCTGCCCACCGGACGCATGCGGAGCGAATTGACGACGGCGGGCGGGCCCGTCGCGGTCTCGATGGTCGACGCCGCCAACCCGTGCGTTTTCGTTGCCGCCGCCGACGTGGGCCTGACCGGCGCCGAGTTGCCCGAGGCGGTCGAGGCGGATCCGGCACTGCTCGGCATCTTGGAGGATCTGCGCCGGCAGGCCTCGGTGGCCATGGGCATCGCCGGCTCGCCCGAGGAAGCCGCGGCCAACCGGCTGACGCCGTTCATCGCACTGGTCTCCGCCCCGCAGGACTACCCGACGCTTTCGGGCCGGACGGTCGCCGCAGACGAGACCGACCTGCTCGTGCGCTTTATCTCCTCGGGACGGCCGCACCGCGCGGTTCCGGTCACCGGGGCCATGTGCACGGCGATTGCGTCCCGCCTGCCCGGCTCCGTGGTCCACGAGGCTGCCCGCCCCGAGGGCGGTGCTGAGGCCCCGATCCGGCTCGGCACGCCGTCGGGCGTGCTGGACGTCAACGCGGCCGTGGCACCCGATAGCGACGGCGGCTTCCGCGGCGACTATGCCTCGACCTACCGCACCACCCGCCGGCTCTTTGAGGGCTTCGTTTACGCGTGAGCGCAGTCTGCACACTTGAGGGCAGGTCTTCCCACCGGAAGACCTGCCCTCAAGCTTTTCTCCAAAGGCAAGCCGGCAGTCCTCGAGTCACAAATGATCGGCTTTTTTAATGCATTGACCATTACGATCACATCGTGGCAGGCTGTCTCCTACTTCGGGTGCCGCTATCGGTGTCACCCGTTTGCACTATTCCGTGACGGAACCACAGCCATGACCGCCGATGATCGGCCGGCGGCATCCTCGCGAGTCAATAGCCCGAAAGTTCCTCACCGGCATCAAAACAAGAGAAGGCGCGCACATGGCGAAGATGTTTGTGCTGATTCCTAAAAAGCCAGGCCTTGCCGATCACGACTTTCACCCTCACTGGCTCACGACGCATGCCGCGCTCGCCCGCAGGATTACGGTGCTGGACAAGTACTGCCAGAGCCACGCCGATCCCGAACTGACGGCACGTCTGGCCCGGAAACCTTTTGCCGCTTCCAGCTTCCTGGGAGTTTCCGAAGCGTGGTTCCGTAGCGCGGACGAGGCGTTGAGCATGACGTCCACGGCTGAGTACCGGGACGGCGCGCTGCCTGACGAGGAGAACTTCATGGATGTTGCGAACAAGGCCAGGCTGTTCACAACGAAGGTGACGTCCTCCTCCAACGGCCCGGATCGCCCCGCTCCCGTCAAGCTCATGCTGTTTTCCGAACGACGCCGGGCTGTCGACGCAGATATGTTCGCCCGGTACTGGGCCGGCGAACATACCGGAATGCTCCACGCCCTCCCGCGGCTCGCCGGTCATACGCAGCGGTTGGTGGACTCCCGCGCCGGCGCGGCGAGCCTTCCGGACTGGTCGTTCGTGGACGAGCTCTGCTGGCGCACGGAATCCGACCTCAGGGCGGCCTGGGCTTCCCCTTGCCACGGCCCGGCTGCTTGAGTCAGCGACGCGTCTGGCCACCGATCGATCTGTGGTCCTGGCAGCACTCGAACACAGGATCATTTGGCACTGAAGCCAGTGCCGCCGGTCAATCGGTGAGGGCGGAAAACGTTCCGTGACCGCCAGCCAGCAGGACTCCCGACTCCGATTCGATCGAGCATGAGGCGGTGACGATTCTGCGCCCGGCGCGTTCGACGGTGCCGCGGAGGATCAGCGAGGATTCCTTGGCGATATAGATCGGCCGGTAGTAGGAGACCGAGATGTCCAGCAATTCTGGTGTGCCGTGCGCGATGCCTGCCGCCGCCGTCCGCAGGGCCAAGTCCGCCAGCCCGACGTGCAGGCCGCCGTGCATCGTCCCGAATTGGTTGGCCATGCTGGCCTTGGCGCCCATGCGCATCGTCGCCGTGCCTGCCTCAATCCGGGCGGTGTCCGGAGTCAGGGCCGCGGCCAGCAGACCTTGTTCCGCCTCCCACTTCGCGCCGCGGCCCAGCGGATCATCCTCCAAGCCGGCGGTCAAGCCTTCCACCGCGTTGCCGGCGTCGGCGTCCAGCACGATGAAGCGACCGGTGCATAGTGCGAACGGCTCGCCGTCGGGACCGTGCAGCGACGCCTGGGACAGACCGGTCCGCCCGTCCACGTGCAGGAGCTCGGCACGGCCGGTGGCAATACCGCCGGCCGGCGGAACCGGACCGAGGGAATCCAGGCGCAGGTCAACGGTCCTGATACCACGGTTCGGCCCAACCGCCTTGGCTACGGCCTGGGCAGTGGAAACATCTGCCAAAGCGCCGAGCCACCCCAGCGGCGGCGGCCCCGGCACGGTGGGCTTCGGCAGCGGCATCTGGGCCAGCGCCCACCCGTCACCGGTCTCCACCACGCGGCAACCAGTCAACACGTCGGCCGGATGGCGTGCCGGACGGCCGGCTGTACGGCGGTCAGCGATTCCTCCCCCGTCCCCCACAGGCGTGGGCAAGGGCAGGGCTGGCGGGGTCGGGGAGGAATTCATGGTCACCACCCTAAAGGTCAACTGCTCGACCGGTCAGCGTACGGCGGCCTTTTCGGCGTCGTCGAGTTCTGCGAGGTCCTTGTCCACGTCGGTGGAGATCACGGCCATCTCGCGGGCGTTCGGCAGACCGAACATGGCAACGAAGAGACCAACAACTCCTACGATGGTGACGTAGTACGCGACGGCCATGGATGAGAACGTCGAGGTCAGCCAGGTGGCCACATAGGGGGCGCTGCCGCCGAAGACTGCGAAGGCCAATTGGTAAGGCAGGGCGCTGGCGCTGGCCCGGATGTCCACGGGGAACAGTTCGACCACAGCAAAGCCGGCCACCAGGTTCATCGGGTACATGATGATGATCCAGCCGGTGATTGCTACGGCTGCCGCGACGGGGCCCTGTCCGATGAGCATGAGCGCCGGAATGGCCCAGACGACTAGGGCGGCCGCGTTGAGGCTGGCGAAGGTCTTGCGGGAAACGCGGTCGGACCAGCGGCAGATGGCAAGGACGGCCGGGATGCCAAGGAGGAACCCGATAGCCATGACGCCCAGCGCCGCGGGCATCTCATAGCCCTCGAACTTTACCAGCAGTGTAACCATGAAGCCGATGAGGATGTACCCGGACAGGGACACCAGCGCGACCCAGCCGAAGAGGACCAGCATTTCCTTCTTCACGGTGCGGAAAGCCTGCACCAAAGGCAGATGGCGCTTTTCGGACATTTCGACACGGGCGGCGGCGGCCTTGAAGGCATCGGATTCCTGCAGCTTCAGGCGCAGGTAGAGGCCGAGCAGGCCCAGCGGCGCGGCGACCAGGAATGGCACACGCCACCCCCAGGCCGACATCTGTGCGGCCGTGGTGATGGACTCCATGAGCAGTGAGAGCAGGATGCCGCTGACTACGCCGCCCATCACGCAAACAACCAGCCAGGAGCCATTGCGGCCACGCTGCTTGACCGGGGAATGCTCGATGACCAGCACGTAGGCGCCGCTCTGCTCGCCGCCGGCCGAGAAGGCCTGGGTCAGGCGGCACACCAGCAGCAGCGCCGGCGCCGCAACGCCGATCTGCTCGTACGTCGGCAGCAAACCAATCAGCGTAGTGGCCAGGCTCATGAGGATGACCGCAATGACCAACGCCTGCCGGCGACCCACACGGTCAGCCACGTGGCCGAAGACGATGGCCCCGACCGGACGCATGACAAAGGAGCCGCCATAGACGGCAAAGGTTGCCAATAACGCTGCCACCGGGCTGATGGTCGGGAAAAACAGCTGCGAAATCATGACGGCGAAGAAACCGTACAGGCTGAAGTCAAAGAATTCGATGAAGTTGCCGATGCCGCCGGCCCGGGTGGCATCGGCTCGCTTGCGGCGCAGTTCGCGGTCCTGTGATGCAGCGATAGTGCTCAACGTGCCTCCAAGAGGTATGTCATGTTGGTAGCCGTTTGCGCCGGAGACGGTAACGCCAAGCCGTTGCGCCAACCACGGGTTCCCGCCGCGATCCTGAAGCGGCTCATACATGATTATTGGTATGACCATTAAAAGTAGAACCGATAGTGAGTGACGTCAAGCACAATGGGAATCGATCCCATAGGCTGCGCAGTTTCGGGTGAGGAAGCGTCGCTAAGGCGCCACCGTCGGGAGGGAATCGCGGACGGGGATGTGGACGTTGAGGCCCTGCGATTCCAGGTAGACCAGGTGGCTGGCCGTCTCGGCCAGGGCCAACCGGAGCGGAGGACCCTGCAGGGAATCCCAGCCCCTGGATTAGCTCAGCCTTCGGGCGATGTCCCAAATCGAGCGCGGGGCGACCTCGTCGAGGACCTGGAGCACTTCCGCGGAACGTGCGCGGTTGCCTGCCAGTAGTTCATCAACGCGCCGGCGCATGCCGCTGAACCGGTATTCGTGCGCCGGGCAGACTTCCAGCTCGTCGCCGAGCGCGATCAGGTCCAGGGACTGGTAATAGTCGGCCAGCGGATTGGCCGGTCCGGGAATCTGGAGGGAAATGTTCGGGGAAATGCGGGGCAGGACGTGGTCGCCGCTGAAGATCAAGCCGTGTGCCTCGTCCACCAGGCAAACATGGCCGGGCGTGTGGCCGGGAGTGGCGACGACGCGCAGCCCCAGACCCCCGGCGGGCACCAGGGAACCGTCGGCAAGGCGCAGGTCCGGTGCGGCCAGCGTGTTCTGGATGGACAGCCATCTGTCGCCCAGGGTGATCTCATCCAGCCGTTCCTCAGGCACCCCCCAGAGCGCGAGCCGGACCCGGTCCGCGGCGATCCACGCAGCCGCATCCGAGACGGCCGGGAGATGGAGTGTTTCGTGCTCGCCCAAGGCCACCCAGGCGCGCGAGGCCTCGCGCACCCGGGCAGCCAGGCCCAGATGATCAGCATGCTGGTGTGTCACCACGACGCCGGTGAGATCCGTGAAGCCGACATTGGCCCGACGCAGTCCGGCGGTGAGGTGCCGCCAGCCCTCGTCGCTGGCCCAGCCAGGGTCCACCAGCACAGCCTCGTCCCGTCCGATCAGCAGGTAGCTGAGGGTGTACCGCAGCGGATGGTTCGGGAACGGGACAGGGATGGACCAAACGTCCTCGCGGATCTGCTCCACCGGCGGCAGGATCTTGTCCAGCCACGCAGCCTTCTGCTCATGGCCGGTCACCGTGATCGACAAACCGTGCACTGGCTTCCTTCCGGTCAGGGTTGCTGCAGACATCCGCCAGACTAGGCGTGCGCGCCGACGGCGGTACGCCGCAGGGCGCGAGAGAGTCCGGCAACCTCCGGCACCCATGCTGATAGGCCGTCAGCACTGTCGGCAGCCAGAATCGTCGCCGCGCAGGACGCGGCCCGGTCCGCCAGTTCCGAACCGACACCGTCGCCGGCACACATGCTGACGAACTTGTCGATCAGGCTTTCACCCGGCAGCCGGGTTTCCACGGACCACGGGTCACCCAGCGCGTAGTCGGCCGTTTCCGCGAAGCGGGTTCCTCTCGCGTAAACCTCCACGCCGCCGGGTATTCCGCGCCACTGCCCGCCACCCATCCACTGCGCAATGTTCGAAGACCGCGGTTCGGGCTCCACCGTGACCTTGGCGCGGAACGCGGCCATATGCGGGGCGCCCATCGCGTCCTCGTCATACCAGCGGGGTCCTACAGGGATCCCGTAGGCCAATGCCGCCATGGCGTGCGCGTGGCTGAATTCTGCCGTCAGCGGATCCTGGGGCTGCTGGTCGCGGAAAATCTGTGTCAGCGCCAGTGGATTGGCGCGGACGACAATGCGCTCGATCTCCTCGGCTTTCAGGCCGTGCTGTTCGATCAGCCGGCTGAAGGCCGTCAGCGGGTGGTGGATCCACCGGCAGCAGGGCCAAGGCTTGTAGGTGGTGTTGAGGATCTGCCAGTCCCGGCCCAGCCCTTTCAGAAGCACATCGTCGTCGTGGGTGGGCGACCCGTAGAAGCGCCAGAAGGCGTTCTCGCCGTCGAGGATATCCAAGAACCCGGTGCTGCCCCGTCCCGCCAGCAGGGCCGCGGAGATGCCGATCTCCGCGCACCAGCCGGCGTCGGCGTACTTATACATCGACTGGACGGGCGACTCCGCCCACTTGCGGATTGTGGGCTGGGGGGAATTTGCCCCGGCCACCCCGAAGGAATGGTTCACCTGCAGGGAATCAAGGCCGGCCGCGCTGGCGGCCGCCCCTGCCGCTGCCCAGGTGACCGTCGCGGGCGGCCCGCCGAGCTCGTTCCAGCCCACCACCTCACCATCCTTGACCTGAAACGGGGCCCCCATCCAACTGCCGATCCGGGCGCCGACGTCGAAGCCGACGGCGATCGCGGTCAGCAGGTCCCGATCGCTGCGGCCGAAGTGCTCGACCAGGGCGAGGGCCGAAAACACCGTCGCGTTGCCGAAATGCGTGGACGTCGGAAACGTATCGTCCGCGTCCAGGACGTTGGCCAGGCGCGCATTGGCGTACGCCGCATTCGTGGCGGACGTCTTGGAGTCCAGGCCCAAAACCGTCGCCTTCGGACTGCCGCCGAGCGAGTCGACATATTCGAGCGCGATCCTGCCGCTCTCAGTGTTGACCGCGCCCAGCGCACAGCCGACCGTGTCCAGCAGCAGGCGCCGGCATTCGTCCACCACCTCCGGCGGCAGGTCCTCGTAACGGGTGTCGGCCACGAAACCGGCCAGCCGCCGAGTTAATCCGTTATCACTTTCGGACATGTCCCGTGCTCCTCTCAGCCGGCCTGGGCCGCGGCGGGGCGGCGGTCGGGGATGGCAGGCGGACCGAATTTCGGGGCCCGTTTCTCGCTGAAGGCCTTGATGCCCTCTTGGAAGTCGGACTGGTTCATGAACTCGTCGATGATTTCCTTCGAGTGCTCGATCGAGTAACCCGGGCGGTTGTGGAGCAGGTCCGCGTAGAGCTGTCGCTTGGCGCTGGTCACCGACGCCGGCGACACCTGGGTGGCGATCATCCTGGCGGTCTTGTAGACCTCCTCGAGGAAGCCCTCGCCTGCCGGGTAGACCCCATTCAGGAAGCCCATCTGCAGCAGTTCCTCGGACCTGACGATGCGGCCGGTGAACAGGATGTCGGCCGCGTGAGTGATGCCGACGATGCGCGGCAGCACCCAGGAGAGCCCATACTCGGACGGCAGCCCCAGCCGCGGCGTCGAGGTGGTGAATTTGGCCCCGGCGGCCGCGAAGCGCAGGTCGCAGAAGCTGACCAGCGCCGCCGCAATGCCCGCGCACGCGCCGTTGATGGCGGCGATCACCGGCACGCGCAGTCCCCACTGCCAGACCAGGTCCGTTTCGAACTCCGGGTTCACGCCCCGGCCGGGATTTGCATACTCATCGCTGGCCACGGTGTCGGCGTAGTTCTCTTCGCTGGTCGTGTAGAAGTCCAGCGCCTTGGCGTCGGCGCCCACGCAGAACTGGTTGCCGGTCCCGGTGAGGACGACCACGCGCACCGCGGGATCGTTGTCCAGGGTGTCCATGATCCACCGGTATTCAGCGTTCATCCGGTTGGTCCAGGAGTTCCCCCGGCCGGGACGGTGCAACCAGACAGTGGCGACACCGTCGTCGGCGATCCGGTATTTCGTGACCCTCAGTTCCATGGCAGGTCCTTTCCTAGTGATGGTTTCCTCCAGCGGGCCGGGCAGCCCACCGCGAATCAGGCGGGGACCTGCGTGTTGACGCGGGTGGTTTCGCGGATGAAGTCCAGCGCCTGGGGCCAGGACAGGCGGAACGCGTCGGCGTTCGCCTGCTCGTTGTGCCGGCCCTTGTCACTGAACCCGTGCTTGGCCTCTGGATACAGGTGCACGATGCTGGGTGCGGCTTCCCTGGACTGCAGGGCCTCCTGCAGTGCCAGGAAGCTCTCGCGCGAGACAATCGAGTCCTTGCCGGGGTAGGCCATCAGCACCGGCGCATCGGTCCGAGCCGTGTGCGCAATGGCATCGATCTTATGGTTCGCCGCCGGCGGGATTGTCACGGTCGGGTGATACGCGATGACGTTAGCCAGATCGGCGTTGCGGCCGCCCAGGATGAACGCGTAGCGCCCGCCCAAACACCAGCCGATGACGCCCACCCGCTTGAGGCCCATGCTGCCGCGCATGTGCGCCAGCAGCTTTTCCTGCTCGGCCACCGCGGTGTCGTCGTCCAGCTGTGCCAGCAGTTTACTCAGTTCATCGTGGCTGGTGTCGTCGGAGCTTTTGCCGTGCCACGGGTCCCAGGACAGGGCGACGACGCCGGTTTCGCGAGCGATGGTGTCGGCGAACTCCCGGACCTGTGCGCCGATGCCGGTGATCATCGGCAGCAGCAGAATGCCCGCAGCGGGCCGCCCGGCATCCGGGGATGACGGCACGGCCTGGTAGGCACGCAGCCCGTCGATGTCGACGTACTCGGAGCGAATTTCACTAGACAAAAGTTGCCCTCCTTTAGTGCAGGCCTGACGCCAAGATGAGTTTCATCACATCAAATCAACCATGGATCAGCCGCAAGGTCAAACCATTTGAAACCGCCCTGAGAGCGATTGACAAGCCGGCTAATGCCGATTCAAATGGTATGACCTATAGTATATTTTGGCTTAGGCAGACCACGGGTCCGCCGGACAAGCCAACCTAAGCAGGAGGCCAAGGATGACCATCCACAGCGTTCCCACCGGCACGGTGGAGGCAGCCGGAGCGCTGCTTCCGCTCAGCGGCGTTAAGATCGTCGATCTTTCGCAGATCGGCGCCGGACCATACGGCACCTCGATGCTGGGCGACCTGGGGGCCGACGTCATCAAAGTGGAACCCCTGCAGGGCGACAGCTTCCGCTATGTGGACAACGCCTACGACCATGGCGAGAGCGCCTACTTCTTCGGCGTGAACCGCAGCAAGCGCTCCATGGCGCTGGATCTGAAGGATCCCGAGGGCTACAAGGTGCTGATGCGCCTGGTCGAGGACGCCGACGTCTTCGTCGTCGCCTTCCGCCCGGATGCAGTCAAGCGCATGGGCCTGGATTTCGAGACCCTCAGCAAGGTCAACGACCGCCTGATCTACGCCTCCGTCACCGCGTTCGGCGAGACCGGTCCGCGGGCCCACCAGCCCGGCATGGACATCCTGGCCCAGGCCCTCAGCGGGATGATGGGCGTCACCGGCGAGGTCGGCGGCGGACCGGTCAAGGTGGGGGTGCCGATCGCCGACTTCGTCGGTTCGTTCTTCCTCGGCTTCGGCGTCTGCGCGGCGCTGCGCCAGCGGGACCAGACCGGCCGCGGCGACAAGATCACCATCAACCTGCTGGACGGCCAGATCGCGGCCTTTGCCAACTACATCACCGCCTACGACAAGACCGGGGTCCCGTTCCGGCCCCAGGGCGGCGGACACCCGCAGCTGGTGCCCTACCAGCCCTTCCTAGGGTCCGACGGCAAACACTTCATCCTGGCCTGCCTCAATGACAGATTCTGGAAGGTGCTGCTGCCGCTGCTGGCCGAATTCGAAGACTTCGACGACCCGCGGTTCGCTTCCAATTCCGGGCGCGTAGAGCACCGGGACGAGCTGTGCGGCCGGCTGCAGGCGGTGTTCGACAGCCGGCCGGCGGCCTACTGGCTGCAGCGGCTGGAGGAGGCCGGCGTGCCGTGCAGCGCCATTCACCGCATGGAGGATGCCATGGAGGATCCGCAGGTCTTGGCCAACGGCTCCATCGCCGAACTCGAGCATCCCCGGTTCGGCACCTACAAGGTCCCCAACAATCCCATCCGCTTCGAGCGGGCGGCCACCGGTCCGCGCGGCTACTCCCCGGGACTGGGCGAGCACACCCACGAAATCCTCGCCGCCGCCGGCTTCAGTCCCGAAGAAATCCAGGGCCTGCGCGACCGCGGCATCGTCAACCAGACCTTCGTGCCGTCGGCGGTCTAGCCGCGGCCATCCACCCGAAATCATTTACCTAAGGAGTACCAAGTTGGTCGCAATGACAGCAGAAGCCACCGGTGTCATCTGGGGACGGGAGGTCGTCCGGGGAACCGTGCACGGCCGCCCGGCCCTGATGTACAAGGATCGCCCGACAGCGGTCAACCAGTTCCTCCTCGAGGCCCGCCGCTGGGGCGACCGCGAACTGCTGGTCCAGGGCAGCCGCCGCATCAGCTACCGCGAGCACGAACAGGCCGTGGCCCGCGTGGCCAACCGTCTGGCTGCCTACGGCGTCGCCGCCGGGGACCGGGTCATGCTGCTGGGCTTCAACTCCATCGAATGGTACGTGTCCTTCTGGGCCGTGCAGAGCCTCGGTGCCGTCGCCGCACTGGGCAACCCCTGGTGGAGCGACCACGAGGTGGCGGCGCTGGTCGAAAAGGTTCAGCCGAAGCTGGCCCTGACCGACCGCGACATCCGCCAGGTCTCCCGGGTGCCGATCGCCGAGCTCCGCAGGCTCGTCGACAGCGGCGAGCCTGCGGAGCTGACCTTGGCCGAAGTCGACGAGTCGGCACCCGCCGTTATCATGTTCAGCTCCGGCACGACGGGCCTTCCCAAGGGCATCCTCGTCTCCCAGCGCTCGGTCATCGGCAATATGCACAACCTTTTGGCCATGACCAATCGGCTGCCCAACGAACTGCCCGACGACTTCCAGGGCACCACCAGCATGCAGTCAGTGCCGATGTTCCACCTGGCCGGCGTCCAGGTCAGCTGCGCGACCCTGCTGCAGGGCGGCAAGCTCGTCATGCTCGACGGCAAGTTCGACCCGGCAGAGGTGCTGCGCCTGATCGAGGTCGAGAAGGTCCGCTCCTGGGGGGCCATCCCCACCATGGTCTCCCGGGTGATCGAGCACCCGGACATCAAGACCCGCGACGTCTCCAGCCTGGCCTCTGTGCCGTTGGGCGGCTCCGCAGTACCGGACGAACTGCGCGAACGCATCTCCGAGGCCTTCCCCAACGTGCAGAAGCGCATCGGCAGTCTCTACGGGCTGACCGAGACCGGTGGCCTGCTGGCCGCCGGCTCCGGCCGCGAGATCACCGGCCACCCCGGACGCGTCGGCAAGCCGCTGCCCGTGATCGAGGTGAAGATCGCCAACCCCGATGCCACCGGCGAGGGCGAAATCATGGGCCGCACCCCTAACGCTCCCGAAGAGATCCTGGGCGAGGCGCCGATCGAGGACGCCGAAGGGTGGATCGCCTCCGGCGACCTGGGCCGGATCGATGATGAAGGCTATCTCTACGTGACCGGGCGCGCGAAGGAAATCATCATCCGCGGCGGGGAGAACATCGCCTCGGCCAATATCGAGAACACGCTGCTGCGCCATCCGAGCGTCGCCGACGCGGGCGTCGTCGCGCTGCCGGACCCGGACCTCGGCGAGAAGGTGGGTGCCGCCGTCGTCATAAAGCCGGAGGCTGAGGCCCCGTCGATCGATGAACTGGCCGCCCTGTGCAAGGGATTCCTAGCCCGTTACGAGATGCCGGACAACTGGTGGATTCGCCGGGACAAGCTGCCGATGACCGCCATCGGGAAGATGAGCAAGAAGGAACTGATCGCAGCCTGGACCGGCCGCGGCGGCGAAACGATCCTCGAGGCCTGAGGCAGGAGAACGCACGTGGCTGGAGCACTCAAAGGAATCACCGTCGTCGAACTCGAAGGGATGGGCCCGGCGCCGTTCTGCGCCATGCTCCTGGCCGACATGGGGGCCGAAGTCATCCGCGTGGAGCGCCCGCGGGACCGCCGCCGTGATCCCGATGAGGCGCGGCGTCGGGACACCTTCGGCCGCGGCCGGAAGTCGATCATCGCCGACCTGAAGGCACCCGAGGGCCGGGACCTGGTGCTGGAACTGGCCGGCACGGCCGACGTGCTGATCGAAAGCTTCCGTCCCGGGGTGATGGAGCGGCTCGGACTGGGGCCTGACGATGTAAGGGCAGTGAACGGGCGCCTCGTCTACGCCCGGATGACCGGCTGGGGCCAGTCCGGCCCGCTGGCACAGACGGCCGGCCACGACATCAACTACATTGCGATGGCCGGGGCCCTCGAACCGATCGGCCGGGCGGGCGGGGCGCCGGTCCCGCCGCTGGCCTTGGTCGGAGACTTCGGCGGGGGCGGGCTGACCCTGGCTGTGGGCATCCTGGCGGCCCTGCTGGAAGCGGGCCGTTCCGGCCTGGGCCAGGTGGTGGACGCCTCCTGCGTGGACGGGGCTTCCCTGCTGATGTCGGTGGTCCACCATATGCGGTCGGTGGGGCACTGGAACGACGAACGGGGCACCAACCTCTTCGACACCGGGGCGCCCTTCTACGACGTCTACGAAACCGCGGATGGCAAGTACGTCTCCGTCGGCGCCGTCGAACCGAAGTTCTACACTGCGCTGCTGGGGGCGCTCGGCCTGGACAATGACCACATGCACCCGCAGTACGACCGCGGCGCCTGGCCTTGGCGCCGGGAGCAGTTCCGCCAGGTGTTCGCCGGCCGTCCCCGGTCCGAGTGGGAGGAGGTCTTCGACGGAGTGGAGGCCTGCTTCTCCCCGGTCCTCTCCCCCGCCGAGGCTGCCGCACACCCCTACCATCAGGAACGCGGTGCCTTTGTCGACGTCGACGGCTTTAACGAACCGGCGCCCAGTCCGCGGTTCGGCCGCACCCCCTCCACCGCGCTCTCCCGCCCCTTGCCGGGCGGAGACACGGACAGCATCCTCCGGCAGCTCGGCTGGCCGGAGGACAGGATCGCGGCGTCCAGGGACGCCGGGACCATCCAGTAGCTCATCGTTCACAAGGAAGAGGAATGGCAATGCTTGAAACCACCCAGGACCGGCCCGCCGCTGGCACCGGAACGTATGAATCCCTCGAGGACTTCACGGCGCGCGCCAAAGCGTTCCTCGACGCGCATCTGAAGCCGCGCGGCGCCCGCGGGAAGTTCGTCTGGGGCGAGGGCGAGGACACCGGGGTCAAGCTGTGGGAAGAGCCTGACTCCGAGGAAGAGCGGGCCCGCCTGGCAGAGGCCCGCGAGTGGCGGCGCGCCCGCTTCGACGCCGGTTTCGGCTGGCTGGACGGGCCGGCGGACCAGGGCGGCGCGGACCTGCCGCGCGAGTACCAGCGTGCCTACCGCAGGCTAGAGAGCCAGTACGCGACGCCCAGCGATACATACTTCAAGCTGGACCATGTCCTGGGCCCGGTCATCCTGCAGCGCGGCACGGAGCAGACCCGCACCACCATCCCGCGCGCCCTGTTCCGCGGTGACCTGGTGGCCTGCGAGCTGTTCAGCGAGCCCGACGCCGGTTCCGATATGTTCTCCGCCCGCACCAAGGCGGTGCGCACCGAGGGCGGCTGGCTGCTGAACGGCCAGAAGGTCTGGACCTCGGACGCGCACCTGGCGGACGTCGGCGTCATCTTCTGCCGCACCGGCAGCGAACCGGGCAAGGGTGCGTTTTCGTCGTTTGTGCTGGACATGCGCCAGCCCGGCGTGAAGGTGGTGCCGCTGCGCCAGATGACCGGCGGCGCCGCGTTCAACGAGGTCTACCTAGACGATGCGTTCGTGCCGGACGGGAACCTGCTCGGCGAGGTCGGCGAAGGCTGGGACGTCACCCGCGAAATCCTGGCCAGGGAACGGGCCGGCATCGGCGCCGGGCTCGCCCGCTCCGGTTCCGGCATCGCCAACGGAACCCGCCTGACCGCCCTGGTCCAGGCGATGGGCAGGCAGGAGGACCCCCTGGTTCGCCAGGAACTGATCAAGACCATCAGCGCGTTCTGGGCCACCAAGCAGCTGACCTCCCGCGGCTCGGACCGCGTCGGCGCCGCGGCCTTCCGCTCGGATCCGGTGCCGCTGGTCAGCAAGCTCGCCCTGAGCAACAACCTCCGGCGCGCCTCACACCTGGTCGGCGAGGTGCTCGGCCCACGGCTGGCGGCGGACGACGGCGAATGGGGCACCTTCAGCTGGAACTCGCTGGTCCTCGGCGAGCCGGGCGTGCACATCTTCGCCGGCACCGACGAAATTGTCCGCAACTCGATCGCCGAAAAAGTCCTCGGCCTGCCGCGGGACTAGGGGCCGGGATGGAGACAACGGCTACTGCCACCGAGGAATTCGTGGACGGGCTGCGAATCGCCTACCGCCTGCCCGAAACCGTCGATGCTCCGCGTGTCGTCATGGTGCACGGGGCTATGGATACCGCAGCCAGCTTCGACCGACTGGCCGCCTGCCTGCCGGAGTACGAGGTCATCACCTACGACCGGCGCGGTTACGGCGGCTCGCCCATCCGTAATAACCGGCCTGGGCTGATGGCTGACCACGTCGACGATCTGCTGGCGGTCATCGGCAACAGACCCTCCTATGTCTTCGGGCACAGCCTTGGAGGGGTGATCAGCCTGGCCGCGGCTGAACGCTGCCCTGATGTGATCGCCGGCGTCATGGTCTACGAGTCGCCGCTGCCGTGGGAGGAATGGTGGCCCGCGCCGCCGCTGCCGGAGCACTCCACCACCGACCCGGCACTGGTGCGGCCCGCCGCCGAGGCGTTCCTCCGCCGGGCCATGGGGGACGACCGCTGGGAGACGCTGCCGGACGAAACACGGGAGGCCTTCCTCGGCTGGGGACCCATCTGGGCGACCGAACTCGCCGATGCCCGCTTCCAGGGTCCGGTTTTCATCCCGGAGAATCTGTCCGTGCCCCTGCTCACCTCCTACGGGACGAAGACCGACGCGCGCCACCGCCGCGGAATCCAGGAGGTGTCCCGCCGGGCCGGCGCTCCCGTGGTTACCGTCGACGGCGGCAACCACCTGGCGCACCGCCGGTTCCCGGCTGAGCTGGCGGCCTTGCTGCGGGACTTCATCACTGTGACTGAGGAAAGCGCGGCTCATGCACCTGCAGGGTAGGAGGATCATCGTCACCGGCGGCGCCCAAGGCATGGGCGAGGCCACGGTCCGCGCCTATGTCCGCGAGGGCGCCGCGGTCGTGACCATGGACGTGCGCGACGAGCAGGGCGAGGAGGTTGCCCGGACGGCGACCGGGGCAGGCCCGGGCAAAGCGGTCTACCGCCACGTCGACGTGTCCAGCCGGGACGAGGTGTTCGCCGGTGTCGGGGAGGCTGCGGACCTGCTCGGCGGCTTGGACGTCCTGGTCAACGTGGCCGGTGTGCAGCGGGCCAAGCCGGCGCATGAGCTGACCGAGGCCGACCTGGATTTCCTGCTCGGCATCAACCTGCGCGGCACGATCTATACCAACCAGGCCGCCTACGGTGTGATGCACGGCCAGGAATTGGGCACCATCCTGAACATTGGCTCCGACGCAGGCCTGACCGGCATCAAGGGCCTGGCCGGCTATTCGGCGTCCAAGGGCGGCATTATGGCCTGGACCCGCACCGTAGCCGCCGAATGGGGCCGGCAGGGCGTCCGGGTGAACTCGGTGGTGCCCGCTGTGCAGACTCCTATGACCTCGGCCGGGCGCACCGAGCGCGGCAAACTGTATGATTCCGGGCCGCTGGGCGGACTGGGCGATCCGGACCGGGACTTCGCACCGGTCATGGTCTTCCTCGCCTCCGAGGGGGCCCGGTTCATCACAGGACAAATCATCGCGGTCAACGGCGGCCTCGGCATGGTCCGCTGAGGCCGAAGGACCCACGCGACACTTGATTGGTATGACCAACGAACTATTGACTTAGCATCTCAATCACTGCAACTATGACAGGCGTCACATACACCGGCAGGGCCCACTCGATCACCAAACCTTCCGCTGCCGCAGTCTCAACCGCAACGAGTCAGGGGATCCAATGCAACCATCAGCGAGCGCCACTCTCGGCCCTACAACGACAGGCACGGGCATCACCGTCCGGAACCTCGTCAAGACCTTCGACACCGAGGACGGCCTGGTCACGGCCGTGGACAACGTCAGCCTGCACGTACCGCAAGGCGCCTTCTTCACCATCGTGGGGCCCAGCGGATGCGGGAAGACCACCATCATCCGGATGCTGGCCGGACTGGAATCACCCACGTCGGGCAGCTTCACAATCAATGCTGACCATTCCGGCGAGGTGACGAACTCGATGGTGTTCCAGGGTGATTCACTGTTCCCCTGGATGAATGTCTGGGACAACGCCGCCTACGGGCTGAGGATGCGCCGGGCACCCAGGTCCGTGATTCGGGAACAGGTGGGCCATTACCTGGACAAGACCGGCCTGACCCCGTTCGCCCAGGCATACCCGCACCAGCTGTCAGGTGGCATGCGCCAGCGCGTCTCGATCGCCCGGGCCTTTGCCAACGACCCCGATGTCTTCTTTATGGACGAGCCCTTCTCAGCGCTCGACGAGCAGAACAAGACGGTCCTGCAGGAGGAGCTGCTGCGCACTTGGGAGGAAAGCAGGAAGACCGTCGTCTTCATCACCCACTCCGTAGACGAAGCCGTCACGCTCGGCGACAAGGTCATGATCATGACGGCCCGCCCGGGCCGGGTCAAGAAAATCGTCGACGTTCCCTTCGAGCGTCCGCGCAGCGTCCTGGAGCTGCGGCGCCAGCCCGAATACGGGGAAATGATCTACGACATCTGGGGATCGCTCAAAGACGAGGTTTCGGGGGCCCGGCTATGACCACCGGAACCAGGCAAACCACGCCCGCATCCACCACTGAGCCGAGACCGGACACGGCAGCCCTGAAGCCGCGTGCACGCCGTTCAGTTTGGGGCCGCATCGGCGGCGAGCGTGTCGCAGCCATCCTCGCGCCGATCGGACTGCTGGTCCTATGGGAGCTTGCCGTCCAGGCAGGCGTGCTCAACCCGCAGTTTTTCCCCGCGCCGACAACCATTGCCGGGCAGTTCATGGGCATGCTCGTGTCAGGTGAACTCGTCGAGACCACATGGGTGAGCATCCGCCGCCTGCTGATCGGCTTCATCATCGGCGCTGTCCCGGCCGTCGTCATCGGAATCATCATGGGCTTGAACCGCTGGGTCCGGACCATCGCCGAACCGATCGTGGCCGCAACCTATCCCATCCCCAAGACCGCGATCTTCCCGTTGCTGCTCATCATCTTCGGGCTCGGCGAATCCTCGAAGATCGCCGTCGTCGCGATCGGCGTGTTTTTCCCCGTCGTCGTCAACACGGCGGCCGGAGTCCTGGGCATCCACCAGATCCACCACGACGTCGGCAAGAACTTCCGGGCGAGCCGGTTTCAGGTGTTCCGGACCATCGCCCTGCCCGGGGCTACCCCGCTGATCATTGCCGGGATGAAGCTCGGCGTCGGCATGGCCCTGATGCTCATCGTCGTGGCGGAAATGCTCGGCGGCACGGACGGACTCGGCTTCATGATCTGGAACTCGTGGTCGACCTTCAGGGTCGAGACGATGTACGTAGCGCTGATCGTCATCTCCATCCTCGGCGTCGTGATGACATACCTGCTCACGGAAATTGAACGCCTGCTCACACCTTGGAACCGCAAGGCTTCCTGAGCGGCCTCCGCCGCACAGACCGTACCACCAACCTCGCACCCGCCCCGAGAAAGGCTTCCACATGCCCAAACTCCCAGCTGTCCCGCGCAAACTTGGCCGGGTCACCGGCGCCCTCGTCGTCCTCGCCACCCTGCTCGCCGTCACGGCCTGCGGCGGCGACGCCAGCGGCGGGAGCTCCGGCGGCGAGGGCACGACCAAGGTCACCGTCGGACATGCCGCCGGGCTGACCAACGTCCCGCTGTACGTTGCCATCGAGCGCGGGTACTTCCAAGAAGAAGGCCTCGAGGTCGAGCTCATGGCGTTCAAGTCCGGAGGCGACATGGTGGCCCCGCTGTCCTCGGGCAGCCTCGACGCCGGAACGGGCGCCCCCGGTGCCGGCATCTTCAACGCCGTCGGCCGCGGACTCGGCGTCCGGCTCGTCGGCGACACCGGCCACCTCGACGAGGGCAACAAGTACTCGTCGCTGATTGTTCGCAAGGAACTCGTGGACAGCGGCAAGTTCTCCTCTCTCAAGGACCTCAAGGGCTTGCGCATGGGCCTGTACGCCGATGGCACCTCGACCACACTGTGGTTCGACCGTGCCCTGGCCAAGGCGGGGCTGACCCGCGCCGACATCACTCCGAACTACCTCGGCGGGCCGGACCAGGCCGTCGGGCTGCAAAACGGCTCCATCGATGCCGCCACGCTGGCCGAACCGTTCGCTTCGAAGGTCATCAACAGCGGCGCCGCGGTGCGGGTCGCCGTCGGTGCGGACTTCTATCCCGAACTGCAGCTGGGCACCTTGATGTACGGCACCGCGTTCACCCAGAAGGCCCCCGACAAAGCCGTCGCCTTCATGAACGGCTGGCTGCGCGGCACCAAGGACTTCAATGCGGCCATCGTTGACGGCCAGCTGAAGGGCGAGGGCTCGGACGAGATCGTCAAGATCGTCGCGAAGCACACCGACATAGACGAGGCTGTGCTGAAATCAGCGTACTTCCCGGACATCAGCGAGGACGGATCAATGAACATCGAGGGGCTCGGCAACGACCTCGACACGTTCCGCAAGGATGGCCTGATCGAGAAGAAGGACCTGAAGATCGAAGACATCGTGGACACCTCGTATGTCGAGAAGGCACAGGCCCGAATGGCCGCGGCCAAATAAGGTTCGCTGGATGATCGTTGCCGTGCACAGCGGAACCCCGCAGTGCACGGCAACGCCCGTTAGGAGAGAAAACCATGAGGGCGTTGAAGTACCTCGGTCCGGGAAACGTTGCATTTCGGGAAGTTCCGGTGCCCGAGCCCGGCCCCGGACAGGTCTTGCTCAAGGTGTCGGCCTGCGGCGTCTGTCACACCGACGTCGCGTTCCGGGCTGATCCGGGGCCGGCCCTGCCGGCCGGCCTGACCCTGGGGCACGAGATCGCCGGGACGGTGGCCGCCACCGGCGACGGCGTCGCCGGGCTGGCAGAAGGCATGCCCGTCGTCGTGCACACCGTTTGGTCCTGCGGCCGCTGCCGGCAGTGCGTCGCCGGGCGGCAGAACGCCTGCCTGGACACCGGCGGCCGGCAGAAGCCGGCCCACGGTCCCGGCACCAGGTACGACGGCGGCATGGCCGAATACGTCGTCGCGCCGGCCAGGTCGCTGATCCCCGCACTGGGGCTGGATCCCGCGGCCGCTGCGGTGCTGCCCGATGCCGCCCTTGTTCCCTACCATTCGATCCGGGACGCCCTCGGCCTGCTCACGCCCGGCTCGGCGGCGCTGGTCATCGGGGTCGGCGGGCTGGGCCAGTTCGCCGTCTCCATCCTGCACGCCATCAGCCCTGCGCGCATCATCGCCGTCGACGTGCGGGAGGCGGCGCGGGAGACCGTGCGCGGGCAGGCCGACGTCGTCCTGGACGGTGCCGACGACGACATAGCGCGCCAGGTGCTCGACGCCGCCGGCGGTTACGGCCCCGACTTCGTCCTCGATCTGGTCGGCACCACGAAGACCCTGCAGCTGGCCACCTCCGTGGTCGCCCCGTACGGGACCGTCCGGGTTCCCGGGCAGGGCAACGGGACCTTCCGGTTCGAGACCATCCGCACCACCACGTCGATCCCGCGCGGAGTCACCATCAACCGCCCGTACAGCGGCACCATGAAGGACCTGCAGGAAGTCGTGGCCCTGGCCCGGGAGGGACGCATTGGCATCGGCCTGCGGACCTATGCGTTCGAGGACGCGCTGAATGCCTTCGACGACCTGGCGGCCGGGCGCATCAGCGGCCGCGCCGTCGTCACCATGAACTGAGGCTGCACCGATGGGACGCACGACATTCATCCTCCTGGCCCTGGCCGCGGGCGGCCTGTTGGCCGCCCAGGCCAGGATCAATTCCTTCGTGGCCACCGACCTTGGCGACAGCATCACCGCCGCCGCCGTGGTGTTTGCCGCCGGATTCGTGACCATGGCAGCGGTCACTTTGCTCAGCCGCGGTGCACGCAGGAGCGTCCGGGCCATATGGGGCCAGCTGCGCCGGCGTGAACTCCCCCGGTACCTGCTGCTCGCCGGACCCGCCGGAATCGTCGGAGTCCTGGCCCAGACCACGACCGTCGAGATCATCGGCGTCGCCTTGTTCTCGCTCTCCTTCATCCTCGGACAGATGGTCGCCAGCACCTCGATCGATCACTTCGGCTGGTCCCTGGGCATGCGGCGGCGGCTCAATATCATCGGCGGTGTTGCCCTCGCCCTCGCCATGGCCGGTGTGGTCACCGCCTCGGTTCCCCGGCTGGATGCGGCCGGGGCCTCGGTCTGGGCCGCCTTCGCCTTCGTCTTCGCCGCGGGCATGGCGGTGTCGACCCACATGGCCTTCAACGGCAGGATTACCGCAGCCGTCGGACGCCCGGAACCGGCCGCGCTCGCCACCTACATTTTCGGCACGGCGGCGGTGGCGCTGGTCATCGCAGCCCTGGCGGCCGGCGGCCTGGGCAGGCTGGACACCTTGGCCAACGTCAAGGCGTGGTATCTCGCCCTGGGCATTGTCGGTCCCGTGGTGGTCCTGATCGGGGCCGTCATCGTGCGCCGCGTCGGCGTCCTGCTCTTTGCCCTGGGCATCGTGACCGGCCAGCTCATCGGCTCGATCCTGCTGGATTTGTACTGGCCGGCAACCAATGCCGCGGTTTCCTGGCCCACCGTGGCCGGTGCCGCCCTGTCGCTGTGCGCCCTGGTCGTCCTGCAGCGTTGGGGCCAGCGCCAAGAGCTGCCGGTGGACGGCGACCGGAGCGGAACGGGCCGGCCCCCGTCCCCCGACTTGGAGCCCGTGCCGCAGCACCCTTCCTGAGGTTTGGCGGGCCGGTCAATCCGCCGAGAGGACAAGCGCGTCCTTCCTGCGGCGGTCGCGCCGGACCAGGGCGTGCGCTGCGCGGATAATAATGGCTGCCACCGCCAGGCCGCCGGCAGCGGCAGTCCAGGAAACCGTGTACGACGAGTGCTGGGCCAGGATGCCGAAAGCCAGCGGCCCGGCCGCGGCGCCGAGTGAGAGCCCGATCTGCAGCGAGCCGGTGGCGGTCGCCGCGGAATTGAGGCGGTCGCGCACCACTGCAAAATGAAGCAGGCCGGGCCAGGCCCAGCCTGCCCCGCTGGCCAGTGCCGCGCCGAGGATGATGGCCCAGGTCTTGCCGAGGCCGAGAAGGGCGAGCCCGACGGCTCCAAGGATCAGCAGGCAGCAGATGAGCGCGTAGGGGCTCCAGTGCCGGCGACTGTCCATCAGGGCCCCCAGTCCCACCCGCGAGGACAGGCCTATGACGGCAGCCGCGGAAAACAGGAAACCGGCAGCCGCCGGTTCAATCCCGGAGTCCACCGCGGAATCGACCAGGAAGATTCCGAGCGTGGTCGCGGCGGCGGCCGCGATCCCGCCGCCGGCCGACAGCAGGAACAGTGCATAGCGCGGTATCCCGGGATCCGTCCGCGGCCGCTCGCCGTCCTGCAGCGCGGCCGGGATCGGGCTTCGGGCCAAGACAGCCCACAGGGACACGGCGCAGGCCAGGACTGCGGCGGCGGCGAACGCCCACCGCCAGCCGAAGAGCAATGCAACGCCTGGAACGGCTAATCCGCCGAGTAGGGTGGCCGTGGGGATAGAGGCCTGCTTAATTCCGAAGGCAAGGGCCAGCCGTCCCGGATCGACCGCCTGCGAGATGCCGAGGTTCGTTGACGGCTGGCCAAGCGCGTTGCCGATTCCTGCCAGGGAGAGCCAAACGGCCAGCCAGGCAAAGTTCGGCGCCAAGGCGATGCCCAGCAGTGCAACCGCGGAGGTTGCGGCCGCCGCAATCGTGCCGCGGCGGGACCCGACGCGCTGGATGACTATGCCCGACGGCTTGGCCATCAGGGCCCCGACGCCGAACATGATCGCCGCGGCGGCTCCGATCCCCGCCGGTCCGAGCTGTACGTCGTCCCTGATCTGCACGGCGAGGGATCCGATCAGAAAAGTGGGCGAGACCGTGACTGTCGTCAGCGCCACCGCCTTCATGATGGCCCACGGGCCGGCCTGTCGTCCTGGCGCTGCCGCCGTCTCCACCCGTCCTCCCCAAGCCCAGCCCTTAAACATGATTGGTTATACCAATCTATTCCAGAAGGTAGCCTCGTTCCACTGCTGACTGACAGCCTCCGAAGGGTTCTTGAGAAAAAACCTTGACAAGGCAACCCTAAATCTATTGAATGTGAGAAAGGTCATACCAATCGCAATACTCCGGCTCCCTCCCTCAAGGAGCCGCGTCGCGCACAGGATTTAGAAGCCGGGGCGGCACTGCCCCAAGAGAGTCAGCAGCGGGGACCCGACTAACCGGCCCGCCTCCACCAAGGGAGTACCACGTGAGTACTGCACTATCGACCGAAGGCAAGACTGACGCTGCCATGATCCGCAGGGTCAGGCGGGCCGGAGCCATCGGCAACTTCATCGAATATTTCGATAACGCCCTGTATGCGTACTTTGCCGTGACCATCGCGGCCCTTTTCTTCCCGAAAGTCGATCCCGTGGCCGGCCTGCTGTCGACCTTCGCCGTTTTCGGTGTCGCCTTCTTCATCCGGCCCCTCGGCGGAGTGGTCTTCGGCCATATCGGGGACCGCTGGGGCCGGAAGCTGCAGTTGGTCCTGGCACTGCTTCTCATGAGCGTTTCCACTACGGCCATCGGTCTGCTGCCCACCTACGACTCCGTCGGCCTCCTGGCCCCGGCCCTGCTGATGGCCTGCCGGCTGCTGCAGGGCTTCTCGGTCGGCGGCGAGTCCACCGGAGCCTTCGTGCTCGTCGTTGAGCACTCCCCGGTCGGAACCCGTGGACGAAACACCGCACCGTTGATCGTTTTCACGATCGCCGGCGCCGCCTGCGCCGCGCTCCTAGCCATGTTCATCACGACCTCACTCAGCCCGGACCAACTGCTCGCCTGGGGTTGGCGTCTGCCCTTCTTCGCCGCCGTCCCGCTGGGCCTTGTCGGCCTCTGGCTGCGGGTGAGCATCGATGATTCCGCTGCGTTCAAGGAGGCCGCCAAAACCTCCGGTGCCGCGGACAAGCGTGCCGCCGGCAAGCATGAGGCACCGCTCCTGCGCGCCATCCGCACCGTACCCAAGGAAATGTTCATCCTCTTCAGCTGGGTGGCCATGCAGGCCGTGGCGGGCTATCTGATCATCGGCTACATGGTTTCGCATCTGGTGCAGTTCGAGGGATACACCATGACCACCGCACTGCTCATCCTCGTCGGCGCGCTCACGATCGTCATGTTCACGGTGACAGGCATGGGACGGTTGGCGGACAAGATCAGCCGCAAGAAATTCGCCATGGTGATCTCGGTTGCCCTCCTGGTCTGGACCTTTCCGGCCTTCTTCCTGCTCGAACTCGGCCCGGTGGCTGCCGTCATCGCCCTGGCCATTCACGCCACCTTCATGTACTCGTCAATGCTGGCAGCCGGCATGGCCATCGTCGAACTTTTCCCCGTCGATGTGCGGTCCAGCGCGAGCGGCCTGGCGTACTCTGCCGCTTTCTCGGTCTTTGGCGGAACGATTCCGTTCATTGCCACCTGGTTCGCGGCTAACTTCGGTCCGGTCGCGCCGGCATACTACGTGGTCGTCTTTGCCGCGATTGGGGTCTTCGTGGCCTGGCTCGGCCTGCCGAACGCCCGGGAAATGGCCGTCACCACCGAGCAGGTGCAGGCGCTCCGGCAGAACGCCGGTCCCGAACGGGAGACCGTCAGCGCCTTCGACTGATCCGCAGCAGGGTTCCGCCCGCAGTGCTGTCCGGCCACGCGCCGGACAGCACTGCGGCGCGTCCTGCAAGGTGCGGCTTGGCGGGGCCATCGCCGCCGGGAGGCTAAGATGTCCACCATGTCGGCAGCCTCCCACCCAGTTCATCCAGGAGCAACGTCTGTGTCCCATGATCCCGAAGCCCCGCGCAGGTCGGTCATCGGGCGGGTTGCACGGATCCTCTCCGCCTTCGACCGGCAGCGGCGCTCGATGCCGCTGACTGTGCTGGCCCAGCGCGCCGGCCTGCCCGTGCCGACCACCTACCGGCTGGTAACCGAACTGATCCAGCACGGACTGTTGGAGCGCGGCCCGGACAAGGAAATCAAGATCGGGCTGCGACTGTGGGAGCTATCGACCCGCGGTAGCGACACCCTTTCGGTGCGCGACACGGCATTGCCGTATCTGGAGGATCTGCACGAGCACCTGGGACAACTGGTGACCCTCTCGGTACTGGACCACGGAACCGTACTGTACCTGGAGCGCCTGGCCCCGGAGGATTTCACGCTCGACCGCGCGCTCGTGGCGCAACGGCACCCGCTTCACGCAGCGTCCTCGGGCATGGTCCTGCTGGCCTACTCGCCGCCAGAGTTCCAAGACGAATTCCTGCAGAAGCCGCTGGCCCAGTACACCGAAAGGACAGTTACCGACCCCAAAATCCTGCGCCGGATGCTCGCCGACATCCGGCAGCGCCGCTACTCAATAGTTCCCGGGATCGGGACCGCCGGCTGGACCGGCATGGCCGTGCCGGTCTTCGGGACTAAGAACGCCGTGGTGGCCGCCCTCAGCGCCGTCTACCCACAGGGCCGGGAAAACCCCGCTGCCGCCATTCCGGCCCTGCAGTCAGCCGCGTTCGGCATTTCTATGGCCCTCGGCGCCACGCCGCCAGCACGGCGCTGACCTGCGCCAGAATCAGCGGCATCCTACGGATGTGCAGTCAGAGGAACGGCCGGGGGAATTCACAAATTCCCCCGGCCGTTCTTCTGACTGGGACTATGCCTTACGGGCCTCTACCCTGACGTTCAGACTTTCGACGCCGTTGGTCAGGCTGTTGCCCTTCAATAGCACCGCGTCCTTGCCCAGGTCGAAGTCGACGGACTCCATCCGCTCGGCGAGCAGCCGGAACATGGTCTTGCTCTCGAGCCGGGCCAGGGGAGCGCCGAGGCATGCATGGACGCCGTGCCCAAATCCGAAGTGTCCTTCGGCGTCGCGGTCCAGATCGAACTTGTCCGCGTTCTCACCCCAGTGCTCCGCGTCGCGGTTGGCCGAGGCCAGCAGTAGACGCACGATGGAGCCGGCCGGGATTTTGACGCCGGCGATCTCGACGTCTTCCGCGAGACGCCGCGGAGCCTTGTGCACGGGCCCACGGAAGCGGACCAGTTCCTCCACGAACGCCTCGGCATCCTCGGGACGCTCATTCAGCCGGTCCAAGGTCTCCGGGTAGTCCTTGAATACCAGGAATGCATTGGCCATCAAGCGCGTCGTGGTGTCGAATCCGGCGATAAAGACGAACACGCACAGTTCAATCGCCTCCTGGCGGGTGAGCACGCCTTCGTCCTTCCATGCGCGGGCGATATGACCGGCCACGGACTCGCTCTTCTCCTCGTAGAGCCGGTCCAGGATGCCCCCCAGATAATTGAATAGCTGCTGCGCATTCTCCTCGTCTCCTGGCAGGCCGGGCGCCATGCGGGAAACCCGGGCAAACCAGGCCCAAACGGATTCGGTCCACATATCGAATTCCGCAACGTCCTTGTAGGGCACGCCCAGAATACCGCTGATGGTGGCCATGGTCAGCGGGCGGGTCAGTTCGCTGGTGACTTCGCCTCCTCCCTTGGCTACGAAGTTCTTCACGAGCTCGGAGGCAACGTCCTGGACGCGGTCCGCCACCTGATTGATGGCCTTGGGGATGAACGCAGCGGCAACTACCTTGCGGATCTTCATGTGGGCCGCCCCGTCAAGCAGGGTCGGGAAGGCGAACGGGGTTTCGTCGTTGACCTGGCTGCGGTAGATCTTCGGAGTACGCATGCCCTTCCGAACATCTGCATACCGGGAAACGAAGTAGACATCCGACTCAGGGTGGTACACGCGAAGGACCGGGTGGTGCTTGCGCATCCATGCGAAATGCGCGTAGGGCTCAGCTTGGAGGCCGGTTTCATCAATAACGGTCCACGGCTCCAGCCCTTCCGGCCACTTCAGCTCATGAGAGTAGGGGATCTGCTGCGTCTTCTCCTCGGAGATGATTGACATCTTCGTCCTTTCACGGATGTGGGGGCGCTAGGCTGCTCACCGTCCCGTAGCCGCCCTCGCTAATCGATTGGTCGTCGACGTCGTCGCGGTTCCCCGCTCCGTCCGCCTGCCATCATCAGCTTGCCACTGGTGACCGGGCACACAGCCGCGCTTTTCGCTCATCGAAATCATCTACTCCCGGCGGCAGCAGGGGAACCCATCACTTCGGGCGAGCCTTGGCCCCCAGCGTCATGGAAAAGGCGAATGCCGCCGCCTGCAAGGCAGGATCGCCGTCGTCGACTGCCGCCAACGACAGGTGCACACCGCACTCAGCGTGGTACTCCTACCCGACTAACCGGATCGGCCTCATGTGACTCGTCGACTTCGCCGGTGCCCTCACAGCCCTGCGGGTAGGTCGCCTCTACGACCACGAATTCTCCGTTCCTACCCAGCGCCGCCGATAAAGTGCTGACGATGGACGCCTGCCATCAGTCGCTGCGAGTTACGGGCCAGCCCGCTCCAGGGAAAGTGTGTTTTCACTCAGCGAAAAACGTGATTACGGTCACGAAGCTTACAACTAATATTCCCATTGGTTAGACCAATATGGAACCGGTAGGCATTGGGATTGGTCCAGTCAACACCCGATTCTCCAGTTGCTAGTTCAGTTACCGATCCTCATAGGAGTGAGTATGAGCAAGACGACGACGGTGTCGCCTCGACGTGCCGCGGCGGCAGGATTCTTCGGAGGGGTCATCGAGTTTTATGACTTCTTCATCTACGGCACGGCCTCCGCCGTCGTGCTCAACGCATTGTTTTTTACTGATCTATCGCCCGCAATCGGCACCCTGGCCGCTTTCGCCACCCTCGCCGTCGGGTACATCGTTCGGCCCTTGGGTGCCATCGTCTTCGGCCATGTAGGCGACAGGTACGGGCGCAGGACGGCACTGATGGGTACCCTGATCACGATGGGTTTCGCTACGGTCCTGATTGGAGTCCTTCCCACCACCGCGATACTAGGCGACTGGGCAGCCGTGCTGCTCGTCCTCCTACGACTTGTCCAGGGTTTGGGCCTCGGCGGCGAAATGGGCAACGCCGCGACACTCTCGATGGAGAGCTCGCCGCGAAGTAGGCGGGGCTTCTATAGTTCCTTCACCTACTCCGGGGGCTTCGCCGGCATGGTGCTGGCAACGGGCGTCTTTGCGCTTGTATCGCTGCTCCCACGGGAGGATTTCATGGCCTGGGGCTGGCGCCTGCCTTTCCTCTTCAGCGGTGTGCTGCTGGTCATCACCTTCATCGTCCGCCGCCACATCCCCGAGCCGCCGGCCTCCGAGCGACTTCGTGCGGAAGGCAAGACCGAAAGGTTCCCTGTCCTGCAGGTAGCCCGCAAACACAAAAAGGACGTCCTGCTGGCGACCATCATCGCCACCGGCCCCAATACGGTCTACTACACCGTCAGCGTCTTCGGCCTGTCCTTCGCCGTTGCCACCTACGGAGTCGCCCAGACAACGATGCTAGCCCTGGTCTCGCTGTCATCAGCAGTGCTGGCCTTCTCCGTCCCGCTGTGGGGCGGGCTCTCCGACCGCGTCGGCCGACGCAGGTTAATCATCATCGGACTCATTGCCGAAGCCGTCTTTATCTTCGTCTACTTCGTACTGCTGGGTACTGCCGAACCGATGCTGATCCTTCTCGGCATGGCCCTGGTTCTCGTTTTCGGGCACGGCGTAGTCAACGGCATCCAGGCCGCACTGTTCACTGAGTTGTTCCCGGTTGAGGTGCGCTCTAGCGCCGTTTCCCTGGGCCAGCAACTGGGTGGCGCGATCAGCGGCTTCGGTCCGCTGGTGGCCTCGGCAATCATCGTCGCCAATCCAAAAGGATGGTACTTGGTGGCCCTTTATGCCGGCGGGCTCTGCCTGCTCGGGGCCGTGGCTGCTGCCTTTACCGTGGCTCGGTGGGGTCATCAGGGAGTTGCGGACCCCGAGGACCTCGTCAGGACCGACCCGGGGCACGCCGAGGACGAGGCCGTCGTGTCCGTTCGCTAGTCCAGCCTGCACTACAAGGCCGGGTCCTCGCCGAGGCGGGGATCCGGCCCTTTCTTCATTGGGGCATCCGGTGAATGCTACTCCTTCGGCTTTGGGCGTCTGGACTAGGGGGAGCTTGTGATTCACACCCCGACTGCACCAAGGGTGGCCAGAAATTTGCTGGATTTCCGATAAGCTCAGGCACTGTCGGTCATGACGCGTCGGAACGGTGCGCCGTTGGCGGCCATGAACGCGGCGGTGCGCCCGTCTTGGGCGGGGTCGGCACGCCAGCTGCCGCCGTCGCGATACTGCCGGGTTTCTTTACGTTCACGGCAGCAGGTCCCGGGCAGCGTGTTTGTAACGGGGCCCCTGGCTGCCCGGCCCTGATCCGCTCCCCTGTGACCGGGTCGAGTTCCCAGAGTTTCGGGACGCGGCACGGGTTAGATTCCTGGACACCGTCCGCGGATTTACGCCTGTGCGGGCGCCCAGAACTGCCGGTCCTTCCCGATGCTTTCCCACTGATCCAGCACGTCCCTGACCACATCCGGGCAAGTGGCGCCCGGGCGTGGCCCGTCGAGCGGTCCTCCAGTCCTTGCCAGCCGTGGTCGAGGTACCGCCGGTGCCTGCGGTGGGCACAAGCCAAGAAATGCCCATTTTTCTGCATCCTGGCAACTCCAAGACCGGCGCACACCACGCTGGTTTTGGAGGTATCTCGGTGACCTGTCGCTGTGCCCGGTACGGAGGCGGACGGGCCCAGACAAAGCTGCTACCGCTGATGGCACGACATTGAGATTCTCATCAAACGCGCCGGCCCCGTATTTGAAAAAAGCAAGCGCCATCAAATATGTCCTGCTGAGAGCACCCGTGGGAGGTCGGTGCGCTTTTGTCCCCACAGAGTTTTGCGGAAGACGTGAAGAGCCCCAAATCGGCGCGACTTAAAGCAAAGCGGAGCCGCACCCGGACAGCTCCGGGCGGCTCCGCCTTGCTTCATGCATCCGTTTGATCGGCACCTCTCAGAGTTGCAGCGCGATGAACTTCGTCTCTAGGAACTCGTCCAGGCCCTCGTGAGAGCCCTCGCGGCCCAAGCCGGACTTCTTGACCCCGCCGAACGGTGCAGCGGCATACGCAACGGTGCCCCGGTTCAACCCGACGTTGCCGGCTTCCAGCGCCTCCGAAACGCGGATCGCCCGGCGCAGGTCCTCGGTGAAGAGGTAAGACACCAGGCCGTAGTGGGTGTCGTTGGCCTTGGCCACGACCTCGGCCTCCGTTTCGAAGGAGATCAGCGGCGCCACGGGGCCGAAGATTTCTTCACGGTTCAGTTCTGCGTCTTCAGGCACGTCACGCAGCACGGTGGGCTGGTAAAAGTAGCCTGTCCGGTCTAGACGTTCCCCACCGATTACAAGCTTGGCCCCCTTGGAGACCGCGTCCTGCACCATCGCCTCGACCGAAGCCAACTGCTTGGCGTTGATGAGCGGCCCGAGGTTGACGCCGTCGTCCTGGCCGCGTCCTTGGACGAAGGAGGACATCCGTTCCACCAGCATGTCCTGGAACTTGTCGATGATCGAAGAATGGACGTAGATCCGGTTGGCCGAGGTGCAGGTCTGGCCGGTGTTCCACATTTTGTTCATGATCAGCGAGTCAATGGCCACTTGCAGGTCCGCGTCCTCGAACACGATGAACGGAGCGTTGCCTCCGAGCTCCATCGACGAGCTGAGAACTTGCTCGGCGGCCTGTTCCAGCAGCTTGACACCGACTGGAGTGGAGCCGGTGAAGGATAGTTTGCGGGCGTCCCCCGACCGGATCAGCGGTTCCATGACGCCGTTGGAGTCGCTGGTGGTCACCACGTTAATCACGCCGTCCGGCAGGCCCGCTTCCTGGAAGGCACGGGCGAAGGCCAAGAGGATCAGCGGGGTTTCCTTGGCCGGCTTGACCACGACGGTGCAGCCGGCTGCAATTGCCGGTGCCAGCTTGCGGGCAGCCTGTGAGAACGGGAAGTTCCATGGCGTGATCAGGATGGACGGGCCAATGGGCTGCTTCACCACGATCATCCTGCCGCCGCTGACCGGATTCATCTGGTAGTTGCCTTCGGTCCGTACGGCTTCCTCGGCGAAGTGCTCGAGGAAGTCGATACCGCTGTTGATCTCGGCTCGGCCCTCCGCCAGCGGCTTGCCCGCCTCCATGGAGAGGATGCGGATGTTCGTCTCCATGTCCCTGCGGAGGATCTCTACGACGCGCCGGAGGATGTCGGCCCGGAAGCGCGGTGTCGTGGCGGCGAAAGCCGCCTGGGCTGCAACCGCTGCGTCAAGGGCCCGGCGGCCATCCTCGACGGAAGCATCGGCGACCTGGGCGAATGCCTCTTCCGTCGCCGGATCGAAGACGTCGAACACCTTGCCGCGCGTTGCCGGCACCCACTGGCCGCCGATGAAGAGTTCGCGCTTTGCGGATTCGATGATGGCAGCTTCTTCCAGTGCCGGGGCCTGGCGGTCAATCTCGATTGTCATGTGACCGGTTCTCCTTCTGGGATGAACGTTGAAAGGGTTGGGGTAGCGTCCTAGTCGAGCCCGTGCAGGCCCTTGACGGTGAAGGCGTAGTCGACCTGCAGGTCCTGGCCGCTGACATAGCTTGCCAGGCCGCTGTTGAGGAAGATCAGCGCCCGTGCCTGGTCATCCGGAGTGGATGCGGCTCCGACATTGGAGACATGGGAGCCGCGGAGGCCATTGGCGTTCTTGCTGAAGTCCTCGGCCATCGGTGTGTCGGTGGCCGCCGGAGAAATCGAGTTCAGGCGGATGTGTTCCCCCGACAAGGAGAACGCTCGGTGTTTCATCCACACGATCAGCGCTTCCTTCGACATCATGTAGGCGAAGTTCAGCCCGGTGAAGTTGGCTTCCAGTTCGTCTCGGTGCTCCTGATACCACTGCTGGCCTGCTTCGAATCCGTCGGTCTTGGCGAAGTCCAGGTGCAGGTCCTGGCGCTGCTGCCACCGCATGCCTCCGGTGGAAGCGATGACGGCGGCCGACCCGCCCTCGGGGAGTCGCGGGAGCAGTCCCTCCACAAAGTACCGGGTGCCGATGTAGTTGATGGTTAGGACGTCGAGCTCCGAGAAGGTACGGCCTCCGTAGATCGTTCCGGCAATGCCCGCGCAGCTGAAAACATGGTCGACCTTCTCCGGCAGCTCGGCCAGGGCGGCGTCGATGGAGGCCTTGTCACCCAGGTTGATTCGGACGTACTTCTCGACCGGAATCGACGGCTCGTTGATGTCCAGGGCGTAGACGCGCGCACCGAGGTCGGTCAGCAGCGCGGCAGTGGACTTGCCCATTCCGGAGGCAGCACCGGTGACGACGCAGACTTTGCCTTCGTAGTTCAAAATATCGCTCATTATTCGTTCCTCACGATTCGTGTGGGACAGCCGCGGACAGCGCGGGTCCCAATAATTGCTTCAGACGTTGGTGGCTGCCGGCGCGGCCTCGTAGGCAGCATCGCGGTTCTGGTACGCGGCCTTGGTTCCGTTGTCCCGGCGCTCGCGGAAGAAGTTGTATTCGTCCTTCTCGAAGGACAGGAGCGTGCCGAGGGTATGCCCCGCGATGCCGCGCATGAACTGCTGGGTGCCGCCCAGCGAATCGATGGCCATGTTGTGCACGGCCTTGCCGGTGACCAGCGCGTCCTTGGGATTCCGCGCGATGCGCTCCGCCCACTTCTCCGTGGTTTCTTCCAGCTCATCTAGCGGAACCGAAGCGTTGGCAAGGCCGATGCGGACGGCGTCCCGTCCATCGAACTGCGAACCAAGCAGCAGCATCTCACGGACTTTCTTCGGCCCGTAGGTGAGAATCTGCATATTAAGGTGCCAGGTATTTCCCGCGAATCCGAGCCGCTGCTCAGCGTGGCTGAAGCGTGCTTCATCGGCGCAGATCACCAGGTCCACAAGCTCGGTCAAATACATTCCGAAACCGACTGCAGCTCCCTGCACTTGCGCGATCACCGGCTTGAGCGCGTACTGGAACGCCATGTACTCGTCGGCGAGGCGGCGGTCGATGATTAGCCGGTCGCGGACGCTCATCTTGTGAGGGCGGCCGTCGGGGCCCTTCTTGTCCAGGCCGTAGGACCTGACGACGTCGTCGAAATCGTGTCCGGCGCAGAAGGACTTGCCGTTACCCTTGAGGATGATGACCTTGATGCTGTCATCCTCCTCGAGCTCGCGCAGGCAGCGGACGAGGTACTGCGCGTCGTCGAAGGTCAGCGCATTGCTCTTCTCCGCCCGGTTGAATACCAGTCGGCCGATGGGTCCGCTGCGTTCGATGAGCACGGGTGCTTCGGCGGTGGTCATGAAACCTCCAGGGGTGTGGGTTGGGATTCGTTGCCGGGCAGGCGTACCGGCAGGTTGTTGACCACGTCGGCGAGGGAGCCGGCGGGCCGGACCACGGCCCGGCGTTCCGGTGTGGCCCATGGCCGTCCGGGCACACGCAGCGACCGGCCGTCCTCAGTGACCAGCAGGTCGAAGAAGTGCCGGTGGTCGCGAAGCTGCGTATCGGCGGCAACTTCCTCGACGGTGCGCACCGGCGCAACGGGCACGGCGAACTCCTGGGCCAAAGCCAGCAGTTCGTCGCGGGTGTGTTCGCGCAGCCAGGGGTCGATCAGCGCATCAATCTCGTCCGGGTACTCCATGGCGATGGCGTAGAGATCGGTGTAGCGCTCCTGCTTCGACCACTCGGGGTTGCCCATCATGGCCAGCAGGCTTGCCCACTCACGGTCGCTGCGGCAGATCATGGCCACGTAGCCGTCCTTGCACGGGAACAGCCCGAACGGGTAGCGCCCCCCGGAGCCGGGGGCCCGCCGGCCGTCGCGGCGCAGCGGGATCTCGTAGTAGTTGGCCACGGCGCCGTAGATCCGCACGTAGGAGGCAAGCACGTCGGCGCCGGAGACCTCCACCAGCCGGCCGGTGCCGGTTTCGGTTGCCGTGTACATGGCAGTGGCCGCAGCACCGGCGCCGTGCAGGCCCAGCTGCAGCGATCCCATGCCGTACGGCAGGGCAAGCGGCTCGCGGTCCGGATGCCCGACCATGTGCATGAGTCCGCTGAGGGCCTGCATGGTCAGCTCACCGGCGTCCTCCTGGCCGGGCACTTCCCAACCGACGGCGGACAGTGCCACGTAGGCCAGGCGCGGGAACCGGGCGTGCAGGCTCGCCCAGTCCAGGCCGCGGGCGGCCAGTTCGGCGGCGGGCAGGTCGGTGACGACGGCGTCGGCGTGCGCAATGAGCTCGTCGACCAGGACGGCGTCGTCTTCGGGCCGCCACGTGACGACGTCCTTGCCGGCGTCCATGTACAGGCGCGCGGCCTCCGGCAGCTCCTCCGCCCGGCGGCCGCCCTGGAGGACGACGACGTCGGCGCCGGTGTCGCGCAGCTGCTTGCCGGCGAAGGCCGCGGCCCGGGTCCGGCCGATTTCGACGACGAGCTTGCCGCCTAGCATTCCGTTGCTCATTTGAGCACCCCTTCACGTTCCAGTTCAGTCAGGTCGTTGGCAGGGACGTAGCGGCCCAGCACCTCGGCGTTGGACGAGCCGATCAGCGGCGCGGACGCGGCAACCCTGGGCACCACGCCCTCCAGCCGCCACGGCACGCTGGTGATCTGCAGCGCCCCGATCATGGGGTGGGGGTGCTGCACCGACTGGGTGAACCCCCGGGAGGTGAAGTGTTCGTCGGCCGCCACTTCCAAGGGTGTGAGCACCGGCGAGGCCTCGATGCCCCGCTCGCGCAGCCGTCCAAGCAGTTCACGGGTTTCCGGGCGTGCGTCCTCGTCCGCCGCGCCGGCGCCCTTGGCGGCAATCCAGGAATCCTCGTCCGCGGTGCGCTGGAGTGTCCAGCGGGTGCCGTCGGCGTCGATGTTGCCGGCCGGGCCGGGAATCCCGCCGCCGAGCTGCTGCTCGACGAAGGCCTCGCCGGCCAGGATGGCGGCGGCCTCGATCTGGGACAGGTCGATGTGCGTGCCCTGCCCGGTCGCCTGGCGGCCGGCCAGCGCGGACATGACCAGCAGGACACCGCTAAACGTGCAGTTCAGGTCGGCCAGGGCCAGGGCTGAACAGCCCATCACCTGCCCGTCCTCGTAGCCGATGAGTCCCTCGACCCCGGCGAGCGCGGTCATGACCGGGGCGTAGGAGCGCTGCGTGCGCAGCGGGCCGGTCTGCCCGTAGCCGCTGGCGGAGAGGATGATCAGGCGCGGGCAGCGCTCGCGCAGCTCGGCGATGGGCAGGTCCAGCCGGTCCAGCCAGCCCGGCACGAAGTTCTCGATGAAGACGTCGGCGTCGCCGAGCAGGTCCAGCAGCAGCTCCTTGCCGCGCTGGGTCTTCAAGTTCAGCGTGACGCTGTGCTTGCCGGCGTTGGCCTCGTGCAGCAGCTGGAACGCCTCGTGCGCGGGGAATCCCTCCGGGTCCGTGGGGCGGGGCACCCGGGCGCGGTTGACGTCCACCTTGGCCCGGGACTCGACCTTGACAACCTCGGCGCCCAGCTCGGACAGGACCCGGCCGATCAGCGGTGCGGAGACCGCCGTCGTGACCTCCACGATCTTGAGGCCGCGCAGCCAGCCGACTTCGCCGATGACCGGGTGCGCACCTAGGCCTGTCCTTTCCGGTGATGTTGTGTTAAACACGGGCACTCCTGACAGTCAGACGGGATTCGTAGGCCTCCACCAAGGAGGTGGACTCGTACACGTGGCCGGTGAGTTCGGTCGGCGCCGAGCTGGCCAGGATCAGCGCGGCTTTCGCCATGTACTCCGGCGACTCGGCATTCGGGTCGTCGGCCTTGATGACGCCGTGGAACACGATGCCTGGCGTGGGCACCAGCCCGCCCGGGCGCAGGGCGGTGACGGAGACGCCGTCGTTGTAGCCCTCAGCGGCCAGGCCGCTGGTCATCCGTTCCATAGCCGCCTTGCACATGCCGTAGACCGTGGTGGTGCCCTTGGCGTTGAAGCGTGACGGCGGCAGCGCCGGATCTTCTGCCTCGAGGGAGGTGATGTTCAGGATCCAGCCTTCGCCGCGTTCGCGCATGCCCGGCAGGACCAGTTGGCTCAGGTGCAGCGGGGCGTGGACTTGGATGTCGAACATCAGGGAGGTGCGTTTGAGGGAAATGTCGGCGGCGGGGGTGAAGTAGGTCAGGGCCGCGTTGTTCACGAGGATGTCGACCTTGCCAAAGCGTTCCTGTGCGGCGCGCACGATGTGCTCGCGGTCCTCGGGCTTGGTCAGGTCGCCCGGCACGGCCAGTCCTGCACCCCCGGCAGCCTCGACGGCGGCGACGGTCTCCTCCAGGGTTCCGTCTAGCCGGCCGGGGGCCTCTGTGGTGGACCGGGCGGTGACCACCACGGATGCGCCCTCTCGGGCAAACGCGGCGGCGATTTCCGCGCCGATGCCGCGGCTAGCCCCGGTGACCAGGGCAACCTTTCCTTCAAGCAAACCCATTGCTGTTCAACTCCTTGTCATTTTGCTGCGCGGTGGTGTTGCTTCCTGGCAGCTGTACGGGGACGGCCCTGTCCGGGGCGGCCGCCTGCTGCGGACGTCCTGATGAATGCGGACGACGGCGGCCGGTTGGCCGCCGCGCCCTCAGTCCTCTTCGGGCGCGATGGTGACGCTGATGCCGTCGAGCGACTCGTCCTGCGAGACCTGGCAGGCCAGGCGGGACGTTCCCGCGTCGTAGCAAGACACCTCTTCAAGCAGTTCGAGCTCATCCTCGCTGCGCTCGCCCAGACTGTTGCAGACCTCCTTGGGCAGGAAGACATGGCAGGTGGCGCAGGAGGCGGTGCCGCCGCAGGAGGCCAGGATCGGGAAATCGTTGTCGCGCAGCGCCTCCATGAGGGACTGCTGCGGCTCCCAGTCAATCTGGCGCTCGGCGCCGTCGCGGTCGGTGACATTGAGCTTGGTGATCGTGGTGGTGTCGGACATGATGGTTCAGCTCCTTCAGCTTCGGTGGGCGACCAGGTCGCGGACTGCGTCGGCCAGTTTGGTGGTGGGATCGGCGGCAAGCCGGGGGTCGACGGCGGCGCCGGCGGCGATCAACTTCTTGCCCTGAGTGAAGTCCTTGAGGGACCCGATGGTGTCGATGGCGGCAAGCCGGCCGTCGCGGAGGTAGAGCACGGAGAACGGCGCGGTGCCGGCGTCGCCGCGGACCAGGACGTCGTCGTCCGGCTGGCGCAGCCCGGCAGTCTGCAGCCGCACGCCGTGCTGCACGGTCCAGAACCAGGGCACCTCCCGCTTGGCGGCGGGGGCGTTCATGATGTGGTTGGCGGCGTTGACGGCCTGAGCGACGGCGCTTTGGATGCTCTCCAGACGCCGGTTGATGCCCTGCTCCTCCGAGACGAGGCGGGTGGCGTCCCCGGCGGCGTAGATGTGCGGGTCCGATGTCCGGCTGTCAGCATCTACCACGATGCCGTCATCGGTGCGCAGCCCCGCCTGGGCTGCCAGTTCCTGCAGGGGAACGACGCCGATGCCGGCAACGACGACGTCGGCCGGGTAGGTGGCGCCGTCGGCGATGAGGATTTTCTTTGCCTTGCCGTCGGCTTGGATTTCGGTGACGGCGGCGCCGAAAACAAACCGGGTCCCGTGCCCGCGGTGCAGCTGCTCGAAGTATCGGGAAACCGGTTCGGCAGTGACCCGGCTCATCACCCGGTCCTGGAATTCCAGCACGGTCGTGTCACAGCCCAGCACGGCGGCCGCGGCGGCCACCTCGAGGCCGATGTAGCCTGCGCCGATGATCGCCACACGCGTCCCGGGCACCAGCGCCTGCTTCAGCGCAAGCGCGTCGTCGTGGGTCTTGAGCAGGTGGATCCCCGGCAGGTTGCCCCCGGGAATGTTCAGCCGGCGGGCGGAGGAGCCGGGGGCGATGATCAGCTTGGCGTAGCCGAGCTCAACGCCGTCGGCCAGCACCACGCGGCGGTCGGCCGGCAGTATCCGGGTGGCTCGGCCACTGATCCGCTCGATGCCCTTGTCCCCGTAGAAGCCGTCCTTGCGCAGCGGCGGAGCGTCATCGGGGGCGCCGGGCTTGAGGAAATCCTTGGACAGCGGCGGGCGTTCGTAGGGCACCTGCCCGTCCGGATCCACTAGGACCACGCGGCCCGCCCACTCCAGCTCGCGGAGCCGGACAGCTGCCTGCACCCCGGCGTGGCCGGCACCGATGATGAGAATGGTTTCCTCAGACATTGCAACTTTCCTTCGAACTTAGGCGACATCCTTGCCGCGTCGTTGGGTGGCCGTACCCAGTCATGCTGACAGATATGACCTGGGCCACATTGGCCGCTTTCGCTCAGCGAAAGGACCGAATGCTTCCTCGTCAGTCCCGGGGTTTCGGGGAGATCCAGAGGCCGTGCGCACGGGCGCAGACCTCGCCCCCGGCAAGGATTTCCCCCTCGGCAAACGTCTTGCGCCCGTCGATACGGGTGACCCTGCCGGTGACTGTGACTTCCTCGAAGAGCGGCACCGGCCGCTCGTAGGAGACGGTCAGTTCGCGGGTGAAGCTGATGCCTGGGACGTTGTCCCGGACCGCCTGCCACAGCGCCTCATCCAGCAGCACTGCGAAGTAGCCGCCGTGGAGTTTGCCGCGCGGGCCCTGGTACTGCAGCGGCAGCACGACGCTGAACTCGCACTCTTCGCCGCTCCGGAGCAGGGTCATCGGAGGAGCGAGCGGGTTGCGGTGGCTGACCACCGGGTTGGTGGCGACAATGACCCGGCCCTTGCGGTCGAAGGCCGGCGGATTGGCTGCGGGCGGGCGGTCCTGCAGGACGGCCGGATCGGCCAGCGCGGCGCGCAGGCTGTCCGTCTCGGCTGCAAGCAGCTCCACCAGCTCCTCGCCGGTGGTCCCCAGGAGCCCTGCTGAGATCCGACGGCAGACCTCGGCTGCGTATTCGGCCAGGACGCTGTGCTCCGGCGATTCCGGCAACACCAGTTCCGGGTTCGCGAGGTGCGGCGTGGACAGGGTCATCTCGACCATGGTCAACCTCCTAATACGATTGGTTTGACCAATATGTTCATAGGAGAGTCTGGCAGTCAGCCCCTGTTTTCGCTCATCGAAAACTGCGTCCCCCTCCCGGGAAATGGGTGTCTAGATTGTGATCGAACCCTAATCGAACGCTAGGGATGGCCGGTGCGAGGATGCCCGCCACCCGAAGGAAGCAGGTCCCGATGGCTACGGTTTTCACGGAAGAGCAATCCGATTTGCGCCAGATGGTGCGCCAGTTCTGCGAGGAGAATTTCCAGGAAGCGGACGTCCGGCGGCTGATGAACACGGATAGCGGTTACGATCCTGCCGTCTGGACCCGAATGGCCGAGGAATTGGGCCTCCAGGGCATCGCCATCCCAGAGGAATACGGTGGATCGGGGGCTGGCCAGGTCGAACTGAATGTCGTCATCGAAGAGCTGGGCCGGGCCTTGGCCGGTACCCCGTTCTTCGCCACCGTGGTTCTGGCCGCCAACCTGGTACTTGCCGCCGGCGACGACGAAGCCAAGGAGGAACTGCTCACCGGTATCGCCGACGGCAGCACTATCGCCACCGTGGCGTTCCTCGAACCCTACTCCGCCCTCTTCAGCCCCGAAGGGATCACGGCAACGGCCATCGCCACCGACGGCCAATGGCACCTGACCGGCACCAAGATTAACGTCCTGGACGGCGCCGCCGCCGACGTCATCCTCGTGGCCGCCCGCAGCCCGCGGGGCGTATCGATTTTCCTCGTCGACGCCAACGCCCGCGGCTTGACCGTCGAAAACCAGGAGACTCTAGACATTACCCGGCGGCAGGCCAGAGTCATCTTGGATGCAGCCCCGGCCCGGCTGCTCGGTGCAGAAGGCGACGGCTGGACGGCTCTCGAAACCATGCTCCGTTACGCCTCGGTGGCCCTGTGCTCTGAAAATGCCGGCGGCGCGCTGCGCCTGATCGAGCAGTCCGCCGACTATGCCCGAACGCGGGAACAGTTTGGCAAGGTCATCGGCAGCTACCAGGCCATCAAGCAGAAGATTTCCGACATGCTCCTGGACGTCGAGCTTGCCCGCGCCGCGACCCACCGGGTCGCCCAAGCCGCCGACGACGGCGACGCCCAACTGCCAGCCGAGGCCGCCATGGCCCATGCCCTGACCGCCGAAGCCTACGTCAAGGCCGCTTATGACAACATCCAGATTCACGGCGGCATCGGCTTCACGTGGGAGCATCCGGCACATCTGTACTTCCGCCGTGCTAAAAGCAACGAGCTGCTTTTCGGCACGCCGAATCAGCACCGGGAACTGGCGGCCACATACCTGGGGGTCTGAGCTCTAGTCTCAGCTTGCCCTTTTTGCAGGCTTCGGGCTCAAGATGCGGGCACAGCAGAGGGCGTTCCTCGGCTACTGGAGCAGCGACGGTGCGCACCTTAAGCCACCTGCAACGTAAAGGGCTACCACCTGCGCGGTGGACGTTGCTGTCGAGGCTGAGACGATGACTAACCTGCGTCTCGGTGGATGCATTGCTGGCAGCCCATGGATTTCATCTAAGACTTGACTCCCTCAGGCCTCAACCCTGCCGGCTCACCATTTCGCTAATCCAGATGGGCGCGAAGGGGGACGTACAGTTCGGCGGCGTGGGGTAGTCCTTGAGCACTTCCAGGCGTTCGCCGATGTCAATTGCGCGGGCGCGGTGCTCGGCATGCTCAATCCCGATCTGGGCCAAGGTGTGGTTCATCGCCCACTGCAACCGGTCCGGCGCGTTTTTCATCTCCGCCTCGACGGTGTCCAGCAGCCCCGGCAGGTCCAGCCCCTCGGGCTTTTTCGCCACCCGTTCGGTGGTCAGCGCCCAGCCGGCACTGGCCACCACCGGATCCGCATCCGCGGTCCAGGCCACGCGCAGCTCCTCGACATGCGGGCTCTTCTTGACCACGTAGTTCACCAGCCAGTCGTGCACCTTGGGCGCACGCGACTCGCGCAGCATGGTGTCCAGTTCGTCGCGCTCGAAGGCCTTCGGACGGCAGATCAGCAGTGCCAGCAGCCGCGCCGCTGTATCGCCTGTTGCCCACAGCTCGCGCGCCAACTCCTGCTGGGTCTTCAGCCGCTTCGCAACCGCGCGCAGCTTGGACAGGTTTACACCGTGGTCGTCGCCGCGCTTCTCATTCGCCTCGCGCACCTTCGGATCCTCAAGCCCGGCCAGTTCGGCCATCACCTCGGCCACCGTCGCCTCGGACATCTCACCCTCCCGGTCATTCACGTCAGCCTCCAGCATATGGGCCGCCACGGACTGTTTCAGAGGACGACGACGGCGGTGCTCACCCGTCGTCGTCCTGGCGGCCCTCTGCTTGTGGCTCAAGTCAACCGTTCGCACCCGTTTGCCGGGCGCGATGTCCCGGCGGAGGTGCCATGCCGTATGGTCAGGGGTACGGAACAAAATCTTTTGTTCCCGTTAAAGCGCAGCATTCTCTGCTGGCGCTGAGGAGGCACTCATGGCCGACAAATCTCCCCGACAATCTGCATCCAAAAAATCGGGCAAGTCCATCAAGGAAAAGCGCAGCGACAAGAAGGCCAAGGCGGCCGGCGCGGCAGCCTCGGAGACACTGACCACCATCAAGAAGCGCTGAGCCGCTTGACGCTGCTGTCGCTCGGAGTCCTGGCGACGACGCGCAAGGCCGATGAGCGCAGGCTGGCCATTCATCCTGCGCACATCGAGCGCCTTGACGCCGACCTCCGCGAGCGGATCATCCTTGAGCAGGGTTACGGCGAGCGCTTCGGTGTGTCCGACGAGCACCTGGCGCAACTGGTGGGGCGGATCGCCTCGCGCCAGGAGCTCATTGAAGCAGCGGATATGGTGCTGCTGCCGAAGCCGCAGCCGGAAGACCTTGCCGAGTTCCGGGACGGCCAGATCCTCTGGGGTTGGCCGCACTGTGTCCAGGACCGTGCCATTACCCAATTGGCCATCGACAAGCGGCTGACCCTGATCGCCTTCGAGGCCATGAACCATTGGGCTGAGGACGGCAGATTCGCACTCCACGTTTTCCACAAGAACAACGAGATGGCCGGCTACTGTTCAGTGCTGCATGCGCTGGAACTGGCAGGATCTACCGGCGACTACGGCCGCCCGCTCACCGCCGTCGTCATTGGTTTCGGCGCCACCGCCCGCGGCGCGGTCACGGCCCTGAACGCGCACGGCATCCATGATGTTCAGGTGCTGACCAACCGCGCGGCGGCCGCCGTGGGATCGCCGATCCACTCCGCGCGCATCACCCAGTTCGATCACGACGCTGCGGCCCCGCATCTCAGCCATGTCATCACCGACGACGGACGGGTGCCGCTGGCGCCGTTCCTCGCGGAGCGCGACATTGTGGTCAACTGCACGCTGCAGGATCCGAACAACCCGTTGATCTACCTGGATGAAGCGGACCTGGACGGCTTTCGGCCGGGCAGCCTGATCGTCGATGTCTCCTGCGACGAAGGCATGGGCTTCAGCTGGGCCAAGATGACGACCTTCGCCGAGCCCACCTTCGAGGTGGGCGACCACGTGAGCTACTACGCCGTGGACCACACGCCGTCCTACCTGTGGAATTCCGCGACCTGGGAAATCAGCACCGCCCTCATCCCGTTCCTGCGCACTGTCATGAGCGGACCCGGCAGTTGGACCGCGGACAACACAATCAGCCGCGCCATTGAAATCCGTGACGGCGTCATCGTCAACCCGGCGGTCCTTGCGTTCCAGCACCGCTCGGCGGAGTATCCGCACGCAGCTGTTTGAGAATCGCGGCACCACCACTGCAGAGGAAGGACGACGACGACCTACGGGCCGCCGTCGTCCTTCTGTTTGGCAAGCATGGCGAGCTGCTGCCGGATCCGGGCGGGCAAGGCGCCGCAAGGATTGCGGTAGTTCAGCAAAGTCACAGCTGAACCGGGGCACCGATTCCGGCCTGGTGTTCGTTGTGCCAAGCGAGATCACCGACCGAAAGCAGGGAACCTTGTCCGCTGAGACCGGCCGACCGCGGCGGAGAGCGGGGCGCACTGTCCTCGTCCTCGGCATCGACGGGGCTGGAAAGACGACGGCAGCCGCGTCGCTGGTCGCCGCCGAGCGGGCAGCGGGCCGGCCGGCGCGGGTGCTGCGCAATCCGGCCGGGCGGCGCTGGCTGGCTCGGGCCAGTGCACGCCTTGGCATCACTGTGGCACCGCACTGGGCGGACCGGTTCGAGTCCACGTGCGCACGCTCAACGTGTTGGTATCCGAGATCCGTGCCGCGACATTCCACGGGACTACGGTGATGGACCGGCACCTGCACTGCCAGCAGGTCCTCCGCACTGTGCGCGGCCTGCCACCGGGACGCGTCCTGCCTCGGCTGGTCCGCATCCTGCCGAGGCCCGACGCGGTGGTGCTGCTGGATGTGCCTGCGGAGACGGCGCACGCCCGGATCACGGCGCGGGGGGAGGATTCCGAGTCCGTGGACTATCTCCGGGCGGCCCGCTGCGCCTACCTGCGAATGGCCGGGTCGCTGGACTGGCAGGTCGTCGACGCGGACGGGTCCCGCAGCGACGTGCTGCACCGCATCCTGGCTGCCGCCTCGCCGCCGGCCAGCTAGCGGCGCCGTCCTCATCCCCCATGGGAATGCTGTGTAGCATTCCTCAGTTCGGGATTGATGAGCGAGCAATTTTGCGATGGGGAGTGACTGGGGAGCCATCTCCCGATGGGGAGTGCTCCCCATTCAGTTCCGCAGCTTCCCGTGGGACAGTAACCCAGGAACGGTTAACCACGAAGGGCGGGGCAGGCATGGGCAGCTGGCGGATCAGTCCCAGGCAGCTCCATGCGGTTCTGGTGGATGTGGCCGCGGACGGGCAATCGCTGGACAAGGCGGCAGGCGACGCGGCAGCGGCAGGTGAGGCGGCGTCGTCGTTGTTTGGCAGCGCCGCCGATGTGGCGGAGGCGTTCGCCGGGTTCTGGTCGCCGCGGAGCGACGTCGGCCAGCGGATCGCCGGACTGGTTTACGGCAAGTCCCGGGTAGTCGCGGAGACGGCCGAGCTGTTCATCGACGCGGACGGGGAGATGTCCGCTGCCGCCACTGACTTCGCCGAGACCCTGAACGCCGGTGACGCGCCGGTCCTCGCCGCCCGCGGTTTCGGCCCGGTGCCGCAGCCGTGACCGTCAGGCTAGCAAGTGTCCCGGAGCTCGATGTGCCCTGGGACCAGCTGTCGGACGCGGTGGAGGAAATGTCGCGCCGAGCTGCTGCCACGGCCAGCTACCTGGTGGATGCCCAAGCCGCGTGGTCGGGGCTGAAGGACGCGTACCGGCAGCCAGAGACCGAGCTGGAAGTCCACGCCGCGCTGGATGAGCTGGATGGCCCGATGCAGGAATGGACCGCGGCTCTGGCCGCCGCCCGCGATGCCGTGGCTGCCTTCGTCGCCGCAGGACGGCCGCTCCAAGCGGAAGCGGAAGAACTCCGTGCGGTACGGCCCGGCCTGATGGCGGCTCTGAACGCCGCGCTGGGCGGCGACGAACCGCTGGACGACAATCAAGCGGAGCGTGCCATCCGCCGGGCCCAAGCCTTCAACGGCCGGGTAGCGTCGCTGCGGGCGGACTGGCAGGCGCTGAGCTCCGAAACCGCTGCCGCGCTCCAGGCCATCAGCGGCGGCACCCTCGACTCGCTGCCGGCCACCCCGCTGCTGGCCGCATCGGCAGCGCTCCCGGCCGCGCCGCCGTGGGCCGGCTTCACCAGCGGCCTGAACGAGCGTTTCGGTCCGCTGACCCCTGAGGCATATCTGGCCTCGCTGACCGGGCTCACCGACCAGGAACTGCGCGACTGGGCGGCGGCAAACCCCGAGGGCGCCGCCGTGCTGGCCGCCAACAAGCTGCCGGCCTGGCGGATGCCCGGCTCAGCCGAGGCAGTGCTGGCGCGGGCGATGGCCAACGATGCAGCGCTGACCGAAGCCGGGATCAGCAACATCCGGGACGCCTGGAAGGGGCTGGCGCCGGGAGACCAGGAACGCCTGCTGCTGCTCTATCCGGCGGTGTTCGGCGCCCTGAACGGTATCCCGTTCGCCGGCCGGGTGCGTGCCAACACCATCACCGCCGCCGGCTACCGCGAAACGGTGGCTACCCAGCAGGAGCGGCTCGGCGCGGAGCCGGTCCTCAACGACTACCTGCCCTCCGGCCGGAACCAGCACCGCGCGGATTACCAGCGGGCCCACCTGGAGTACACCGAGGAGCTGGAAAATTGGCAGGCCGAGCACAACCGGTTGGCGACGCTGCGCACGGGACTGGACTTCGCCGTCGACCATGACCTGCAGGTGGTGATGCTCAGCCTGGACGGCGACGGCCGGATCGTCACCATGGACGGCGCGCTGGGCCCGGGCACCCGGACCATCGCCACGCTGGTGCCGGGCACCGGCGCGGACCTGGGCCAGCTGGAAGCGTATACGCGCCGCCTGGACGCGGTGAACGGCGAGCGCGCCACGGACGCGGTCTCTTTCTACTGGCAAGGCACCGACCTGCCGGATGAGATTAGCGACAACATCACCACCTCGTTCAACGAAAACGGCGGCCCCCTGCTCGCGGCGTTCGACCATGCCCTGGACCTGGAAGTCAGGCCCGATGCCCGCACCACCTACATCGGCTACAGCGCCGGCGGCTCGTTGCTGGGCACCGGCGAGCGCGAAGGCCTGGATTCCACCAACATCGTCTACGTGGCTCCCGCCGGCACGGGGCACAACGTGGGCAGTCCCGAGGACACGGCCAACCCCAACGCCCACCGCTACTGGCTGCAGACCCGCGACGACCCGATCTCCGCCGCGCAGCTCCTCGGCGGCGGCTACCACGGGCCTTCGTTCTGGCGAGGCGGCAGCCCCACGGTGATGAATCCGGTCCGGCTGGAGACCGGTTTCCTCTCCCCCAATGATCCAGACTCGCTGATGGGCGGGCACACCGACTACTTCCGGCAGGACTCCACCTCCGCCACCAACATCCAGGGCGTTATCGAAGGCACCGAGGTCAGTCCGTACGTCGAGGACCAGGTCCACCAGACCTACTCCCCCTCTGGTCCGCGCATCGTCAGCCTGCTCGAGCAGAATCCCGAGGACTATGCCTATGGCAATCTTGAAACCGTGACGGTGGAAAGTCTGGAGAAATGAGCGTGCGGGCCCGGCTCCGCTTTCGCCCCGCCGCAGACGCTCCGCATCCGCACCGCGGCACAGTACGACGGCGGAGGCGCGGCTACGCTGCTCCCCTCACCGCCGCTGCCGCTTTGGCCATCACCACCCTAGGAGGCTGCGCCGTGCCGCAGGAGAACCAGCCGCAACAGAACCAATCGTCATCGCAGGACTACGGCCGCCAGCTCGAGCAGCTGCTGCCCCAGGCGATAGCGGAGGCGTCCTCCGCCGCCGACTTGAAGGTGGACCTGCTCCGCGAGGAAACCTGCCTGCGCCCCGAGGACGAGCAACCGCAGACCCAGACGGCCTGGATCGGCCGTGCCACCGGCAAAGTCGCCGACGTTGAGCAGGCGAACGCCGCCCTCGACGCTACCGCCGGCTACCTGACCGGATCGGGCTGGGAGCAAAAGAACGAGGCCACCGCCCAATCCGGCAACGTCCGCACCCTCTACTTCCGCAACGGCGAGCTCGGCGCCACTGCCGCCCACCACGTTGCCGGCGGCATTAACGCCGTCGTCCTCTCCTTCAGCAGCCCGTGCCTGGACCACCCCGAGGACCACCGCATGGTCCGCTCCGAACAGGATCCGGAGTACGGCAAGAACAGCCGGTACTACGACGACGGCGCCTGAGCGCCCGTCGCTTCGCCAACTTCCCAGTGCGCACCATCGCGCCCTTACCACCCCGGTCATTTATATGCAAAGGAATGAAACTAGGCTCCTTGCCGTTCCAATAAGTGACACCCCCTCTGAGGGCTGGTGTACAAACAGGCGGTCTATCACGCTCGTCGAACCGGGCACAGACCGCCGGAGCAGTGAAAAGGAGACAACTACATGACTGTTCAAGACAAGGTCGCACTCGTTACCGGCGCAGGCCAGGGCATCGGCCGGGCCATCGCACTTCGTTTGTCCAACGACGGCTTTAACGTCGCCATTGCGGACATCGAGCCGCAGCGTGAGAAGGGCGAAGGCGTCGTCGCCGAGATCCAAGCCCTCGGCCGCAAGTCTGTTTTCGTGGCCGCCGACGTGTCCAAGAAGGACCAGGTTGTCGCCGCCGTCGACGCGGCCGCAGAAGCCCTCGGCGGCTTCGACGTGATCGTGAACAACGCCGGCATTGCGCAGATCAAGCCCATCCTGGAGATCACCGAGGAAGAGCTCAACCAAATCTTCAGCGTGAACGCCAACAGCGTTGTCTGGGGTATCCAGGCAGCGGCCGCCAAGTTCGAAGAACTCGGCCACGGCGGCAAGATCATCTCCGCCGCATCGATCGCTGCCATTCAAGGCTTCCCGATCCTTAGCGCCTACTCGGCCTCCAAGTTCGCCGTACGTGGCTTCACCCAAGCCGCGGCCCAGGAACTGGCTCCCAAGGGCATCACCGTCAACGCCTACGCCCCCGGCATCGTCGGAACCGGCATGTGGGAGCTCATCGACAAGGAGCTCAGCAAGATCAACGGCAAGCCGATCGGCCAGAACCTCAAGGAGAACGTGGAGGGGATCGCGCTCGGCCGGATCGAAACCCCGGAAGACGTCGCCAAGATCGTCTCCTTCTTCGCCGGCCCCGACTCCGACTACGTCACCGGCCAGGTCCTGCTGGTCGACGGCGGCATGCTCTACAACTAATACCCGCTCTCTTCAACAACGACGGCGTCCCTCCCCTTCCGCGGGAGGGACGCCGTCCCGTTCAGGCGAAAGCACCGGCCCGCCGGGGCCACCGGGAATCAGGTCGCCTACTTAAGTAAGCGGGACATCCTCCGGTCCGCCAGCAGCTTGCCGCCGGTTTGGCAGGTGGGGCAGTACTGGAGCGAGGAGTCGGCGAAGGAGACTTCGCGTACGGTGTCCCCGCAGACGGGACAGGTCTCGCCGGCGCGGCCGTGCACGTGCATGGCTTTGCGCTTGGAGTCCTTCAGTTCGTTGGCCGGACGGCCGGAAGCTGCGGCAATGGCGGACTCGAGCACCTGGTGCATTGCCCAGTACAGCCGGTCCATGTCTTCGGGGTCCAGCTTTGCGGCGTTGGCGAAGGGGGAGAGCTTGGCAGCGTGCAGGATTTCGTCGCTGTAGGCGTTGCCGATGCCGGCGATTGCCGACTGGTCGCGCAGCAGTCCCTTGATTTGGCCGTTATGCGAGGCGACGATGTGCGCGAAAGTGGCCGCATCGACGTCGAGCGCGTCAGGTCCCAGCCGGGCGATGCCCGGCACATCGAGGGGATCCTTGACCACGTAAACCGCCAGCGACTTCTTGGTCCCGGCCTCGGTCAGGTCGAAGCCGGGCGCCGCTTCGTCGTCGGCCGCGAACCGGACCCGCAACGCCATCGCCCCCTTGCCGGGACGGAGCCGGCCGGGCTTGAGCGCATCGGACCAGCGGAGCCAGCCGGCCTTGGCCAAATGCATCACCAAGTGCGCGCTGCCGGCGGTGATGGCGATGAACTTGCCGTAGCGGGTCACTCCAAACACCGGTTCGGCCCCCAGAACGTCGAGCGGAAGGTCTGCGGTCTTCAGGACCGAGAACGACAGCACCTCGACGTCGGCGATCCGGGCCGCCGGCCCGTCCGGCGGCAGTAGCTTGGACCGCAGGAAATCAACCAGTCCCTGCACCTCAGGCATCTCCGGCATGCCCTCACGGTAACGCAAAAAAGGGCGTACCGGGCCCGGAAACTGCTCCCCTTTCCTTCCCTCCTGCTCCACCGCGGCCCGGTATTGAACCACGCGTCAAGGGTTTTCCATGGTGATACTGCTCAAAGACACGCGTGATCCTGCCCACTTAATAAGTGTGTTACTCGCGCGAAGTTGAGTTAATTCCTGCCGTTGCTAGCGTCGAGGGTTGGCCCCGAGGGGCCGTTGCAACCAGCGAGACCGCGACCAGCAGAACCATCGATGCGAGGTACGAGACCGATATGAGCACGCCGCCCAAGCCCGCCGCGCCCGGGCCCGACAGCGGGACCATTCGGCACCCGGAGCCGGAGACCGTCCTGCCCACGGGCGAGGTCCCACCCGAGCCGGAGCCGCGCACCAGAGTCAACAAGACCGTTTTCATCGGCTCCGCTGTTGGCGTGCTGGGCATCGCTTTGTGGGCCATTCTTGATCGGGAATCGGCGGACGCCGTCATCGGTGCCGCCGTCACCTGGGTGGGGTCGACCTTCGGCTGGTGGTACTCGCTGATTGTGGTCTCGGTCCTCGTCTTCGTCCTCTTCGTGGCCGTCTCTCGAGTAGGCAAGACCCGGCTGGGGCCGGACCACTCGCGCCCCACGTTCAACCTTTTCACCTGGACGGCAATGCTCTTCGCCGCCGGCATCGGGATCGACCTGATGTTCTTCTCGGTGGCGGAACCGGTGACCCAGTATCTGGCACCGCCCACCGGTGACGGCTCCACCGTGGAGGCCGCGCGCCAAGCCGTGGTCTGGACCCTGTTCCACTACGGCATTCTCGGCTGGGGCCTCTACGCCCTGATGGGAATGGCACTGGGCTACTTCGCCTTCCGGCATAACCTGCCGCTCAGCATCCGCTCGGCGCTGTACCCGATCCTGGGCAAGCGGATCCACGGGCCGCTGGGTCACGCCGTCGATATCGCGGCCATGCTGGGCACCATCTTCGGCATCGCGACCAGCCTGGGCATCGGCGTCGCCCAGCTCAACTTTGGACTGAGCTTCCAGTTCGGCATCCCGGAAAACACCATGGTGCAGATCGCCCTGATCGCCGTGGCCGTGATCATGGCAACGGTCTCGGTGCTCACCGGGATCGAGAAGGGCATCCGCCGGCTCTCCGAACTCAACGTGATCCTGGCAATCGCGTTGATGGTCTTCGTCCTGATTACCGGTTCCACCCGGTTCCTGCTGGACGGCATCGTGACCAACATCGGCGATACGCTGTCCCGCTTCCCGGCGATGGCGCTGGACACCTTCGCCTATGACCGGCCCGACGACTGGCTCAACGGCTGGACACTGTTCTTCTGGGCCTGGTGGATCGCCTGGGCACCCTTCGTGGGCCTGTTCTTGGCACGCATCTCGCGGGGACGCACGCTGCGCGAGTTCGTCATCGGCGTGCTGGTGGTGCCCTTCGCGTTCATCCTGCTGTGGATCTCGATTTTCGGCAACAGCGCGCTCGAAATCGTGATGAGCGGCAACGCGGCCTTCGGCGAAGTGGCGATGAGCCAGCCGGAACGCGCCTTCTACGGGCTGCTGGAGCAGTACCCGATGGCCCCGCTCAGCGCCGCGATCGCCACCTTCACCGGGCTGCTGTTCTACGTCACCAGCGCCGACTCCGGCGCCCTGGTGATGAGCAACTTCACCTCCTACCTCAAGGACGCCGATTCGGACGGCCCCAAGTGGCTGCGCGTCTTCTGGTCCGTGGCCACCGGCCTGCTGACCCTTGGCATGCTGCTGGTGGGCGGAGTGCCCACGCTGCAGAGCGCCACCGTCATCATGGGCCTGCCGTTCTCGGTGGTGCTGGTGTTCATCATGCTGGGCCTCTACAAGGCGCTGCGGCTGGAGACTGCCCTGGCCGACAGTTACCAGGCCGGCCTGCACGCCGTGCTCAACTCCCGCACCAACGTGCCGGCCGGCGCGGACAGCCGCCGCGGCTGGCGCCAGCGCCTCTCCCGGGCGATGAACTACCCGGGCCGCCGGCAGGCCCAGCGCTTTGTGTCCGAGGTCGCGGTGCCCGCGCTGTCCGACGTGCGCGCCGACCTGGCCGCCCGCGGGCTGGAGGCCACGCTGAAAACCACCACCGTTGAGGCCTTCGGCATCGACAGCGCCGACCTCTGCGTGGAGCTCGACGGCGAACGCACCTTCAAGTACCAGGTCTTCCCGGTGCAGAACGACGTCCCGTCCTACGCCCGTTCCTCCGCGGCCGCCGGGAAGTACTACCGGCTCGAGGTGTTCTCGCTGGAGGGCAGCCACGGCTACGACCTGATGGGGTACAGCAAGGACGAGGTCATCGCCGACGTGCTGGACCACTACGAGGTACACCTGGAATTCCTGCACCAGCACCGCGCCACCCTGCCGTACACCACGGCCGCCGAAAGCGTCCCGGCCAAGGCGGACTGGGACACCGACTACGACACGGTTGACGAACCCGTCGCCGCACTTCCGAAGGAGACACCATGACCACCACCGCCTCCACCCTGTTCATCAACGGCTCGTGGGAGCCGGCCGCTTCCGGCGACGTGCGCGAAATCCGCAATCCGGCCGACGGCGAACTGGTCGCCACAGTGTCCGAGGCCGGCCGCGCGGACACCGAACGGGCTATCGCCGCCGCCCGCGCCGCCTTCGACTCCGGCGTCTGGGCATCCGTCCCGGCGCCCGAGCGCGGGGACTTCCTGCTCAAGGTGGCCGCCGGGCTGCGCGAGCGCCGCGAAGAGTTCGCCCGCGCCGAGTCGCTGGACACCGGTAAGCGGCTGGTCGAAAGCCGGATGGACATGGACGACATCGCCGCCTGCTTCGACTACTTCGGCAAGATCGCCGGGCAGCAGGCCGGCCGGATGGTCGATGCGGGAGACTCCGCCGTCGTCAGCCGCATAGTGCACGAACCGGTGGGCGTCTGCGGCATGATCACGCCCTGGAACTACCCGCTGCTGCAGGCGGCCTGGAAGATCGCGCCCGCGCTGGCCGCCGGCTGCACCTTTGTGCTCAAGCCCGCCGAGCTGACCCCCTCCACGGCCATCCTGACCATGAAGCTGCTCCAGGACCTGGGCTTGCCCGACGGCGTCGCCAACCTGGTCACCGGCCCCGGCGCCGAGGCGGGCGCACCGCTCTCCGAGCACCCGGACGTCGACCTGGTCTCCTTCACCGGCGGACTGGTGACCGGCCGGGTGGTCGCGGCAGCCGCGGCCGGCACGGTGAAGAAGGTGGCGCTGGAACTCGGCGGCAAGAACCCCAACGTGGTGTTCGCCGACGCGGACTTCGACGCCGCCGTCGACAACGCGCTGAACGGCGCCTTTGTCCACTCGGGCCAGGTCTGCTCCGCCGGCGCACGGCTGGTGGTCGAGGAGTCCATCGCGGAGCGCTTCGTCGACGAGCTGGTCCGCCGCGCCGAAGGCATCCGCCTGGGCGGCCCCTTCGACGAGGCCGCGGAAACCGGTCCGCTGATCTCCGCCGCGCACCGGGAGAAGGTGGACGACTACGTCCAGCGCGGCGTGCAGGAGGGCGCACGGCTGCGCTGCGGCGGCGCCGCACCGCAGGGCTCTGAGTACGACGACGGCTTCTACTACCTGCCGACCGTCCTGGACCGCGTCGAACGCGGCATGTCCGTTGTAGTAGACGAAGCCTTCGGCCCGGTGGTGACGGTGGAAACCTTCCGCACCGAGGACGAGGCAGTGGCCACCGCCAACGACACGGTTTACGGCCTGGCCGGAGCGGTCTGGACCCAGGACGCCGGCAAGGCCCAGCGCGTGGCGGGCCGGCTGCGGCACGGCACCGTCTGGATCAACGATTTCCATCCCTACCTCCCGCAGGCCGAGTGGGGCGGCTTCGGCCAGTCCGGCGTCGGCCGCGAACTCGGCCCCACCGGCCTGGCCGAGTACCAGGAGGCCAAGCACATCTACCAGAACACCAGCCCGCAGGTAACCGGCTGGTTCGCTGACCGCGGCAAGGAGAACTGAATGCACACCGACAACATCGAGAACCTGACCGACCGGGAGTTTGACTACATTGTGGTCGGCGGCGGTTCCGCCGGGGCCGCCGTCGCCGCCCGGCTGAGCGAAGACCCCGCCGTCTCCGTGGCACTGGTGGAGGCCGGCCCGGACGACCGCGGCGTGCCCGAAGTGCTGCAGCTGGACCGCTGGATGGAACTCTTGGAGTCCGGCTACGACTGGGACTACCCGATTGAGCCGCAGGAGAACGGCAACTCTTTCATGCGCCACTCCCGCGCCAAGGTGATGGGCGGCTGCTCCAGCCACAACTCCTGCATCGCCTTCTGGGCCCCGCGCGAGGACCTGGACGAATGGGAGTCCAAGCACGGCGCCACCGGTTGGAACGCGGACGCCGCCTGGCCGCTGTACCAGCGGCTGGAGACCAACGAGGATGCCGGCCCGGATGCCCCGCACCACGGCGACTCCGGCCCGGTGCACGTGATGAACGTTCCCCCGGTGGACCCGACCGGCGTCGCACTGCTGGATGCCTGCGAGCAGGTGGGCATTCCGCGCGCCAAGTTCAACGACGGCAGCACCGTGGTCAACGGCGCCAACTTCTTCCAGATCAACCGGCGCGCCGACGGCACCCGTTCCTCCAGTTCCGTGTCCTACATCCACCCGATCATCGAGCGGGAAAACTTCACCCTGCTGACCGGGCTGCGCGCCCGCCGGCTGGTGTTCGACGCGGACAAGCGCTGCACCGGCGTCGAGATCGTGGACAACGCCTTCGGCCGCACGCACACGCTCTCCGCCCGGCGGGAGGTGGTGCTGTCCACCGGCGCGATCGATTCGCCGAAACTGCTGATGCTCTCCGGCATCGGCCCGGCCGCGCACCTGGCCGAGCACGGCATCGACGTGGTGGTGGACTCCCCCGGCGTCGGCGAGCACCTGCAGGACCACCCCGAGGGCCTGGTCCAGTTCGAGGCGAAGCAGCCGATGGTCACCGAATCCACCCAGTGGTGGGAGATCGGCATCTTCACGCCCACCGAGGAGGGCTTGGACCGCCCGGACCTGATGATGCACTACGGCTCGGTGCCGTTCGACATGAACACGCTCCGGCACGGCTACCCGACCACCGAGAACGGCTTCAGCCTCACGCCCAACGTCACGCACGCCCGCTCGCGCGGCACCGTCCGGCTGCGCAGCCGCGACTTCCGGGACAAGCCGATGGTGGACCCGCGGTACTTCACCGACCCGGAAGGCCACGATATGCGCGTCATGGTGGCCGGCATCCGCAAGGCCCGCGAAATCGCCGCCCAGCCGGCGATGGCCGAATGGGCCGGCCGCGAGCTGTCCCCGGGCGTCGAGGCGCAGACCGACGAGGAGCTGCAGGACTACATCCGGAAAACGCACAACACCGTCTACCACCCGGTCGGCACCGTCCGGATGGGCCCGGTAGACGACGTGATGTCGCCGCTGGACCCCGAGCTGCGGGTCAAGGGCGTCACCGGGCTCCGGGTTGCCGACGCCTCGGTGATGCCCGAGCACGTGACCGTCAACCCCAACCTCACCGTGATGATGATCGGCGAGCGCTGCGCCGACCTGATCCGCGGCCGCCAGGCGGGTGAACCAACGACGGGGGGGGCTGGGGGGGGGGGCGGTTTGGTCCGTGCGGTTTCCCTCGGGGGGGGGGGATGGGGGGGGGTCGCGTATGGCCGACCCCCCGCCTTTCTTGCCCTCTGCGCGGAGTACGACGGCGGCGTTTGACACCCCTGCCCGGACCAACTTTCCACCGGCAAACCCGGGCTTTCAGGGAGGGGAACCGAATGGGCAAATCAGGGTGCCCGAACCCCTATCGCAGGGCCCCGAAGGCTTCTACCCTTTTCTTTACTGCTCCGTCTGTGTGGAAGGAGGGGTGTGGGAACCGCCGGCGTCTGGCATGCCTGTCCGACGCTCCGCCGGACGGATTTCACACGGATCCGTCGGCCGTTTCCGCACAACGAATCATGTGGCCTTTTCGACGCAACAGGCCTGAAGAGGTCGAGTTTGATGAGCTGATGGCGACCGCCCGGCGGCCGAAACAAAAGCTCCGGCGCCGTCGCCTCGACTTGTGGCTGGTCAGCGTGGCAGTCGCGGCCTTTGCCGCGGGCGCACTCGTGGCACCGGCGGCAGTCGGGGTCTCCGTCGTCGGAAACTCCGTCTTGGATATGTGGCAAAACCTGCCCACCGATCTGCCGGTGAATCGCCCGTTGGCGCAGCACACCGTCCTGCTGGACAAGGACGGCAAGGAATTCGCCCGGTTCTACAGCGAGAACCGGGTTGATGTTGAGCTGGACCAGGTGTCGGAGGCCTTCAAGAAGACGCTGATCAGCACCGAGGACGCCCGCTTCTACGAACACGGCGGCGTGGACCCGCTTGGCATCACCAGGGCCCTGTTCCACAACATCGCCAGCAGCGATGTCCAAGGAGCATCCACCCTCACCCAGCAGCTGGTCCAGAACATCCTGGTCAACAATGCGCGGAACGCAGAGGAAGACAAGGTGGCTGTCGGCGACACCTACAACGCCAAGATCCGCGAGATGAAGTACGCCGTCGCTCTGGAAAAACAGCTGCCCAAGGATGAGATCCTGCGGCGCTACATGAACGCCGTCTATTTTGGGAACCGCGCCTATGGGGTGGAAGCCGCGGCCCGCTTCTACTTCAGCACCTCGGCATCGAAACTCAACTATGAACAGTCGGCCCTGCTGGTGGGGCTGCTCAAGGCCCCGACCGCCTTCGACCCGTTCACCCACCCCGACGCCGCGACGGAACGTCGCAACACCGTACTGGATGTGCTGGAAAGGCAGGGGGTACTGCCGGCCGACAAGGCACAGGCCGCCCGCCGGGCACCGCTTGGCGTTAAGCGCGGTTCCGAACAGTCCGGCTGCGCCGGGTCCAAGTATCCGTTCTACTGTGAGGCGGTCCGGGAAGAACTACTCGCCAACCCGGCTTTCGGAAAAACCGCAAAAATCCGAGAGCAGCGCTTCACCACGGGCGGGCTGACCCTGACTACCGCCTTGGACCGGAAGGCGGCCGACGCAGCGCAAAAAGCGGTTGAGAAAGCGCTCGGCAACGGCAACCGCGCCGCGCTCGGCACCGCCGTCGTGGTGCCGGGAACGGGGCACGTGGCCGCCATCGCGCAGAACCGCGCCTGGGGCAAGGGTAAGGGCAAGACCCAGGTGGTCTACGTCCGCCATGCCTTCCAGGTCGGCTCGGCGATGAAGCCGATTGTGCTGGCCACCGCGCTCACGCAGGGCATCCATACCTCCACGGAGTTCCGTGCCGACGGCCCCTACCGATCACCCAAACTGGACAATCCAAAGGGCGGCTACATCAACTACGACAACGTCGACTATGGAGTCATCAACGCGAAGGAGGCCATCCGCGCCTCGGTGAATATCTATTTCATCAAACTTGTGGAGCGCGTCGGCGTCATCAACGCGGCGAAAATGGCCAACAAGCTGGGCATCACCTCTATCGACCCCGACAAGCTGAGCGGCAGGGAAGGATCCCTCGCCCTCGGCGCCTACGAAGTCACGCCGCTGCAAATGGCCAGCGCCTACGCCGCGTTCATGAGCAACGGCACGGTTTGCAAACCGGTCATGGTGATTAAGGCAGTCGCTACCGACACACAAAAGAAGCTGCCCGTTCCGGACCCAGATTGTCACCGCGCCATCAAACCCGCTGTCGCGGATACCGTCGCGGCTGTGCTCAAGGAACCCTTCAACCCCAGAGGCACCCTGGGACCGCGCATTGAACTCAAGGGCAACCGGGAGGCCGGAGCAAAGACCGGAACCACCAACGACTTCACAGCCAACTGGATTGTCGGCGGAACGCCCCAGCTCATGACCGCCGTGTGGCTTGGTGACCCCCGCGGCGGGGCCCAGTATCCGCTGACCAAACTCACGGCCTACGGCAAGACCTACAGAGACCTGACCGGTTCCGAAGTCGCAGCCCCGGTGTGGAAGGAGACCATGGACGGCGCGCTCAAGGGCGAGAAGAAAGTGCAGTTGCCCGAAGCCAGCCGCTCGCTGACCAAATAGACACCGCCGCCTGCCGAAGTTGCGCCTTCTGGTCCACCGCATAGGGTTGCTTGAGAACCACATGAACTGGAGGACCGACCACCGATGGCTTCTGGCGAACTCGACTACTCGTCCGGGGTCCCGCTGTACCGGCAGATTAAGGAGATCCTGCGCCGGGAGGTCGCCGAGGGCATCGTAGATCTCCAGAAACCGATCACCGAGGCGCAACTGCTCAGCCGGTTCGAGGTCAGCCGGGCGCCCATCCGGCAGGCGCTGCAGGAATTAACCAATGACGGGTACGTCTACCGCAAACAGGGCAAAGGCACCTTCCCGGCTAAGGGGCTGCGGGTACACCGGCCGGCCGATGTCAGGTCCGGCCGTTTTTACCAGTTCCTGGTGGACAGCGGGATGCGCCCGTCGTCGAAAGTCTCCGCACCCGAATGGGTGGAACCGCCCGCGGAAGTCGGCCAGCTGCTGGGCACGGACGAGCACGAGCGGCTCTTGCATTTCACCCGGCTGATTTCGGTTGAGGGCGCGCCGTTGGCCGAGGCGAACGTGTACATCCGCGCGCCGAGGGACTTCAACCCCACGGTGCAGGAATTGGAAGAGAGCGGCTCGGCCTTCGAACTGCTGGAGGAGGGCTACGGCATCACACTGGGCCGCTCGGAGCACGAAGCCTGGGCAACGGCGGCGACCGCCGACCACGCTGCCACGTTGGGTGTCAGCGTGGGAAGTCCGCTGCTTGTCATCGACACGATCTTCCGCACCGCTGGCGGGCGCCCGATCGGCTGGCGCTCTGCCCTGCACCACGCCGAAAACTTCAAATACCGCTTCACGCAGTAGCTTCCGGCGGTCTTCGCCTGGAACTCCATCCCCACGAGTCATTCAGCTAAACCGGAGGGGGTGCGGAGCGGTGTGTCGAGGAGACTGACTCAAACCGTGTCTGAAGGCAGCTGCTGTAGCCGCCACGCGATGATCTCGCGGATGAGCTCAGTCGGGAGCGGGGCATCATGGCGCAGCTGTATAAGGTGCTCCGTGGTTCCAAATGGGGCCAGCTCTGCCGAGAAATGCGCGATCGCGTCTGGAGTGGGATAGAACCCGATGTGGCGCTTTGTTCCGGTGAAGAAGAACAACGGCTCGGTGCCGAGTTTGAAGGTCGGCATACGCCAACTGATCGATTCTTCCGCTTCCTCGGGCACAGCCGACCGGATCAGTTCATACACGGAGAGCAGCCGATCCCGCACATCACCGTCGTACCCGTCGATGTACTCGCTGATCGAACTCGCAGTCATGGTGGTCTCCCTTTTCGCGACGTCAGGTGGTGGACGGTCGCATCTTGAGCGATGGTGCACGCCGATCATACGACAGCTGCACTGATAGATCCCCGCCGTTCACATATCAACGAGGTGCCCAGAACAATCGGTCAGTATTGGCATTGACTTTCACCTGACATCGTGTAAACCTAGTTTACAGGTAATCGGGGTCACATCCTTAAGAAGCCGGCAATCCAACCGGCTGCACCGGCATCCTCCGCTTACCGCCGCTTGCACCGAGTTCGGCGAGGAATCAGTCCTTCAGGTCGCGGTGCATGATCCTTCCCAACGCGTGGCGCCCCGGCGTGACGTAGAACGAAAGGTTGTCCCGATGACGGATACAACGACTTCCCCCACCGAAACCGTCAACACGGTCCTTGGACCCGTTCCCGCTCACGAGTTGGGCGTGGTCGCGGTCCACGAAGCACTGCTCTCCGTCCTGCCGGGCGCGCAGTACGCCCCGGACATCTCGATGGACCGGGCCGAAATCTTCGAGGCGCTGGCCGCGAAACTCACCGACTTCCGCGACAAGGGCGGCAAGACCATCGTGGACAGCACCGGGATGTTCCACGGTCGCGACCTCAAGCTCTACGAGGCGCTGTCTCGCTCCACCGGCGTGCACATCGTCGCCTCCACCGGTCTGGGCCCCGAGGAGGAACTCGGCGGCTACTTCCTGACCCCGCAGACCAACCCGCCCACACCGTGGCCGGCCGAGAAGTTCGCGGATCTGTTCGGTAAGGAGGTCACCGAAGGCATGGTGGTCCCCCGGGTTGAACGCCGCGCCGCCGCCGGGATCGTCACCACCACGGCCGACCGCTCCGGCATGACTCCCACCGAGGAAAGCCTGTTCCGCGGCTCCGCCCGCGCCGCCAAGGACACCGGCGTGCCGGTCTCCATCCGCTTTGGCGCCGACGTCCTGCACGACCTGGACATCGTTTTGGACGAGCAGATCGGCGCCGACCGTGTGCTGGTGGGCGACGTGGATCGCAAGGACGCCGCCAAGTTCGCCCTTGAGGTCGCCGGCCGCGGGGCCTTCCTCGGCATCGACCACGTGGGCCTGGACGACGACGAGGACTACCTCACCGACCGCGAGCGCGCCGATCTGGTGCTTGAACTCGCCAGAACCGGGCATGCGGACAAGATCATCCTCTCCGGCAACTCCATCGGCGTGGCCAAGGGGCTGCCGGAGTACAACCTGCCGTACAGCCACGTGTTGGCCACCTTCGTGCCTTTCCTCAAGGACCAAGGCCTGAGCGACGACGACGCGCAGCGCATCCTGGTGGACAACCCGCGCCGCCTGCTGACGGTGCGCTGAGCGCCTGGGCGCGCACCGCCGTCGTACATCAACAAAGCTTCTCTAATCACAAGGTGAGGGTCTTGACCAAAGTAAACACCGTGCTGGGGACCATCCCGGCTGAAGAACTGGAAATCGTGGCGGTCCACGAACACATCGGCTACGGCATGCCCGGATCCGAGCTGGACACCAAGTGGTGGAAGTCGCCGGAGCAGGCCTACGAGGAAACCGTGCCGAAGCTGCGGAAGTTCCGCGAGTACGGCGGCGGCACGTTCGTGGACGCCACCGGCATCTGCAACGGCCGCGACATCGATTACTACCGCTCGCTGTCCCGCAAGACCGGCGTCCACATTGTGGCCTGCACCGGCTTTGTCGGCGGCGACACCGCGCTACCGCATTTCTCGCGCGCGTCGGTGGACTACCTGGCGAAGGTGTTCATCCACGAGATCACCGTGGGCATCGGCGACACCGGTGCCAAGGCCGGCGTGATCAAGGTGGGCGTCAGCCGCGGCGGCAAGATGACCGAGCTGGACAAGCGGATCTACCGGGCCGCGGCGCGCGCCGCCGTCCTCACCGGGGTGCCGATCCTGACCCACCTGGCGATTGACCCCGAGCCGGCGGTGAACATCTTCAACGAAGAGGGCCTGCCGCTGGACCGCGTGCTCTTCGGCCACGCCGACGACGGCCTGAACGCGCCGATCACCCCGCACGACTGGATCTACGAGCAGGGTGGCCGGATCGGTTTCGACACGTTCGGCTACGACCTCGAGCTGCCGGACCCGCCGTTCTGGGGCCGTAAGCGTGCCGAGCGGATGGAGCACTTCGTCAACCTGGTGAACAAGGGCTACGCGGACAAGCTGCTGGTCTCGGCCGACGCCAACTGCAGCCCGCTGGGCTGGCCCGGCGTGAAGGGCCACACCATCAACTACATCTTCGAGGACATGCTGCCCGACATGCGCGCCGCCGGCATCGACGACGCCACCATCAAGCTGCTGCTGGAAGACAACCCGGCCGACTTCCTGTCCATCAAGGCCTAGCCGCAACCATCCATGACCCCCGCCACGCCACAGACGACGACGGCGGGACCCCACCACTAATTTCACCCCCGAGGTCGCCCCCGCGGCGTCCAGTGAAGGAACCAGAATCATGAAGACTTCCGACATCCAGAACCTGAAGGTTGCCGTCGTCGGCGGCGGCTACGCCGGCGCTTCCGCGGCCCTGGCCCTGCTGCAGCTCGGCGCCGACGTCCACGTGTACGAGCAGGCCCCCGAGCTGGGCGAAGTGGGAGCCGGCATCGGCCTGCGCCCGCCGACCGTCGAGGTGCTGCGCAAGTGGGGCGTGTTCGAGGAGTTCGCCAAGGTCTCCGCCCCCTCCGACGCCATCGAGGTCTACCAGGCCAACGGCGAGCTGATTGCCCGCGATCCGTGGCCGGGCATCAACGAATATGCCCAAACCAACCACTGCCGCATGGTCCACCGCGGCGACGTCATCGAGACCCTGCTGCGGCTGCTGCCGGCCGAACGCGTGCACATCGGCCACAAGATGATCACCGTCACCGACAACGGCGACTCCGCCACCGTGAAGTTCGAGAACGGCGTGGAGGTCACCGCCGACCTGGTGCTGGGCGCCGACGGCATCCGCTCCAGCGTCCGCAACCAGATCTTCGGCGAAGTCCAGCCGGTGTTCTCGCACACCATCGCCATGCGCGCGGTGATCTCCGCCGACGACGCCTACGGCCTGGTGGAGAACGACAACTTCCGCGTGTACGTGGGCCGCAACGGCACCACCGTGTACTTCCTGCCGCTGCGCCACCGCAACCAGGTGTCCTTCGACATCACCGCCCCGAGCAACGACACCGCCTGGGCGCCGGAGGTCACGCACGAGTACATCGGCCAGCTGCTGGAGGGCTTCGACGAGCGGCTGCAGAAGATCGGCCAGGAACTGGACATCGCCTCGATGACCAACCGCGGCGTCTACGACATCGACAAGCAGCCGAACTGGCACACCAACAGCGTTGCCCTGGTCGGCGATGCCGCGCACGCCATGCTGCACCACCAGGGCCAGGGAGCCAACTCCGCCATGCAGGACGCCGCCTGGCTGGCCGACGCGATCAAGGACGGCGCCGACCTGCAGGATGCCCTGCGCACCTACCAGGCCAAGCGCAAGCCGATCACCGATGTGCTGCAGGACATCTCCCGCAAGCCGTTCGACATCGGTGACTCCTTCCCGGAGACCACGTCCTTCGAGAAGGGAGCGGGCGTCGAGTGAGCATCCACCCCGAGATCGGCAAACTCCTCGCCACGCTGCCGCCGTTCGACCACAGCACGCGGCCGGACCCGGAGGGCAAGCGCGCGGGTGACCTGCAGTTCGTCGCCCCGCTCGAAGACCGGCTGCCGCTGCACGCCGTCGAGGATTCGGTTGCAGCCACGTCGGCGGGCGACGTCCCGGTGCGGATCTACACCCCGGCCGAGACCGAGTCCTACGGCCTGCTGGTGTACGTCCACGGCGGCGCGTTCTTCTCCGGCAGCCTGGAGACGCACGACCACGTCGCGCGGGCCCTGGCCAAGGAGAGCGGTTACAAGGTCATCTCCGTCGGCTTCCAGCTGGCACCGGAGGCGCCCTTCCCCACCAGCCTGCAGGAGTGCTACGGCGTGGTCCGCTGGGCCGCCGAGCAGGGCGGGGACCTGGTTTGGGACGGCAAGAACCTGGCCCTGGCCGGTGACAGCTCCGGGGCCAACTTCGTGGCAGCGGTGACCGCGATGGCGCATGACGAGGGATTCGACCGGATCACGCACCAGGTGCTGTACTACCCCTCCGTGGACCTGGACTTCGACGAGGACCGCTACGCCTCGCTGCGCGAGAACGCCACCGGCTACGGTCTGGAGACTCCGGCGCTGAAGCCGTGGAACTCCTTCTACCTTGAGAGCGGCGCGGATCCCGCCGATCCGCTGGTCTCGCCGATCAAGCGCGAGGACCTCTCCGGCCTGCCCAAGGCCCTGGTCATCACCGCCGAGTACGATCCCCTGCGCGACGAGGGTGAACTCTACGGCCAGCGCCTGAAGGACGCCGGCGTGGACACCACGGTCAGCCGCTACGCCGGGGCGAACCACGGCTTCGTCCAGAACTTCTTCTGGATCCCGGAGTTCTACCGGGCCTTCCAGGAGACAGCGGAGTTCCTGAACAAGGGCTGACCCCTACTCAGGACTCCTCCGGTATACAAAGCGGCGGCACGCGTCTTCGGACGGTGCCGCCGCTTTCGTGTTTTGTCGCCATCCGCGCACCATTATGAACACCACGACGGCGGTGCCCGCCTCCCGGCGCCCGGCACCAAAAGCGGCGCGACCACGCAAAGGTGCGCCCGCTGTCCTTCCACCTCATGGCCGAAACGACTGTGCGGATATGGCCCCTCGCCGACGCGAAAAGGGGTTATATCTGCACAGTGCTTTTGGCGGTGGGGCTGCAGGAGCTGGGTGGGGACGGGGGCCGTGGGATCGGGATGGGGGCCGTGCGAGCCGTGCAAGCGTCGAGTCCCCGCACCCACACGGTCAGCGGGCCGCTTCAAACTCCTGGCGGTAGCCGTGCAGTGTAGTGAAGAACGGGGAGGGCTCCAGCGCCGGATTCCCGGTGTAGCCGATCGCTTCGGCCACCGGCTGGAACGGCGAGTACGCGGAGTCGGTTGTCTGCAGCCCGGCCTGCAGGCAGTCCAGGGCGGCGCCGGCGATGCGGGATTCCAGATCGATGCTGAACTGCAGAGCCTCCCGGGCGCGCTCGGCGTCGAGGCCGATCTCGTAGGGCTCACCGTTCGCGTCGCGGTACGGGTGGCCCAGGAAGAGGCGGTTCGGCCGGACCTCATCGCGCAGGTACTCCAGGCTCTTCCGGTAGGCGGCCGGCTCCTCGTAGCCCGGGAAGCCGTTGGCGGCACCGTGGGCCTGCACCGCGTCGCCCACGAAAACGTCGTTCTGCCCGCCGATCACGTAGGCCACTGAGCCGGCGGTGTGGCCGGGAATGTGGTGCACAGAAACGGTCACACCGCCGCCGAGGTCCAGCTTCTCGCCGCCCTTCACCAACAGGGTGGGCTCCATCTCGCCGGAGATAACCTTTTCCGCCGCCTGCGTCTGTTCCTCAATGGCGTTCGGGTTGTCCAGGTATTGCTGGCGCACCTGAACGTAGTTGTCCACGTGCGCGCGCCGGGAGCGCAGCAGCGGGGCGTCGCCCTCATGGATCACCACCTGCGCCTTGCGGCCGGTGAGCTCCCATAGCGCCTGGGCCCCGCCCAGGTGGTCGATGTGGCCGTGGGTCAGCAGGATCCAGCGCACGTCTTCGATGCGGCGGCCGAGCTTCTCGAGTTCGGGGATCATTCCCTCCACCGGCGACGAGGCGATCCCGGTATCCACAATGGCCGGCTCGGGGGCGTCGATGAAGAAACTGTAGAGGCCGAACCGCCCCCACGGCGACACCAGCGGATGGACCTTCACTTCGTTAGTCAACTTGATCTCCTCAACTCCGAAACCGGCTGGGTGGTTCTCAACCATTGTGGGCCCGTGAACCGGCGCCCTAGGCTTGTGCCCTTGCCCACAAGCACTTTATTATAATAATATGATCGATCAGAGCGAATGCCCGCCCGAAGAGTCTTGAGGGCACTCGGCCGCTGACAAGGAGTTGCACACATGACTGATTTCACGACGTGGAATGCCGGTGGGGAAAAGATCGCCATCCGCAAGGACCTCCGGGTCCCGATGCGCGACGGCGTTGAGCTCGCCGCGGACGCCTACCAGGGCATCGACGAGAAGCCGCGGCCGGCACTGGTGGCCCTGAGCCCCTACGGCAAGGAACTGCAGGCCCTGGCGCTGACCACCCCGCCGCAGCGGCGCCCCAGCCCCATGTGGGACGGCTGCATCGAGGCCGGCGACATCGCCCGCATCGTCAAGGAAGACTACGTCCACGTCATCGGCGACCTGCGCGGCTCCGGCGACTCCGGCGGCGAGCACATCGGCAACTACAACGCCGGCGGCGTCTCGCTGGGCCAGGACGCCTACGACTTCATCGAGTGGGTCGCCGAACAGCCGTGGTGCGACGGCAACGTCGGCATGGTCGGCATCTCCTACTTCGGCTCCATGCAGGTGCTGGCCGCGGCCGAACGCCCGCCGCACCTGAAGGCCATCTTCGTCTCCGGCGGCCACTACGACTTCTACGAGACCACCTACCACGGCGGCGTCATGTGGTTCATGCCGCGGGCCGCCCGCGAAGGCCGCGGCGGTGACTCTGGCTGGGCCTTCACCGACGGCGTGAAGTCCCGGATGATCGAGAAATACTCCCCCGAAGAGCTGAAGAAGCTCGTCGCCCAGCGCCTGCAGGATCCAGACGTGGCCGCCTGGCCCAACCTGGTGCACGTACTGAACTACCCGAAGAACCACGAGGCCTGGTTCGACATCGTGATGAACGAGCTCGACGGCGAATGGTACGAGGAACGCAACCCGATCACGCTGGCCCCGAACATCGACATCCCGGTCTGGCTGCAGCTGGACCAGGGCCGCGGCTGGACGCTGGACGGCACCATCGAGCTCTACAACGCGCTCAAGGGCCCCAAGAAGCTGGACATCGGCCCCTACCCGCCCATGCAGTCGCGCCCGTTCATCGAGGAACACGACAAGATGTTCCGCTGGTACGACTACTGGATCAAGGGCATCGACAACGGCGTGATGGACGAGCCCGCGGTGAGCGTGTTCGTCGAGGGCTCGCGCGAGGTGGTCACCGCCGAGGCGTGGCCGCCGAAGGAAATCGAGTACAAGTCCCTGTACCTGCGCCCGCGCCACAAGCTCTCCACCGAGCCGGAGCTGATGGGTGCCGAGTACGCCGCCCCGGACGGTTTCTACCAGGCCCCGCTGACCGTGACGGACAAGGTCCAGATCATCAACTGGAGCACCGACACCTTCGAAGAGGCCACGGAGATGATCGGCACCGGTGCCGCCCACATCTTCGCCGAGATCGACCAGCCGGACACGAACTTCATCCTGCGCCTCTGGGATTACGCACCCAACGGCAAGCGCCAGCTGATCACCAGCGGCTACCTCAAGGCCTCGCACCGCGAGCTCGACGAGCGGACCACCGAGGGCAACCCGTACCACCCGCACACCCGCTCCGTGCCGGTGGAACCGGGCAAGATCGAGGAGTACGTGGTGCGCCTCTACCCGTTCGCCAACACGTTCAAGCCGGGCCACAAGCTGACCGTGGAGCTGTCCAACGCCGAGCCGCTGGCCGACGAGCACAACGCGCTGCTCCCGCCGGACGCCTTCCACCTGCCGGTGGGCCGCCCGGTCACGCACAAGATCTACCGCGACGCCGAGCACCAGTCCCGGCTGGTCCTGCCCTTCACCACGCGCTAACCCCAGAGGGACAACGACGGCGGTGCTCGCCTTGACGAGCACCGCCGCCGGCGTTTCTGCGCACCTGGGTGGGCGCCGCCGTCGTCGTTGTCAGTGCGCCCCGGGGAAGGAAGGGGCTAGCTGGGCAACTTGTAGCGGGCCCGCAGCGGCTCGGCCGCCTCGAGCAGGATTTCCCGCAGCCAGGTCTTGAAGGCGCCGTCGGCAAGCCAGGGATTCCAGACCATGTCGATGCCCAGCGGCTCCACCGGGAACGGGAACTCCTCCACCCGCAGGTCGAACCGGCCTTCGAATTCCAGCCCCACCTGGTACCGGTGGATCGCCACGCCCCTGCCGGACTGCGCAATCAGGTGCGGCACGAACAGGTGGTCGGACACCCGCTGGCGCACCCGGTACGGGATGCTCTTCTCGTCCAGGATTTCATACGGGCGCAGCCGCTCCGAGGGCGAATCGGGAAACACATGCGGCACCTGCTCCAGCAGTTGCAGGGCGTCGGCGTCCCGCGGCTCGTTCCACGACGCCACCACCACCCACCGGTCGTCGTACAGCCGCTCCCGCGGATGGGGCGTGGGAAACGCCTCGGGCAACAGCACCACGTCGGCCGCGTCCTCCACAAACGGTGCGCTGGTGGCCACGCTGGTGGTGCGCAACTTCAGCACGGTGTTCGGCGCTCGTTCCGCCAACAGCCGGCTGAGTTCGCTGCCGATCACGAAGGCGGTGCTGTTGGTCATCGCCACCGTAATCAGACGGGTGTCTACGGCGGGGTCGAAGGAGGAGGCGCTGACAATCCGCGCCGCCTGGTGCAGCGCCTGTCGCAGCGGTGCGATTAGCTCCGCGGCGCGAGGCGTGAGCACCATCCCCCGGCCCTGCCGCACCAGCAGTTCGTCGTTGAGCAGGCGCCGGGTCCGGTTCAGCCCGTGGCTCATGGCCGGCTGGGACAGCCCCACCTTGCCGGCGGCCTTGGTGACGGACCGCTCCTCCAGCAGCGCCAGCAGCGGCACCAGCAGGTTCAGGTCGATGGAGGCCAGCCGCGCCAGATCGGCATCCATCGCAGTCTCCGGCCGGGCATCCGCCGACAGATCGAGTGAGGACATCGCAACCTCCTTCAGGGGTGAGCGCGGGCACCTCCGGCGCTGTCGCACCAGTCTAGCCACCTATTCATCCGATGCACACCACGGATAAAAACTATTCATTTGCCGAACACTAGCGAGGCTGCCAAGATTTCAATAACCCGGTTTGTGAAGCAAGCCACACAGATTCGAGTGGAGGACACAATGGAAATCATCCTGGATCGGCCGCGCTGCGAAGGGCACGGCCTGTGTGAGGAAGTCGCACCGCAGCTGATGCACCTGGACGATGAAGGCGAACTGGTGCTGGACGTGGTGCACGTCAGCGAGGACCAGCTCGACGCAGCGAAACAAGCCGCCCGGGTCTGCCCCGTCGCCGCGCTCCGCTTGGCGTGACCGTGCAGCTGGAACGCATCGTCGTCGTCGGCAACGGCATTGCCGGCCTGACGGCCAGCGACTCCCTGCGCGCCGCGGGGTTCGACGGCGAGCTGACCATTGTCGGCGACGAGCACCACGCACCCTACAGCCGGCCGGCGCTCTCCAAGGCAGCGCTGCTGGACGCGGAGGAGATGACTTCCCACCAGCTGCCGCCGTCCACCCACGAGGCCCGCGAACTCCTGGGCCGCCGGGCCCTGCAGCTGGACCCGAACCTCAAAACCGTAGTGCTCGACGACGGCAGCATCCTTCCGTACGACGGTCTGGTCATCGCCACCGGATCACGGGCACGCCGCTTGGCCAGCGCCGACCCGGCTGCCCGCCGGCATGAACTGACCCTGCGCACCCTGGAGGACGCGCTGGAACTGCGGCGCCGGATCGCCGACCGGCCGTCGGTGGTGGTGGTCGGCGGCGGCGCGCTCGGCATGGAGATCGCCTCCGGCTGCCTGGCCGCGGGCTGCGACGTCACGCTCGCCTCGCACCATCTTCCGATGGCCCAGCAACTGGGCCCGCACCTTTCCGAGGTCTTCCTCGCCGCAGGCTTGGACCACGGGCTCAAGCTCGCCCCGTCCAAGGCCGTCGGATTGCGCGAAACAGACGGACATCCACTGGTGGAGTTGGCCGACGGCTTCAACCTTGCTGCCGACCTGGTGGTCAGCGCCATTGGCGACATCCCGAACACCGAGTGGCTGGCGGACAGCGGACTCCTGACCGGCGGCCGGCTGGAAGTCGACAGCCGCGGCCGCCTGGGCCCGGACATCGTTGCCGCCGGCGACGTGGCCGCCTTCCCCACCTCTCGTGGCATCGCCCGGATCCCGCTCTGGACCAGCGCCATCGAGCAGAGCAAGGCCGCCGCCCTCGCCCTGCTCAACGGCAACGACGCACCCGAACTCAACTTCAACCCCTACTTCTGGACCGAGCAGTTCGGGCTCAGCCTCAAAGCCATCGGCCATCTCCCCCTCGAGGGCGCACCCGAGTACCTTGAGGGCGGCCCCGACGGCGGCCCCGCGCTCATGCGCTGGACGCACCCGGACGGCACCAGCACCGCCGTCGCGCTCAATTACCGCATCCCCATCCCCAAACTGCGCCGCTTGGCCAACCCGGCCCCCGCCCAGGTACCGTCGCCCGCGTGACCGCCGGCTTGGCGGATACAACCCAACCATCGGCTGGAGGCCGGCGAAGCCAACGACCTGCGCCTGACAGGCGCCGGCTGCCCCAGCACGCTCCTTCCGCAATTCTTTCGTAGCCGGCGTGAACCACCCGGCCCGCGACCGCTCCCCCCACCCGTGAAGCCGGTCCGTCTGCGCCACTGCCCCGCCCGTGTCTTCGCGGCGTGCAAAGTTTGAAAGAGTGAACATGGGCGGGAGTCCGTCTCGGGACCGGGCGTGCCTTCGCGTAGCCGATGCTGCCGGTGTATTAAGGTTGAAAAAATGCACCATCCGTCATGACTCTTTGCCGGAATGACCGTACCGCCGATCTCGCCAGCGGTACGGTTCAGCGGCACCGTTCCAGGCAGGCTTCCACCTCTGCCTTCCCACTGCCCGGGCAAGGACGGACACCCCGCCGTCCCGCCCAGGCACCGGCCCTCCCCTCGGTGAGAACAAGCACCAACAGTCAAGCAGACCCGTCCCCTTCGGAACCTCAAATGCGCAGGTCGGCGGCTGCACCGCAGCAGGACGATTCGAACGGAGACCGGCAGCGTGCAACGCCTCATCCTCTTCGCGGCGCTGGCCGTCACGCAGTGGGCCCCGTGGATGCTCGCAGGCCTGGCCGGCGGCCCGGCCGCAACGGTTGCCGGGGTGGTGCTTTTCATTGCCGTGTTGTGTTGGGCGGTCCGGCGGACACCACCGGACCGCCGGTCCTCGTGGGGGTTGTCCCTGGCCCGCCCCGCGGGCCGCCTGCTTCTGACCGGTTTCGCTGCCGGTTCGCTGACCTATCTGGCCGTTTTCAGCGTCCGTTGGCTGGGCGGGGGCGGACTCGCGGCCGGAGTGCACGGCGCCGATGTGCCCCTCGTCGTGGCGACCGCCCTGCTCGTCGCCGGATACCAGGCATTCTCCGAGGAGGTTGTCTTCCGCGGGGCAGTCTTCACTCTGTTGCCCCGGTCCGTGCCCATCCGGACGGCGGTCGTCGTTTCCACCGGGGTGTTCGTGCTCTTCCATGCCCCTCGGTGGCAGGAACTGGCGAGCGGTCCGTACGCGCTGCACCTGGTGTTGGCGGGGCTGGCCTTCGCCATCGCCTACGTGCGCACCGGCTCGTTGTGGCTGGGGCTGGGACTGCACGCCGGATGGAATGCCGGTGCCTATCTGCTCCGTGAGGGCGAGCCTACACTGCTGCGGCTCACGGGTCCGCTCCCCGAGGGCTGGGGTGGGTGGAGCAGTTGGGTCGGCGTCGCAGGCAATGCGGTCCTGCTGCTGCTGGTGCTCGCCTTGACCTCACGTATAAGTGGGAAGACTCGGGAACCAATTAAGGAACACCTCCCACGTTCCACGCCTCCAGAGACTGCGGCCCCTGAACGCCGCAGCTGAAGACGGATGACTTCACCATGGGCGGCATCCGTAGCGTCGAGCGGCCCGCCAGCCACCCGGGCGGCATCCGAGCCGCGCCCGGCCGCATGGATCCAGCCCGCTACCCGGAGCGCTGAGAGCTCTCCTTCGACTTCGAGGGTGGTGGTGACGTTATCGCCCTGCGTGGCCAGCCCGCCGACCTCGATGCGCTCCACCTTGCCGCCGGCCTTGATGCTCAGCGCGACGGCCTTGAGCGGCAGCTGGACTCCCTTGACCAGACTCATACCCTCTCCCCCGGTCGTGGTCACGTCACCGGAGATACTGAGGGATCCGAGCGGCTTACTGACCTGGACGCCGACCGACCCGTCGCCGGTAGTTTCGATCGAGGCGAAGCGGGCCTCGCGCAGCGACCCATCGTAGAGGTTGAACCCTCTCGCGCCCTTGCCTGTGGTGCGGATGGTGTCCCTGACCTCGAGCAGGTCGATGGCGCCGAAGTTCACGAAGCCGATGCCGCTCGGGCCACGCGCATGGCATCCGAGTCAGAAGCAACAACGATGCTGGCGAAGTTCTCCGAGTAGCTGCCCAGATCCGGGCTGACCGAGCCCACCACCGCATGCACCGGCTTGCCAAGGTTGCGGGCCAGGATGGCGGAGATGATCTTGCCCTGTCCGGTCTGCGAGTCCAACTGGCCTTCGCCCACGATGATCGCGTCCGCTTCGGCGGCGAGTTGGTCAAAGCCGACCGCGTCAAGGATGTTGGCGCCCAGATTGCCTGCGCGACCGGCAGGTGGCTGCCGGGCCCTAAGTCGCTGACCGGCGGCTTACGACATTCGTAGACGTAGCCTTCGACGGGCGTTGGCCGCGCTCCCCATCCCTCGTCCAGTCGCCCGCCTGTCTGCGAACCGCATACCCCGGCTCCTCACCTGTTGACGGCCGCACCCGCCCCTCGGCCCCTCAAGCCTCGACGGCAAGAGGCAAGCATGCTTAGTATTTAGGGCATGCAGGCCGGGCAGAGGGAATCTGCCGAAGGGCCTGCCGTCACCGGCGACCCACTCCTAGGCGGCGATAGTGAAAGCAATGGTGTACCGCGGACCGTATAAGGTTCGCGTTGAAGAGAAGGACATGCCCCCGATCGAGCATCCCAACGATGCGATCGTGCGGGTCCAGCGGGCGGCGATTTGCGGGTCGGACCTGCACCTCTACCACGGCATGATGCCGGACACCCGGGTGGGGATGACATTCGGGCACGAGTTCATCGGCGAGGTGGAGCAGGTGGGCCCATCGGTACAGAACCTCAAGGCCGGGGACCGGGTGATGGTGCCCTTCAACGTGTACTGCGGATCCTGCTATTTCTGTGCCCGCGGCCTCTACTCCAACTGCCACAACGTCAACCCGAACGCCACCGCCGTGGGCGGAATCTACGGCTACTCCCATACCTGCGGCGGGTACGACGGCGGCCAGGCCGAGTTTGTGCGCGTGCCCTTCGCCGACGTCGGGCCCTCCATCATCCCCGAAGGGCTCGACGACGAGGATGCCCTGCTGATGACCGATGCGCTGGCCACCGGCTACTTCGGTGCCCAGCTCGGCGACATTGCGGAGGGCGACACGGTGGCGGTCTTCGGTGCCGGACCGGTGGGTCTGTTCGCGGCCAAGTCGGCCTGGCTGATGGGTGCCGGGCGGGTCATCGTGATCGACCACCTGGACTACCGGCTGGAGAAGGCGAAAACTTTTGCCCACGCCGAGACGGTCAACTTCGCCGAGCACGACGACGTCGTCGTACATATGAAAAAGACCACCGACTACTTGGGCGCGGACGTGGTGATCGACGCCGTGGGCGCGGAGGCCGACGGCAACTTCCTCCAGCACGTCACGTCCGCCAAGCTGAAGCTGCAGGGCGGCTCGCCCATCGCGCTGAACTGGGCCATCGACTCGGTGCGGAAGGGTGGCACCATTTCAGTCATGGGCGCCTACGGTCCGATGTTCAGCGCGGTGAAGTTCGGCGACGCCTTCAACAAGGGGCTGACGCTGCGGATGAACCAGGCCCCGGTCAAACGCCAGTGGCCGCGGCTGCTCGAGCACATCCGGAACGGCTACCTCAAGCCCAGCGACATCATCACGCACCGCATCCCGCTGGAACACATCGCCGAGGGATACCACATCTTCTCCGCCAAGCTGGATAACTGCATCAAACCCGTCATCGTCCCGAACGCGGGCTAAGGAAAGGAAGACGCGATGCCTTACCGCGCCGAGAAACCCGGCACCCGACCCAGCAGCGATGAACTCCGCGCCCGCATTCCCGGCTGGGGCGCGGACCTGGACCCCAAGGACCGGCCGGCCGTACCCCGCGAGCGGTTCGACCCGGGCGCGTCCGGCGCGCACTGGGACTTCCCGGAGCGGCAGGAAGAGAAATGGCCGCGCGAACGCTCCATCGAACACCAGCAACTCACGCCGGTGTTCGGCACGTCCGCTCCCCCAAAGCTGCTCTCCGGGGCCATGCGCAAGTACGCCTACCGCCGCTACAGCGAAGGACGCGCTGCCCACTGGCTGGCCCTGATCGCCGCCGACCGGGTGGATGCTTGGGAAAGCCACCTCCGGTCCTTCGCTTCGCTCCGTCCGGACAACCCAGTCACCGAGACCGGCGTACTGGGCGAAATCGGGAGCAAAGCCTTCAGCTCGCGTTTCGGCCGCAACCGCGCCGACGTCAAGCACGAATGGCTGGACCCGGTGATCGTCGCGGGCCCCTGGCTACTCGCCGGCACTGCCGCCGCCGCTGTGGCACTGCGCGTACTGGCGAAGTCCCGGAAGTAGGCGGCCCTTCCCGCCCTTGGCTCAGCCGGGGGTGAGGACGCAGAACTCGTTGCCCTCGGGATCGGCGAGGCACTCCCACGGCACATCGCCTTGGCCGAGGCCGGCCTCGGTAGCGCCCAGCGCGCGCAGCCGGGCCACCTCGGCCGCCTGGTCGTCACCGGTATACGGCTTCAGGTCCAAGTGGACCCGGCCGCACGCCGCACCATCAGGCGTGCGAAGGAATTCCAGATACGGGCCGACGCCCTCGCTCGAGCGGAGCCGCGCATGATTGTCGGTCACCCTGTGCAGGGTCCAGTCCATAGCCTCGCCCCAGAACCGGGCCATCGCCCGGGGATCCGAGCAGCTGACCATCACCGCGGCTATCGGCCCGGTGTCCCGGTAGATCGGCCGCGGCTCCAGCACACAGAACAAATTGCCCTCCGGATCGGCCATCACCGTCCACGGCACGTCACCTTGGCCGATGTCGGCGGGCGTCGCGCCTAACCCCCGCAGGCGTGCGACCAGTTCCGCCTGATGGGCCTCCGACGTGGTGGCGAGATCGAGATGTGCGCGGTAGTCCACCGTCTCCGGATCCGGGACTTTGACCACGTCGAGGCAGACGGCGGACGGGTCCGGCCAGTCGAACCCCACCGGCTCAACATTGGTCACCCCGGGCCCCTCGCTGGAGACACCCCAGCCGAGCGCCTCCGCCCAAAACCTGCCGAGGGCCGAGGCGTCCCCCGCCTTGAAATTCACCTGAACCAATCGCAGCGCCATACCGCCCGACCCTATACCGAACAAAACCTGATCGGGAGGAGCGTTTAGGCTTTCTCGGCGCGTGGCCGCTTGTTTTCCAGTGCGTGGTTGAGACGGGTGCCGCTGCCCGGCGTTGGTTGTTCGGCGCCGCTAGGACCGCGCCGTGCGGGGCGCTTCGGCGCTGGCCTGGATGATCGCGCGCGACGCATTGCGCGCGTGCGCCACGGGGTTGCTGGGTTCGCCGCGGAGCAGGCTGGCGAGCACGCCGTTGTAGAGCAGCAACAGGACCGCGGCAACCGAGGCCGCATCCGGGCAGCCAGCCTCCTTCGCCAGCCTCGCCAGCCGATCGGTGATCATCTGCGTATCCTGCCGGATGAGCTCGAACACCGGGTCATCCTGGCCCTCGGTCGGCGCGGGGCGTTCCGACGCCGTGGCCAGAAAGCTGCACCACTGGGTCGGATTGGCCGAGGCCCGGAAGCTATCAATGGCATCGAAGACCGCCAGCAACCGCTCCTCAGGGGTGGTTGCTTGCGCGATCGCTTCGTCCCAGTGCCAGGTCCAGTTCTCCAGCCGCCGAGCAAGCACTTCGCGCAGCAGGTTGTCCTTGGAGCCGAAGTGCTTGTAGAGCGTCACGATCGCCACTCCGGCCGTTGCCGCCACTCGGTCCACGCCGGTCACACTGATGCCTTGCTGGAAGAACAGCTCCTCGGCCGCATTCAGGATGCGGTCGCGGGTATTCAAACGGGCAGCCATGGGACTAGTATAACGCTCGTTATGGTGTAACGGTCGTTATACGTTCGGAGGCGCGATGAGCAGGGACACTATCGGGCGCAAGACCCGGACGCCCGGGCTCGGGGTGGCGTTCGCCGGGATGCTGTTGATCGCTGCAACCTACGGCATGGCACGCTTTGGAGTCGGCCTCTTCGCTCCGCTCTTGGCAGTGCAGCGGCCGGAACTAGCCGAGGTCCTCGGATGGGCGGCCGCAGCGCAGTTCACCTCTTATTCGCTGGCTGCGCTGGCCGCCGCACGGTTCGTTGACCGCGCGCCTCGTGCCGGCCTGCTGCTCGCCGGCGCCACCGCTGCCCTTGGATGTCTAGGGGTCGCGGCGGCGCCGTCGCCCTCCATGTTTGTGCTGGCCGTCTTTATCGGCGGCATGGGCGGGGGCTTCGCCTCCCCGGCCTTGGTGCCCGTGATAGACGCGGCGGTTCCACCTCGCACCTCCGCTACGGCGCAGTCGCTGGTGAATTCGGGAACAGCTGTCGGAGTGATCGGAGCCGGGCTGGTGGCATCGGCAGCAGCATCGGTCGGTCCAGCCTGGGTATTCATGGCGGTGATGTGTGCGACGACGGCGGTGGCCGTCTGGCATTACGCCAAGTCACGTAGAGAACTCGGAGCCGCCGCCCGCGCTACTGCGGGACCGACGGCGGGGCTCCCGGCCAGCAGGGACAGGGGACCCGCGTCGATACTCCAAGCCCGCATCGGGCCGTGGCGTCTTCTGGCGGTCCCCGGTGTAGCGGCGGTCATTGCCGGCGCCGGCTCGGCTTTGATCTGGACGTTCGGACCGCTGCTGCTCACCGACGCCGGAGCCGTTGCACCCGAGCGGGCCGGAGTGCTGTGGATCGCCCTAGGCTTGGGCGGTCTCCTCGGCATTTTAACCGGAGCGCTGGTCCGACATCTGGGCACGCGGGGCGGATGGTGCTTCTTCGCCGGTGTGCTGGCCCTCGCCAGCGCAGGCGTTGCAGTGTCCGTGCTGACAGTCAGCGCTTGGATCGCTTATGCCAGCATGGCCGTCTTCGGCGCCGGGTACATGGGTTTGTCCGGCGTGCTCATCCTGTGGGCCCGCAACCTGTGGCCTGGCAGCGCGGGAGCCGGCACGTCCATGCTGTTCATTGCATTGGCAACCGGCCAAGCACTAGGGTCCGCCGGTTTCGGACTGACCCGCGGCACCACGCCACCCGTTGTCCTCGCAACCCTGGCCGCCGGCATCCTCGTCCTCGGCGGCCTTATCGGACTGATCCGTAGACGGCGGTCCGCAACCTAATCTGCGAGTTCGACAACCTCGAACTCAAGCAGCTCCGCGCCGCTGGCCACCGGCCGCTGGTCACTGTTGTGGTCCCGCGGCGCCCGGTTGTCGCGCCAGTTCTCAAAGTCCTCGCGCGTGGCCCACTGCGTGTACACGAAGTAGCGGTCCTCCCCCGCCACGGGACGAAGCAGTTGGAAACCCTCGAATCCGGGAGCGGAATCAACCGCATGCTTGCGTGCAGCAAAGCGGGACTCCAGCTCCGCACCCGAACCCTCCGGGACCTTCAGTGCGTTGATAACGACGATGGACACGACGCTTCTCCTTCAATCTGAGGAACCCACCCGGGCAATGACGCTCCCACGTTACTCCGCTCCGCCGGGATGCGCAGGGGAAAAACAGGTGGCACGTTAGGGTCAGCCGACTTCCTCGGATGTTCAGGAGATTGGATGCGGATAAATTACTGAGTGCCCCAAATTAATCGACTGCAGACCCGCAAAGAACCCACATCCGCCCTTCGCCCGGGCAGCGGCCGGGCCGACCCTTTGGACACGACCGCGTAACGCCCTAGGACCGCCATGCCCGTCTGAAATTCTGCAATAAAAATGCAGGGAACCCCACGTGTACGGTCATTCCTTCACCACAACCAGTTCGTGGTTGGGTGTGGTTGTTTCGATGCCGTGTGCGGTGGCGACGGTTTGCAGGAGTGATTTGAGTTTTTTCGCTTCGGCGTTGGTGAGGCTGGAGAGGAAGTCCTTTTCGAACGTGGCGGCAGTCTCGCGCAGGGAGTCGAGCAGGTCGCGGCCGTCCTCGGACAGAACGAGGGAGTGTTCGCGCCGGTTCTCGAGATTTCTTTCGCGGGAGAGGTAGCCGCGGGACTCGAGTTCGTCCAGCAGGCCGACCATCGCGCTTCGGTGCACCAGGAGACGGTCGCTGAGCGTTT
>NZ_JBNHHC010000028.1:0-89129 GCF_059091865.1 Arthrobacter sp. B0316-1-20 | reverse complement strand
CGGGATGAGTTGTCCATAACTGCAGCCTTTCACAGCGGCAACTCCAAGCTGACACACGGCTCCTTGCTTTGGTCCTCGGGTATCGTGAGTGGTCCTGCTTGGGAGACTGGCTCGCGTTCCGCGTGTTTGCCAGTTAGGTACACCCCAACCTGACGTCAGGAAGATAGCTGAAAGAGCCAGGTTAGAGTACAAATCTCCAATCTCGGACGCCTTGAGGCCAAAGTCCTCAAATTCACTCTGACACTCAGGGGTCAGGGACTGGGCGGCGGGGGGTCTCCTTACACACTGTCCCAATAGCCGGTCCCTCATCGCGCCACTCCCCCTGCAAGGTTTAGGACACAGAAACGCCGTATTTGCGGCGTCTCAAGATGCGCGGATACCCCGCCCGCAATAATGCCCGGTGAAGGGGCGGCTATTGGGACGATCTGTGAGTCCACTACCCAAAACCTGACCTTGAGGCCTCTGCGGCCGGCGGTACTTGTGCTCCGTTAGCCACGAGCGCAATTAATTGTGCACTGATGGTTGTATGGGAGCGTTTCGGTGAGCCTCAGATCTTGGCCGGGGCGATGGTGCCGGTGCACTCGCTGAAATCTATGATGGAGCCGTTCGGTCCGGGTGCAGTCGCAGTCAAGGTGACCGTCTGACCGTCCTGCAGGAATGTCATCGTGGACCCGTCGGCCAGTGTGAGGGGTGACTCTCCGCCCCAAGACAGTTCGAGGAAGGACCCACGCTGACCTTGCTTGTGTCCTGATATCGTGCCGGAGCCAAGGAAGTCTCCCGGTCTGAGGCCGGCACCGTTGACGGTCATGTGCGCCACCATTTGCGGCGCGGTCCAGTACAACGAGCTCGCCGGCGGCCTTGCGACACTTTCCCCATCGAGGATGACATTCATGGTGATGTCTAATCCCCATGGGCCATCCTGCGTGTCCTCAAGGTAGGGCGCAAGTTGGTGCTCCCGCTTCGGCGGTTCAACGCGGGCGGATTCCAAGGCTTGGAACGGCACCACCCAAAGAGATATTGACGAGGCGAAGGACTTGCCCAGATACGGCCCCAAAGGCACGTACTCGTAGGCCTGAATATCACGGGCGGACCAGTCGTTGAACAGCACCACGCCAAAGAGGTGCTCAGCGGCGGCCTGACTGGTCGATACCTCACCGGATGGAGCTGCTCCGCCTAATACAAAGCCAAGCTCAGCCTCAATATCCAACTTGCGGGTGGGGCCGAAGCTGGGCGTGCCGTCTGCTTCCGGCCGGAGGCCCTTGGGCCGCAGGATACTGTGCCCGGACGGTATGACGGTTCCGGCCCGGCCGTGATACCCCACGGGCAGGTGCTTCCAGTTGGGCAGAAGCGGGGCCTGGTCCGGCCGGAAGATCCGTCCCACGTTAGAGGCGTGGTGCTCGGAGGCGTAGTAGTCGACGTAGTCTGCCACCGTGAATGGCATCTGCAGGGTGATCAGATCCAAGGGGTAGGAGCAGGACTGCACCGTGTCGTCCAGGCCATTGGTGGTTACCACGTCGATGAGCCACGTCCGCACAGCCGTCCATACGCTGTGGCCGGCGGCCAACAGCACGTCGAGGTTGGGTGCGGTCACAGCGGGAAGAGCATCTTCCGGCAATCTGGGTATGGAGTCCTGAAGTGCACGAGCGAGGGCCCCGAGGTCGATGGCATGATCTCCCAAACGCACCCCCAGACGCGCCTTCCCTCCTTCGATGGAAAACGAGCCATACGGCAGGTTCTCGGGGCCGAAGCCCTCGGTGGCAAAGCGGGCGGCGGCGGTAGTCACAGGTGTCTCTCTTTCGGCAGTGATTTGCGGACGGTTCTTCATCTCAGGCCAGCCCTGGTGGAAACAGCCCCAGTTGCCTCAGGCTTTCGGCCGGTTCGCTGACGCTGCAAGTCCCGAAGGATCTGAACGAGGCGCGCCAAGATCCATCGGAGGTATTGGCGAGCTTGGTGAGAGGTGCGGGGTTGGTCTCGGTAAGGATTTGCACCACGGTGCCCAGGGGGTCACCAGCTTGGGCAGCTGCGGTTGCCAGGGCGATGTTGAGGAATCCGTGATGGGTGAAGCCCGTGGTCGGGTTAGTATGGCGGACTGCCTCGTGGAGCCCTGCGGTTAATTTGAACTGCAGGCCCGCGGACACGGCGGCCGCTATCACTGCGGCCAGCTGTTCCGGGCTCGGGAACAGGTGAGCCTCCATACCGCCGGTGCGGTACTTTAGCTGCAGATTCGCCTCCAGAAGGTCGAGTGCGCCCTCACCGATCTGACCCGTCGTCAACTCTACGAAGACCTCGGGGCCTGTCACCCCCTTCGCTTCCTGGATCTGCGAGGTCCACACGTCGCGGACGCCGGGGTCGGTCTTCAGCTCCAGTGCGACGACTGCGATTTCGGGCCCGAGCTCGGCGATAGCTTCCAGTGCTTCTTTGAGCTTGCCGGCCGGCACGACGGCGGACACTTCCACGGCGCGTCCATCGCGATCCAGTCGTGAGGCGATTCGTCGCGCTTCCGGCAGGTCTTTGAGGGCTAGGACAGCCGGGCCGATAGCACTGCTGAACGGATTGGACCACCGGGACACATGGTCTTTGATGGCCTGCTCCAAAGGTGCGAGGCCGGGCGGAAAGGTTGCGGCATCATCAAAGAATCTCGCGAACTCGGCGGGGACCGTCTGCAGGGCCGAAACGGCCGTCACCGCCGCACCTCCGGCTGCCAGCGGCCACCGGCCCAGGACGAGGCGTAGACGCCGTCGTCTGTGGCCAAGGCGGCTTCGCCCAGCTCGAGTGGGCGGAAGGTGTCCACCATGACTGCCGTCTCGTCGAAGTAGTCAACGCCCAAGGAGGCCTCGATAGCTCCGGGTTGGGGACCGTGAGGGTGGCCGCCCGGGTGGATGGAGATTGACCCCTTGCCGATACCGGAGCCCTTGCGTGCCTCGTAGTCCCCGTCGACGTAGAACATGATCTCGTCCGAATCCACGTTCGAGTGGTAATACGGAACCGGCACCGCGAGCTCGTGGTAGTCAACCTTGCGGGGCACAAAATTACAGATGACGAAGTTCTGCCCCTCGAAGACCTGGTGGGAGGGCGGCGGCTGGTGGACCTTGCCGGTGATAGGCATGTAGTTCTTGATGTTGAAAACGTAGGGGTACAGGCAGCCGTCCCAGCCGACCACGTCGAAGGGGTGGTTCGGCAGGACGTGGATGCTGCCCTGGATGCCCGCGGTGCCGCGCCCGCGGTGCTTGATGTACAGTTCGACGTCTTTTTCCTCCCGCAGAAGGACTTCCGATGGGCCGCGCAGGTCCCGCTCGGAGTAAGGGGCATGCTCGAGCAACTGTCCGTACCGGGAGAGGTAGCGCTTGGGCGGGGCGATGTGCGAGTTCGCCTCGATGAAGTACAGCCGGGCATTCTCGCCGTCCCGCAGCACCCACCTGTGGATAGTCGCCCGCGGGATCACAATGTAGTCCCCCTCCGACACCTCCAAGGCCCCAAACTGCGTCTCGACCAGAGCGGATCCCCGCTCGACGTAGACGCATTCATCGCCGATCCCGTTCTTGTACAGCGGGGAGGTCTTGCCGACATGACCATAGGAGATCCGGACGTCGGCATTGCCCAGCACGAGCCGGCGGCCCGTCACGGCATCGACCTCCGGCACGTGGTCGGCATCGAAGAGGTCATGAAGCTTTAGGTGTCGCGGCAACAGTGGGTCGTTGGGAGTGAGGCTCTGGTCCGGCACCTCCCAGGTTCCGGCACCCACCAAGGCCGACGGAATGTGCCGGTGGTACAGCAGGGCCGAGTCAAGAGAGAACCCCTCCTCGCCCATGAGCTCCTCGTAGAGAACATTTCCATTTTTGTCCCTCAAGAGGGTGTGGCGCTGCTGCGGCACGATCCCCACCTGACGGTAGTACGCCATGGTCTTCTCCTTCTTGATGCCAGAAACTAAACCTGGTGATTTAGTAAAGGTATGTACTACTCCGATAGTAAAGCCATGTATCACTGAAGGGCAACCTTCGCCTAGAATTGGACCGTGCCTCACAGCGACCTCTCAGACTCCACCAGCCACGAAACGTCAGGACTGCCGGGCTATTGGGCGTTCGTCGACGCGGCACAGCGCCATATCTCAAGGGAGTTTCCAGAAGCGGATCTCACCGCAAACCGAGTCTTCCTGTCCCTGAACCGCGCGTCCTCCACCGTTATTTACGACTTCGAATCCACCATTCATCGGCCGGCCAGTGGCAGCTGGCCCACTTTCCGACTGCTGCTGGCACTGTGGGTCTCCGGGCCACTCAGCCCGAATGAGGCGGCCTTAATCACGGGCATGAGCCGCGCAGCTGTCTCGAACCTCACCGCGCCCTTGGTGAAAAAGGGCCTGCTGGAACGGCGCAAATCCCTTAATGACGGCCGCTCGGTCACGCTGCACCTCACGGCATCCGGCGCGGAACGCATCCGTGCCGACTTCTCCAGGCAGAACGAACGAGAGAGCCAGTGGGCGGGTGCTCTCAGCGAAGATGAACGCAACACTCTGATTCGGCTACTTGAAAAGCTAATGGCCCAGAGAGGCGCCGTCGGGGCACGGCAGCGAAAATAACTCCGGACGTAGAAGAGCCTGAAGCGTGGCATTCACCCCCGAGACGTCAGCCCCGCTCAACAGCGCCGATCTTCATCCGGCCTTCCATCAGCTTTTCCAGGAGCATGGTGAGCAATTTGCGCTCGATCGGCGTCAACGTAGAGGCCCATTCAGTTTCCCGTCGGTTGTGGGCAGCAAAAGACTCCGCAATGGCCGCCTCACCCTGCTCAGTAAGGTGCAGCGTCACTGCCCGCCCATCACTGGGGTCATTCCTTCGGTCGATGAGGCCGGCTTCCCGAAGGCTCGATGCCAGGCTCGAGACCGTTGGCCGGGGCATACCCGACAGCCGCGCCAATCGATGGGGGCTCAACGGCCCGGCAGTCCACAACACGAAAAGCAGCCGGAAGACCGAGTCCGTGAGCCCTAATGGCTTCAACGTCTGCACCTCCAGGTCGTAGATAACGACTCGCATAGCACGGTTCAGTGACATCACAAGGCGACTTGCCTCCATGTCGACATCACTGAGAGCGGCGGGAACGATCGCCTGGGCCTTTTCGACCAGCTCCCAGTAATTAATTTCGTCATGGCCGCCGCCTGTTAAGTCCTTATCCACAGCGCCAGCGTACACGGCTCCACTCTGACCTTCGCTCGTTTGGATCAGGACGAAAGTCCGTTGTGTTCGAATTACTTTTGCGGCCCCAAAAAAACTTGAAGAGTCGCCTACTCCAGATTCGTTCGATTTTCCGCATCAGGTTGGCGGGTTAGAGCATATGTGGGACGAAACGAAGTAGTACATACATTGACAACCTCTTCGATATAGTTCAGACTCGACGTAAATTCTTGTGGCCCACCCCACACTCGCGGTCTTGGGGCACGTGTTCCTACCACTCGAACGGGTAAGTGGTCAGACCGCGGCGGCAGAACCTTCAGGAGGAATCAGCTCATGTATTACCAATGGGAACAGTTCGCCGTTTCAGCGGTAGACCCCACCGACGAGGACGTCATCCACGATGTGGCCATCGTTGGCGGCGGCCCCGTGGGACTGTCCCTGGCCGTATCGCTGCGCAATCAGGGTCTGGACGTCATCATCCTTGAAGCTAGGACGCAGGTGTCCGATGGAAGCCGTGCGATCACCATGAATCGCGAGAGCCTCGGCTTCTTCTCCCGGATTGGCGTAGCCGACGACTACCTGAAAATGGCCCAGATACGGCAGCGCAGCATCGTCCTTCATGGCAACGAGGAACTCTGGCGTACTGAGTTCCTCCCTGAAGAGACCGAGCGGTGGCCCTCGCTGGCCCTGCTGCAACAGTGTTGGCTGGAAGACATCCTGATTGGCAAACTGGGCGACGATGCCAAAGACATCATCAGATGGGGGCACTCGGTTACCGGCGTTTCCCAACAGGATGCTTCGGCGACTGTCCAGGTCGAAGTGCAAGGGCATTCCTACCAGACCCGGGCCCGCTATGTCGTTGGGGCGGACGGCGCCCGGGGCATCACACGCAAGTCTCTGGACCTCGAATACCGGGAAATCATCCCCAAGCGGGGTGCGGCTACAAACTTCGTGATCTGCGACTTCACCATGGACCACCCCTTGGAATCCGGGCGTCGCCTGTTCATCGGCCCGGAGTACGCCCCCAATTCAATTTCGCTGTTCCATTCGCAGCCGTTCAATATATGGCGCTTGGACTATGAGGTGCCGGGCGGATTAACGCCCGAAGAAGCCGCGACGCCCGAGGCCGCCGAATCCAGGGTGCGGCAGCACTTGGCAATGATGAGCATCGACGCCGATCCGGAGATTCTCTGGGTCACCACGTATCGGGCCATGGGGCGCACCCTCGACAGCTACCGTCACGGCCGGGTCCTGTTCGTTGGAGACGCGGCACACCAATCCCCCATCTTCGGCGGGCGCGGCCTGAACATGGGCTTCGGCGATGTCAACGCCCTGGCTTGGCGGCTTCCGCTGGCGCTGGCCGGCGATTCAATTCAGCTCGATCACTACTCAAGGGAACGCACCTATGTTGTTCGACGCATGCTCCAGGCCTTGACCCCGGTATGCCTGTTCATGACCAGCGCCGACGAACAGTCCCGGCTCCTTCGTCGTGCGGTCATGGACCTGCTTCCTGAAGTACCACGGCTAAAGGAGCTAGTCGATGGTCATGCTGCGGCCCAGGTCTCCGATTTTCCCCTCGACGACGCAATTCCCGGTGGCGTCGGTCGCCCCCTGCGGGAACTCGTGGTGGCCACGGCTTCACAGGAATCGAAGTATCTGAGTGAGTTGCTCCCGAAAGGGCACTTCAGCATCACAATGCTGTCTGGCCTAACCGGTCCTGACGACATGGTCTCACTGCAACTGCAAAGGATGGAAGCGCCTTCGGACGGTGAATCAACGGGCGACGAACCGGAACTCCACGTGGTCCTGGCACCACGCCGGATGGTCTTTGAACGCTTGGGGCTGAACGCCGCGGGCGATGTCCTCTACGGACGCCCTGACAGGATTGTCACTTCGGTCTCCCATCAGGATCACAAAGCACTGGATGATCTGCCTTTGACGGATCTGCAGCACTCGTTCGTCCGCTTGTCCCGGCTCATGGCCTCCGAGGAGGGCCGGCACCTGGAGCCGCCTGTGATCCGTACGATGCTCCGGGATTCAGTTTTGGAAGGGGCCGAAAAGTGACGCCGACCCCATCAACGGTGGCACGTCTTGACGACCTGCATCTCGGCTTCGATTTCGACGAGCTGACCCTCTTCAATGCGTTGTCTGCCCGCGCCGCGGCGGACCCCGACAAGGTCTTTTTGGTGGACCTGGACACCGGCGCCGAATACACCTATGGCCGGATGGTCGAAGAGTCGATCCATTATTCGCGGTGGATGCAACAGAAGGGGGTGGGACCCCGGACGCACGTTGCCGTCCAGTTGCCCAACGCGGTCGAGCACATCCTAACCTATGTGGCACTTAGCCGGCTCGGGGCTGTAGCCATTCCGCTCAACACCCAGGCTAAAGACGACCTGTTGGCCTACTACCTGTCGAACTCTGATGCCGCGTTCCTCCTGCACGATGCCAACAACCCCTCCGCGGCCGTCACCGCCCGCAGGGAGAAGGTCACTCCCATCGGGTTCTCCGGCCCCTGGATGGATTCCCCGAAACCGTCGGGGACCACAGGAATCTCCCACCAGGAAATCTGTGCGGCCGGCAACCGGCAAGGGAACCCCGTAGAGAGGGTTGACCCCACGGAGCTCGGCTACATCAATTACACCTCGGGGACTACGGGTCCCTCGAAGGGTGTGATGATGACTCATGTTCGGGCGATGCTATGGGGGTTCAGCCATGTAGTCTCGTTTGGCTACGAGTCCACGGACCGGGTTTATATCTGCTTGCCCCTGTTCCACGTCAATGCGTTTCAAGGCGCTTTGAACTGCGCCATCGGGGCAGACTCTACCGTCTTCCTGCGCCGTCGCTTTTCGGCCTCGAAGTTCTGGGCTGATATCCGGGACAACTCGATTACCGCAACCAACCTGCTCGGCTCCATGGCCGCAATCCTTTGGAAGCGGGAGCCCGATCCGCACGACGCCGATAACGACCTGCGCATGGTTATGACCGTCCCGCTTCCGGCCTACGCGAAAGACTTCGAGCGGCGCTTCGGGCTCCGTTTCACGTCGGGCTACAGTTTGACCGACTACGGGCCGAGCCACGCATACACGCTGAATGATCCTCCGGAGAAGCTGGGATCGGCCGGCCGCCTCCGCCCAACCATGGACGCGAAGATCGTCGATCAGCGTGACCTTGAGGTCGGCGTCGACGTCAAGGGTGAACTGCTGATCCGGACGAATGCCCCGTGGAACGAATCGAGCGGATACTACGGCATGCCAGAGAAAACCTTGGAGAGCCGGCGCAACGGCTGGTTCCACACCGGTGACCTCTGCCGCATCGACGCCGACGGCTACATGTGGTTCGAGGACCGGCTGAAAGATGTCATCCGGCGCCGTGGCGAAAACATCTCCGCTTACGAGCTGGAATCCCTGGTCTCCTCTTTGGGCGGCGTTCGGGACGTGGCCGCCATAGCCGTTCCCTCAGAGTTGGAGGAAGACGAGATCGCCCTGTATGTCGAGTGCCTGGATGATTCTTCCGCCGGCATCGCCGCATTGCAGGTCCAGTGCGAGGCACGGCTGCCGCGCTACATGCATCCCGAGTTTTACATTCCTGTGCCCTCGCTTCCCCGTAATGCCAGCCACAAGGTTGAGAAGTTCAAGCTCAAGGAACACTTCTCTTCGTTGGAAAACAAGCAGCAGTTTCGGAGGTTGCCGTGACTGTTCACGAGTGGGCGCACGGCCGCAGTACGCCGGGCGTTACTGCGGAAACCAGGGACTATTGGGAGGGCGGCGCCCAAGGTGAGCTTCGCATTCAGCATTGCAGTGCATGCAGCATCTGGCAGCACCCGCCGAGCCCGGTGTGCCGGACCTGCCATGGACGGTCGAATCTCAGTGCCCGAGCGGTCAGCGGTGTGGGGCACGTGGCTTCCTGGACCCAGAACAACCAGTCCTGGTACCCCGGCCAACCGGTGCCCTTCCGCGTTGGCTATGTCGAACTGATCGAGCAGCCCGGCCTGTTCGTCTTCGGCGGCCTCATCGGGCTTAAGGACGAGGACCCCACCGGTCGGGCGGTGGAGACGCTGTTCCATCAGCAGGGCTCAGCCTGGCTGCCGGTCTTTCGCATCAACGAAGAAACAGAACGATGATCTCAGAACGTAACATCGCCGTCACCGGCATCGGGCTGTCTGAAGTGGCGCGCCCGGCGCAGTCCAGCGCACTCAGCCTCACCGTCGACGCGGTCCTTGAAGCAGTCACGGACGCGGGGCTGAACATTGCCGACATCGACGGAATCTCGACCTATCCGGGGGCGTCGAACACCGGTCCGGGCTTTGCCCCCGTTGGCGCACAGGACCTGCGGCTCGCGTTGGGAATGGACGTGAGCTGGTATTCATCCGCCGCACTGGATTCTCCCAGTCAGTTCAGCGCCATCGTCAACGCAATTGGCGCCATTTCCGCCGGCCTGGCCCGACACGTCCTGGTATTCCGCACCGTCTCGGAGGCCACCTCCAGGCTTCGCGACAAACAGCGCCAGACCTGGGCCGGGTCGACAGACGAAATTTGGGGATTCTGGGAGTGGACCGCGCCCTATGGGATTGAATCGCCCGTCCCGTGGTACGCAACGTACGCGCAACGGTACATGCACGACCATGGCCTCACGGAGGAACAACTGGGCGCTTTGGCCGTCAACGCCCGCAGTATGGCCGCAGGCAATCCGGCCGCCATCTACCGTGACCCACTGTCGATGGACGACTACCTGGCGAGCAGGGTCATCTCCTGGCCGCTTCGACTATACGATTGCGATGTACCGGTCGATGGCTCGGTGGCTTTCGTCCTATCAAAGGTGGACGACGCACGCCACCTCAACAGGCCGCCCCTCCGTTTCGAAGCCATCGGCACCGCCATGGGATCCGGCGGACTCCGGGACCCGCTGAGCCTCTCCTCTTTTGGCGCGGAGAAGGCCGCAGCAATGCTATGGGAACGGTCCCGAGTCCCCAGGAATGCAGTCAGGGTGGCTGAAATCTACGACGGCATGAGTATTCTCACCGTTCATTGGCTCGAGGCCTTGGGCTTCTGTCCCCCGGGCGCCGTCGGCCCCTTCATCGAAGGTGGGCACAACATCGGCTTGGCAGGCGAGCTCCCCATGAACACAGGTGGAGGCCAGCTCTCCGCCGGCCGCCTACATGGACTCGGCCACCTACACGAAGCCTGCATGCAACTATGGGGCCGCGGCGGAGCCCGCCAGGTCCCCAAAGAACCAGATGTAGCTGCCATCAGCATGGGTGCCTACGGGCTCGGCTGTGCACTGCTCATGAGGGAGGACTAAGAGTGACCCACCTATTTGACCCTATCCACCTCGGCACGGCGGTGCTACCCAACCGGATCGTGATTCCGCCTATGTGCCAGTACTCGGCCACAGACGGGCTGGCCTCCGACTGGCACCTCATTCATGTTGGCAGCCTCGCCCTTTCAGGTGCCGGGCTGCTCATCATGGAGGCAACCGCAGTCACCCCGGAAGGCCGCATCACTCATGACTGTCTGGGGCTGTGGCGCGATGACCAGGCAATGGCTCTCGAGGCACTGGTCAAATCCGTTAAGGCGAACTCAAATATCCGCCTTGGAATCCAGCTATCGCATGCAGGCCGCAAGGCCTCTTCTCACAGTCCTCGCACATCCGGGGCCGGACCACTAGGCCCCGGCCAGTCCTGGCCAACCATCGGCCCCAGTCCGGTACCCGTCTCCGACCGGTGGCCAACGCCGCATCCGATGACCGAGGCAGACATGAACCGCATCGTCACCCAGCATGTGGCGGCCGCAAACCGTGCTGTCGAGGCAGGATTCGATCTCATCGAACTGCACGCTGCCCATGGATACCTGCTGAGTTCATTCCTATCGCCCCTGGCCAATCAACGTTCGGACGCCTACGGCGGCCTTTACAACAACCGTGCACGCTTCCCTCTTCGGGTGTTCGAGGCCGTTCGGGCGTCCGTGCCCAAGGACGTGGCAGTCGGCGCCCGTATTAACGGAACAGATTGGGCTGAAGGCGGAATCACCCCGGACGAAGCTAGCCGCTTCGCCAGTGACCTCGAGGCTCGGGGCGCCGACTACATTCACGTCAGCTCCGGGGGCAACGTCAGGGGAGACATCCCTCTATCCCCCGGCTACCAAGTGCCGGCCGCCGAGCTGATCCGCGGCGAGGTCAGCATTCCCGTGATCGGCGTGGGGCTGCTCAACGATCCCCGTTTCGCCAATGAACTCATCAGCCGCGGGTCCGTGGACCTCGTCGGCATCGGACGCGGACACCTCCATAATCCGCACTGGGCGTGGACAGCGGCGGAGGACCTCGGGCACACACTAGAGGTCCCCTACCAATACTCCCGAGCCCGCCTCAGCACTTTCGAGCCCCCAAAGTCCTGGAGCCACCTGGCTCGGTAAGCCCAAATCCAACCCACACCTATCCACCCATATCGGAGGACTCATGCTCATCCTTCTGGCAGTCGTCATGCTGCTGGCGATCTTCGTGATCGCGTCAGTATGGAAAATCAACATGGGATTGTTGATGCTGTTCGCAGCGTCAGTAATTGCTTTCCTTGGCAACGTATCCCCCGAAGTCATCGGAAAGTCATTCCCCAGCGGGACTTTCATCCTCATCGCCGGGATCACCTATTTCTTCGTAGTAGTGGAGTCCAGCGGAACGATGGACTACATCGTCGACTCGCTACTGCGGCTGGTCCGAGGATCGGTCGCGGTGGTTCCGTTCCTGTTCTTCGGCCTGGCCGCGGCCACCACGGCGATTGGAGCCTACCCGCCGGCCGTCGCGGCACTGATTGTTCCCGTTGCCATGCGCCTGGCCAGGGACCACGGAATCAACCGCTTCCTAATGGCCATCATGGTGATCCATGGCATTCTGGCCGGTAACTTCGGTCCCCTTGCCACGCCGGGCGTGTTTACTGCAAAGGTGCTCACCGATGCAGGAATCGACCCGATCACCATGCAGCTGTTCCTGAGTCATCTGGTGGTCAACGGCGCCGTCGCCACTGTCGCTTACCTCGCCTTTGGGGGACTGAAGCTTGTGCGCACCAAGCGAGTCGTCATGGCGAAGCCCGAGCTGGTCACTGTCGGCGCAGGAGGAGCGCACTCGGCCCCCATCGCTTCCCGGGGGTCTGGCGGCGAAGGCGAACAGGATGCCGCGGGGACCGGCGCAAAGCTGGCACATCCCCGGCCCAACCGGTATCAGCTGGCCACAATCACGGCTCTGATCGCATTGGTCGTGCTGGCTCTGGGCCTCGGATGGGATATCGGATACACGGCCCTGGGCCTCGGCCTCGCCTTGACCCTGTGCTTCGAACGCAAGGACAACTCCTTCGTTGGCAAGATGCCCTGGGGTGTCATCCTCATGCTGGCGGGCGTTCTTGTGTACTTCGGCGTGCTGACGGAGATCGGCGCTGTCGATGCCATCAGCAACTTGCTGGCGAGCATGGGCTCTGACGTCGCCTCTGTCCTGGCACTGTCATTCCTCAGCGGCATCATCTCGGCCTTCGCGTCGTCGATCACCACCATCGGGGCATCATTGCAGCTGGCCACCCCGCTAATCGGTCCCGAGATGAGCACCCTGTCAGTTGTCGGGCCGGTGACCATCTCCTCCACGATCGTTGACGCAAGTCCCATTGGCATCATCGGGGCGCTCTCACTCGCCTCCGTTGAAACCGAAGCCCGCCCGAAACTCATGCGATCCATGCTGCTCTGGGCTGGCGCAATGGTCCTGCTGGGCCCGCCGTTGGCCTGGCTCGTTCTCACCGTCCTATAGAGACGATGCAGGAGCGAACGACATGGAAGGGAACAATTTCTCAGGAGCGACATGATTACTGATTTCCGCGGAACCGCCGCTACGACCGACGACGTCGTGGCCACAAATCAGCTCTACGGTTTGCAGAGTCATGCCATTGATTCCGGAGACGCCCTAGGGTGGGCGGCAACGTTCACAGAGGACGGAATTTTCAGCTCTCCGACCTACCCGGCACCTGCCGAGGGCCGGAGGGCCTTGGCCAGGTTTGCCGAACAATTCGCGGCAGATTGCCGCCTGAACAATCAAGTCCTCCGCCACGTGGTCACCAACCTGCAGGTGAAACAGATGTCGGGCGATTCCCTCAAGTGTCTCGCCTACCTGCAAATCATCGGCACGAAGGCGGGCCAGCCGACACAACTGCATAGGATCACTGTGATTGAGGATGATCTGGCGCGCACGTCAGAAGGCCTGCTGGTAGCTTTCCGACGAGTGCGGCCAGACTAATCAGCGGCAGCTCCATGCCAGAGCCTTTGAGACATCGCGCAGAAACTGTCCTGTAAGCCATCACGAAACAGTGACTGCGTTGGGCCAACCAACACGCCTTGTGGGGCCAGTCGGGCTTTATCGGAGGGCCCGAACAGCTGGACATTGTTGCCCGGAGGTGAACCGGCTGGTGTAGGAACGTCGAACCCTGCCTAATGAAGTTCAGCCGCCTAGGCGGAGGAGATCGAGTAGTGCGTCACCACGGACAAACGAGGCGGTCCAGGTGGGTAAAGTCTCCCTGCAGCATTGTTTCCGGCAGAAATGAGTGGGGCCCGCGCGGCGGGCCCCACTTTCTATTCTCGAGAGCCCTGGACTATCTTCGCTGCGGTTGGGATGTCCCGCATGGTCCTGGCTCCTACGAAATCGAGGTAGGCCAAATGGGCCAACGCCCCTGCTGCATCGGCCCGATGGCTGGGATCAGCCCTGGGAGTTCGGCCGTAGCTGGTGCCCGAGACATGCATAGACGCCATGGCGATTCCAGATCTTCCGGGAACGCGCCATTCGGCTCATGGTCAACTAACACGTCAGGCTAGAGCACACCTTAACCTGACGTCAGCAAGGGATTCGAAAAGATGTCTATATAGGGTTGATTTGCTATTTAATGGCACAGCTTGGCGAAAGTTTTAGATTCTAACCTGACACTTTGAGAGTTACAGTGGGGCGTGTAGTGGGCTCGGTGGCAACCGGCCCGCCATGGCCACTTGTCGCAGTACTCATCAAGCCACCGCCGATTCAGGTGCCGATATCATTTCCCCGCCTCGGCCGTGGGGCTCCAGCCGAGGGCCGGAGCGATTTCGCGGGCGAAGACCTCCAGACGCTTGATGTCCAGGTCCGCGCCCGGAGTGCTGTCCCCGGCGGCCGGATAGAGCCCCACCGTGGGCAGGAAGTCGGTGACCTGGCCCAGCAGCGCCGGGTCCGCCCGCAGGTCGGACACCACGTCCTGGACGGTTCCGTATCGGGTCACCCGCTCCAGGTACCCGGCGGTGTCCAGCGGCGCCAGGGTCGGCTCGTAGGCATCGGCAAATTCGCGCCACTGGCGCAGCTCGTCCTCCACCTGGCGCTGGATGGCCTCGCGGCTGTCACCCACGTATGTGAACCGCAGCGCGCCGATGCGCAGCTTCTTCGAGTCCCCGTGGACCCGCCGCCACTCCGCGGTGTAGGCGGCGATCTTCGCCTTCTGCGCGTGGACCGGGTGATCAGAGAACGTGCCGATCAGCAGCCCGTCGCCGGCCCGCGCCGCGGCGGCCGCCCGCTCGGGAGTGCCCGCCGAATGCCACAGCCGCTCGCGCAGCCCCGGCGCCTGGGGGTAGAGCCGGCGGGCGTCGTCCTCCGGGGTCAGCGAGCCGCCCCCGAACAGCTGGTGCAAGACCCCGAGGTTCCGGTCGAACAGCTCCCGGCGGTCCTCGTAGTCGTGGCCGAACGCGGCGAACGCAGCCTGGTCCCCTCCGCCGCTGCCCAGGCCCAGGTTGACCCGCCCGCCGGAGAGCTCGTGCAGCACCGCCGCGTCCTCGGCCAGACGCACCGGGTCCTCCAGCGGCAGGACCGTGACCGCCGTGCCCAGCTCGATGCTGCTGGTCCGCTCCGCGACCCCGGCAAGGAACGTCAGCGGGGACGGAAGCCTGCCGCTGCCGAGCCCGAAGTGGTGCTGGCCCACCCACACGCTCTGGTATCCGAGCTCCTCCGCGGCCACGATCGTGTCGCGAAGCTGGGCGTAGAGCTCGCGCGTCGATTGCCCGTCAACCCCATGCACTTGGGTGAAGAACCCGAGCCGGAACGGATTGCCGGCCGGTCGGCCCCCCTCAGACGGGCGGTTGTCCAGTTCCGTTGAAACGCTCATTCATGCCTCCAGTGCTGTGAACTCTGTTCCTGACCGAAAGAAAGGGGCAGGACTGTTTTCGACAACCGTAGGGGCGGCTCGCAGAGGGACGTGGACCGGTTAAGGATCGTGTACCCACAAGTAGTTTCATGTCTTTGAATAAAGAACTTTTACAACCAACAACATTGTGGGCTTGTATGACCGTGCTATCACCGCTACTGCGAAGTCGCTCAAGAACTCGGTTTGGGCCAAGGCGCCTCCGGGGGTGGTGTTGAAGTAGGAGCGTCCGCCGCTGCGGATGTGTGGAAGGCTCCGCAGGCCAGCGCGGCCAAGCCTTCCTCCACCAATGCCGGATTGCAGTCCACAGAGCAGCCTGTCGATCAGTTGATGGCCACGAGCATTTTGGTCATCCCAGCCCATCACTCCCCGTCCCATCAAAGACCCGGGTCCTAATTGCTGAGAATTGGAGGGGTTGGATGCATTGGTGAGACAGTGCGGTTTCAAAGTCACCGCGAGTGCGTGCCAACGCCGGCGGGCGGGAGCCCAGTCCTGATAACCGGTCCTTTGATACGACGGCGCGGATGTACCGCCGGGTCGCCGACACGAGGCCCGACAATGAATTGGGACAGATAGCGCTGGCCCGACCGCACCATCCGACCTCACGTCAAATGTCCTGTGAAAGGCGGCGCTCCCAGGGAACGGGCGTGTTGCGCGTTTGGGAGGTCCACGAAGTCCACTTCGGTGTCAGGATCCCAATGCTGCCCGCAGCATAAGGACCTGTGGCTGAAAGATGGCGATGACTGGGTGACGTATAAGTAGCAGCATGCGTTTTGCCCGCGTGACCGGGAGAGAGTGGTCAGTAGCCAGCCCCGCCGGGGAGATTGTTTTGGCGGGGCTGGCTACTACTGCTAATCGCGGGTTACCTGTCGCGTACCCATTCGCGGGTGGCGAGGTTGTAAGTCGCCCAATACCCGCGTGGGTCTGCAAGAGATCCCTCGAAGAACTGGCATTCGCCGTCTTCCGGAAGGTCAGTTAGCGACCTTTCCCGGCGCATTACTTGCTACGTCCTGCACCGTTTTTGCTCCGGTCAGCCAAGATATAGCTCTGTCCTGCGCGTTCGGTCGGCGGCAGCGTCTCGCCTTTGACTACTGTCCGTTCGACGTTCGTCCGACCCCCGCGAGGACCAACCATTTCGTACTGCCCTGAAGCTGGGGCAGTATTACCGGGCTTGAGTTGCTTACTCATTGAATTGCCTTCCCGCAAGAGGCGGTGAGACACACCGGCTCGCCCGCACCGCGCCATTTAGTCGCGGTGCGTCTGAGCCTGTAGGCTTGGGGCATCTTTCCCGAGATATCCCGGCCTCAGTCTGGCACCTTGGTCCTCAGAGACATTGTGTCGGCTGAGGCCTTTCTTTCTTGCTGACATAAACACTACATCTAGTGGTTCCGGCCAATCGGAACCCCAAGATGATGTATTACAAGTATGTCATTCCGTCCCCATGACTATCCACAGCCCACGGGGATATCTTTGGTGGTTAAACAGTTGAATTTTCGGGCTTTTCGATCCGTCGTCCACAGCCTGTGGATTCCCTGCCCACAGCTGGGGAAAGTATCGTGTCGCCGCTTCCTCGGCGTGTCGTTCATGGGATGCGGAGTACTAGATGTTGTGGTCGATTAAACCTATTGAGGATAACTTGATTCGACCTTTACTTTGTCCTGAGCTTGAAGCGAAAGAAACCCGCCCACGCGGAGAGAGTTCACGGGGCGCGCTTCCGGTCTAGTGGCTTACCCGTTGTCGAGCCGAAACATGATTTCACGTGAGGCGACTCGACCAGTTGCGCTTTCGCTCATGCTTTCCGAGGAGTAGATATTTACGCCGTCCTTGAACCAGCCGAAGAAGTGGCTGGCAGGCAGGAAAGCGTAACTCGGGATGCCGATACCGGGGTCCTAGTCATTGCAATGCGACAGGAGGGCGACGAGCAGCCTCCCATAAGGCGACGCCGATAACGGCGCATATGTTCGTTGGGGTGTCCCCGGGCGGCATTCTCCGCGTGCACGAACGAGCCGACTCTTGCGCGGCGGAACGGGACCGCGGCCACAAGTGTGGCGGGATTCGGTGGTAAGACACTGCACAGGGATGGTTGTTAGTTGGCGGGCAACCCGTCCAGGCGGCGGTGAGCTGATCTTCCCCAGGCCCGAAGGCAACGTAGGGCGGGGTCCGTTGGGTGACCTTGGTGTGGGCCTCAGCTGTGCAGCGGCGGAACGATCAGGTACGGAAAGGACCGCACAGGCCAATGACGGCGGTACATGAACCAACGAGCGAAAGCGGTGCTGCGAGGGCTCATTTACCGAGGTAGTGCCGGCAACTTGAGCCCGCGCAGGCCAGGCTTTGCCGCCCGTTCACCCGGGCGTGGCGGAACAGGGGCCGGTCCGTCATACGGAAGTCCTAGCTTGAGGGATTGCTTCCAACAGCAATCACCCTCGCGAAAGGATTCTGTATGTCTTCCCCTGTCTCCCGGCGTCGTCGTGCCCTGACGGGCGGCACCGCCCTGGCCTTGCTGGCACCGCTTGCGTTTTTCGGCGTGCAGATCGCTGCGGCGGATCCGCCGGAGCACTCCAGCGCGGAGGGCAGCCCGCCGGCCCATGCCGCCGCCAAGGGTCGCGGGGACAAGCCCGTCGATGATGCGGTGGACCCCACGACGTACGTCGGCGGTCCCGAAGTCGTCACCGAGGGCGAGACCGGGGAGGATGTTTTGGATGGCGTGGTCTTCGATGACGCCAACCGGAACTCGGTCCGGGATAAGGGCGAGAAGGGCATCTCGGGGGTGACGGTGTCTAACGGCCGCGAGGTGGTCCAGACCGATGCCAAAGGCCGATACGAACTGCCGGCGCAGAACAAGGACACCTTCTTCGTCACCAAGCCCGCCGACTGGGACACCCCGGTCGATGAGAACAACATCGCGCAGTTCTCCTACACTCACGCCCCCCAGGGCACCACCGAGCAGGAGTTGCGCTTCGGCGGCCTGGAGCCCACCGGGGAACTGCCCGCCGCGGTGAACTTCCCGCTGACCAAGAACCCCTCCTCGGCCGGCGAGGACATTCGGTGCCTGGTGCTGGCCGATCCGCAGGCCTACTCCAATCAGGAGATCTCCCACGCGCGCAACGGCGCCCTGCGGGAAGCGGCTGCCTATGATGCCGCCGACTGCGGCGCCCTGCTGCTGGGCGATATCGCCGGCGATGACCTGGGCATGTACGACCGGGCGAAGGAGGCCCTGGGCCTGATGGGCATGCCCGTGCGCGCGATCCCCGGCAACCACGACCTGGACTTCGATGCCACGGACGCCCGGTGGTCGTTCGATACCTACCGGCAGCACTGGGGACCGGAGAACTACTCCTACGATGTCGGCGAGGTACACGTGCTGGCGCTGAACAACGTGAAATACCCGTGCACGCCCGAGGACGACAACGCGGACGGCAAGCGGCCGGCCTGCGAGGACCCGGCCGGCGCCCCGGCGTACAACGGCCGCCTCGGGGAAGACACCCTGGCCTGGATCAAGAAGGATCTGGCCACCGTGCCCAAGGACAAGCGCGTCGTGGTCGCCACGCACATCCCGCTGGTGTCCCACTCCGGTGCCGACAGCGCCCAGCACCAGACCGACGACGTCCGCACACTCTATGACCTCCTCGAAGGACGCGAGGCCTTGTCCCTGTCCGGCCATTCGCACTGGGTCGAGTCGATGGCCGAGGGAGATTCCCTCGGGGCGTGGGAGGAGGCCGTTGGGGTGAAGGCGGTGCCGTTCGACCACATCGTCGCCGGCGCCGTGTCGGGAGACTGGTACGCCGGGGACTACGACGTCGACGGCCAGCCGATGAGTTTCCAGGGCGACGGCGCGCTGCCGGGCTTCTGGACCTTCGACTTCTCCGGCACCGATTACCGGCACGCCTTCCATGCCACCGGCCGGGACGGCGACCAGATGGGCCTGGGCGTGAGCTCCCCGCACTACCGCCACTGGGCGCAGACCCTGATCGACTGGCGCGACGAGCACCCCGTCACCTGGGAGAACAAGCACAAGGACGCGGTGCCCCCGCTCACCCTGGGGGATCTCGGGGACCAGAACATGATCACCCGCGAGGACCTGGACGGAGGCACCTACCTGACCGCCAACGTCTGGGCGGGCACCACCGACTCCACCGTCACCGTCTCGATCGACGGCGCCGAACCCGTCACCGCGGAGATCACCCAGCCGGCGGCGGGTGAAGAGGTGCGGCGCGGCGTCGAGTGGTCCGACCCGTCAGCGCTGATCCGCCAGCTCACCAGCGCCCGGATGTCCTATCAGTCGACCTCGGGAAACCCGGAGGCCCAGGGCCTGCACCTGTACAACGGCCAGGTCTACGGACCCTCCGCACCGCGCCCGGTGGAAGGCAACCTCGCCGATGGGTCCCCGCACCTGTGGCGCATCCCGCTTTCGGCCGACCTCGAGAACGGCATGCACCTGGCCGAGGTGGTCTGGACCGACCGCTACGGCAACAAACACACCGAGACCCTCGCCTTCGAGGTCGTCGACGAACGGCCACAGCAGAGCTTCCGGCTGGACACCTTCGGCGAGGACGTCGTGTGGTGATAGTTGAATGCCGCTTGCGCTAGTCCCGCGGGTGCCTGCCAGCCGTGCTCACAGGAACGCGGGGGCCACGGCGAAGACGGCGGTCAGGACGTGCCGTCGGCGGCGGGAGACGTCGTGCATTAGCAGCGGCGCGTCTTCGTAGGGTACGACGTCGGAGATCAGGTGCTTGCGGATCGTGTCACCGTGGGTGCCGAGCAGCTTGATGGTTTCGGCCGAGAGCCGCGCCCGGTCCCACTGTCCCGTGAGTCCGCGCGGCACCCTGCCGATCTGCGCGCAGCGCAGGTTGAGCCCGTTGTGGTGGAATTCCTCGCCCAGCCGCACCGCGTCGGCTCCGCTGGTGTAGAAGGCCAGGTCGATGATGCTTCCCTGCGGGCGGGCCGCGCGGAGGGCGGCGTGGAGCGCTTCGGGGCGACCCCGGCATTGGAAGACGACGTCGGCGCCACGGTCCCCGGGACCGTGGCGCCATCGTGTTTTCAGGATTTTGCCGGGGTCGTCATTCAGGTCGAGGGCCAGGAAGCCCAGCTCTTCGGCCAGCTGCCGGCGGCGGGGGTCGGAGTCAGCGACGGCGACTTCACGCGCGCCGAGAGAGCGGGCGAACAGGGCGGTGACCAGCCCGATGGGGCCGGCTCCGGTGACGAGCACCAGCCGGCCGTCCACCCCGTCGCCGAGCGCGCGGACCTGTCCACCGGTTTCATCAGCCGCCGCGTGCAGCAGGCCGTTGGCACAGATGGGCCCGAAGTGTGCGACGAAGACGCCCAGCAGCGGGTCCAGGTCGTCCGGCAGTGGCACCAGATGCTCGCGCAGCGGGTCGGCCACATGCGCGGTGGCGTGGCCATAGGCCGTGGCAAGGACGTCCCCTTCGGCGAAGGCCGGGGTGCGGGATTGGGCGACCCGTGCGACTTCCATGTAGCCCAGCCGGCGGATCGGATAGGCGGCCTCGGCCGAGTCCTGCAGGAACAGACCGAGCTCGTGATCCAGGCGGGACCGCAACCCGGGGTGGTCGCCCTTGACGAAGGCCAGTTCCGTGCCAGCCGACAGGCCGGTGACGAGGGTTTCGAGCAGCAGCCCGCCGTCAGGGATTTCGGGCAGCCGCTCCTCCACAATCTCCAAGGCTCCTGCTGCAGGAATGACGAGGTTGCGCCGGTTCCTCATGGCGCTGCCCCTGCCGTGGCCGGCCGCTCTTCGGGCAGCTTCACCGGCAGCCCCGTGCGGGCCGATTCGGCAATGGCACAGCCGAGCCGGTGGCTGCGCAGGGCCTCGGCATAGGGTGCGCGGGTGCTTTCCCGTTCACCGCGGACTGCTTGGATGAATTCCCGGTCGACCGCGATGCGGGGGTCCTCGGCACAGCCCAGATCCGTGCGCGACGTGCCGTCGAAACTGCTCAGGCCGGCCTCGGACAGCTCCAGGTACAGGCCGCGGCTCACAATGTGCAGAGCCGCGCGGTGCTTGGCGGCCAGCACCGAGGTCGCCGCCAGCGTGGCCACGGTCCCGCTGGCAAAGCGGACGGTGGCCGCGGTGGCGTCGTCGACGTCGTCGACGTCGTCCGGCTCCGGCCCCGATCCGTCGCCCGGCGGATGCCCGGTCTCCGTCCCGCGCACCCCGGCGGCGTAGACCTCCACGGCTTCGCCGAGCAGGAAGCGCGCGGTGTCCAGGACGTGGGTGAGCTGCTCGACCACCTGACCGCCGGAGCGGTCCATGCGCCCCCACCAGGGAACCGGCGGCCGTTTGTCCAGCCAGTAGCCGTTGGCCAGCAGGGCCGGGGCCTCCGCAAGCAGGCCACGGGCATGTCCGACGGCGTCCATGCAGCGCCAGTGGTAGCCGGTGCCGGTGACGACGCCAGCCGCTTCCACGAGCGCTCCAATTTCCTCCGCGGTTTCCCGGCCCAGGCCCACCGGCTTTTCCACGAACAGCGGCAGTCCCCTGGAAAGCGCGGCCCGTTCACCGGGCCCGTGTGCGAACGGCGGAACGCACACGTAGACGGCGTCCGCTTCCGTGTGGTCGAGGGCCGTCTCGGGATTGGTGAAGGCCGGGGCGTCCACTTCACGCCCCAGCTTCTCCCCCGCAGCCGCATGCGCGTCGGTGACGCTGGTGATCCGGGCGCCAAGCTCCTGCAGGACGCCGACGTGGCGCCGCCCGACGGAGCCGGCCCCGATCAAGGCTACTTTCACGATCATGTGGCCTCCTGGATGAGTTGGTCGTACAGGCGCAGGTAACTGGCAGCCATCGCCTCGGGTGTCCATGCCGCTGCCGCGTCGATGCAGTCCTGTGGGCGGATATTGTCCAGTTCCTGCAGGAACCGGGCCATTTCCTGCTCATCGGCGGCGAGGAAACCGGTGCGGCCGTGGTCCACCAGCGAGGGCAACACTCCCAGCGGCGTCCCCACCACGGGTATGCCGCGGGAGAGGGCTTCCACTACCCCGGTGGCTCCGGGTTCGGCCCACCGGTTGGGGGCCAGCAGCACCCGGGCCGAGCGAAGGACGTGTTCCTTCGCTTCGCCTTCGACTCCGCCGATCCAGCGGTACCGGCCGCCGTCGAGCAGCGGACGGACCTCCTCCCGGAAGTACCTGGCGTCCGGGTGGGAGGCCAGGTGCGGGTCCCCTTCGGCCAGCCGGCGGTCCAGCTCGGCCGGGTCGTTGATTCCGGCGACGGGACCGGCGAGTACCAGCGGCAGGCCGGCCAGGCGGCAGATCCTGAGCGCGGCGTCCTGCCCCTTGTCGCGGGTGATGCGGGCCAGCACCAGGGCGTGACCGGCGCTCTCTGCGTGGACGTCCAGGGCGGGCGGAGCGGCCAGCGGGACGACGCCGATCGTCTGGCGCTGCAGCGCTATTGGTGCGCGCTCCAACTGGGACTGCGAGACCGCCGCGAACCGGATGCGGCCGCGGCCGTTGAAGGACGAATAGAACGCGCCGTGCTTGGCCAGGTCCCAGTGCAGGGTCTGCAGCACCGGCGGCGCAGCTTGCCCCATGGCGGCGAACACCGCCGGTCCCACCACCTCGAGGTGGTCGTGCACCAGGTCCCAGGCGCCGCCGTCGTACATGGCCTGCACAACGCCGTGCATATGCGCGTGGGCGATACCCGAGACCTGGTTGTAGGGCAGGGCGATCGAGGCGAACTGGGGTTCGTCGAGCGGGCACAGGTAGGCATCGGCCTCGATGGTGCTCGGACCCACCGTCGCGAGGGTGACATGCACCCCGGCGCGGCGCAACTCCGGAATCAGGGTGGCGACCACCGTTTCGATGCCCCCGTAGCCGCGTGGCGGGACAGGCAACCAGGGGCCGGCGTTGATGAGGATCCGCACGGCTCAGGCCACGTGCCCGGTCGCGAGCCGGTACTGGCCCACGTCCAGCATCGCCGGACGTTCGGACACCTCAACGGTGCAGGTTTGCCCGACGTAGTCCTCCCCCTGGCGCATGAACTGTGTCAGCTCGACGGCGAGAGGAGCAGCCGGGGCCAGGCCTCGGCGGTGCAGCCGGGCCTGCACGGTGAGCTGGATCTGCAGGGCCATCCGGGCCAGTTCGGCGTCAGTGGAGTTGCGGTGGCAGCGCTCGCCCAGGTCCACCTGGGCCATCCCGTCCAGGCCCACGGCTTCCAACACGTCGATCAGCATGCCGGTTTCCACCCCGTAGCCGGAGACGAAGGGTATGCGTTCGAGCAGGCTGCGCCGGCCGGCATATTCGCCGGCCAGCGGCTGGACGATCCCGGCCAGTTCGGGCCAGTACAGGTTCAGCAGGGGGCGCGCCACCAGTTCCGTGACCCGGCCTCCGCCCGCCGGCATGATTTTGACCCCGTCGTCGAGCGGCCGGTCATAGTAGCTCTTGACGAAGTGGGTCCGAGGATCGGTTAGCAGGGGGCCGATCAATCCGACGGCAAACTGTGCATCGAACCGGCGCAGGTCCGAGTCCATGAACACCAGAAGGTCGCCGCTGGAGATGGCCAGAGATTTCCACAAGGCTTCGCCCTTGCCCGGAGTGCATCCGGTGCCGGGCAGAATCAGGTCCTGGTGGACAACCTTCGCGCCGGCGGCCGCGGCCACGGCGGAGGTGTCGTCGGTGGAGTTGGAGTCGATCACGATGATCTCGTCCAGCAGCGGTACCGCCTCGACAAGTTCCCTGCGCAAAGCGGTCACGATCGACCCGACCGTCTCCGACTCGTTCTTGGCCGGAAGTACCACGCTGATCCGCTGGCCGGCCTTGCGCTTCACGAGTTCGTGCCGGTCGAAGCTTTTGCCTTGATAATTTTTCGCGGAGAACCACTCCAGAACGTCTGCCCGCATTCCGGCTTCCTCTCATCGAGCGCCGGTTCATCCCCCAAGGCCGGCTGTCGGTAGGATCAAGTCGAAGCCTACGGGGCCGGATCCTGCCCTGTGAATAGTTTCCGCGAGATTGGCAGGGACGGCCGGCCCCCAGAAAGGGCTGCGGATGCCGGTGCACACGGGTCGGCAATGTCTGCGCGAGGCGGCGGCAGTGAGGAGAATTGATGCAGCAGCAGGTCCCCGCCGGCGGCGGCGTCCATCGGCCCCGCCTGGTGCTGTGGCGGCACGGCCAAACCGACTGGAACGTGTTGGAAAAGGCCCAGGGCCATGCCGACATCCCGCTCAATGCGACCGGCCGTGTCCAGGCCAAACAGGCTGCCCGGCTGCTGGCAACGTTCCAACCCGATTTCATCTGGTCCAGCGACCTGGAACGCGCCCGCCACACTGCTGCAGAGCTGGCCGCGCTAACCGGGCTGGAACCGATGCTGGACAAGCGGCTGCGCGAGTACCATGTGGGCATCAGGCAAGGCACCACCTTTGCCGAGTTCCGGGAACGGCATCCGAGCATCTACGAGAAGTTCTTCAGCGAGGAGAACTACCGGGTGCCCGGAGCAGAACTGCCCTCCGAAGTCAACGGGCGGATGAAGTCGGTCATGCAGGACGCCGCCGCAGAACTGGCCCCGGGCGGCACGGGCGTCCTGGTGGGGCACGGTGCCGCGCTCCGAAGCGGGCTGTTGGCCTTCTTCGACGCCCCGGCCCACATGCGCGAGATGTTTGCCGGCATGGCCAACTGCGCCTGGACGGTGCTGGAAAGGCACCCGGACCGCGGGTGGCAGGTCGTCGACTACAACGCCCAAACCCTGCCCGATCCCTCCTCGGCACTGGCAGACGAAATGCCGGCCGAACACGATGGCCAGGGGTAGGATCCGGCCGGGCGGAATCGCACCATCCGGCGTCTTTGCGCAACTGCGGCACGCTGGTTGGCCTATGGTGCCTCCGCAGAACTGTTGCCTGCATGTGGAATAGCTTTCTCGGCGCAGCACCCAGCAAGTCCCGCTGGCCTCCGCAAGCTTCCCGATGGACGGGGGGAATGCTGGAACAAGCTTTTCATAAGAGGACCCGCGCAGAATACGCCCTACGCCGCGCATCATGCCGGCGCGTCCACGGCCGGTGTGACCGGCGAACCGAGGGAGACGGTAAGAATGGCACGCACAACCGGGGTTTACGCAGTGCTCCTGTCCGCAATGCTGATGCTCACAGCCTGCGGAGGTGAAGCAGCCCCGGAAGGGACCGCCGAGCCGGCCACGTCCCCTACCGCCCCATCACCGCAGACCACCTCGGCGGCCAAAACATACACCAACGACGACCTCAAGGAAGTGATCGCGGGTCTGGAAGACGCGCAGGGCCAACAACTTTCAGTCGTTCCGGCGGCACAAATCGATCAGGGACTCACGGCCGCGAAGGAATTGCTGGCGAACGCGACCATTACCCCTGAAGCCTGTTCCATGTTCGCGACCGAACAGACCCGGATACCCGATGGCAGCACCTACGCCGCCGGAGCCAGCCACTCAGCCGAAGAAAAGTCTCAGACCGTCATCACCCTCGTCGCCGTCAAAGACCCGCAAGTCGTCGCCGAGCAGCTCGAACAAGCACAAGAATCCATGCAGCAGTGCGCCGACTTCGAAATCGAAGCGGAAGGACAGAAAATCAGCAGCAAGATCACCCCACTGGACGTGATCACAGACGGTGAGCAGTCCCTCGGCTCCATCACCACCCAGAAGTTGCCGAACGGGCGAAGCCAGAAGGTCATGTCCGTAGCCGGAACGCAAGGATCCCTCGCGGCCACCGCAGTAAAAATCGGAGTCGACATCGAGGAAGAAGCTCAGGACGAACTCATCAAACTCGTCAACGACGCGCTTGCCCAAAGCGAGTAACCAACCATCTGCATAAAGGAGAATATGACCTGGATGGGTCGCCTTAACCTAACTACGGGCTCCGGATATCGTTACACACAGCAAACCAGGTGACGAGGTCAGAACCGGACCCAAGCATATTCGGAGAGCGCGCCCTCCGGCATTCCAGATAGCTTGGATAATCTCAAGCTAACTCGAAACGCGGAGGAAAAATCATGCCAGCAAGAGATGTCCTAAGCCAGGAGCAAATCCAAGCAAATCTGCTCCAGTTGCCGGATTGGCGTTACGGTTTGGGTGCTTTGCGGACCGCAGTTAAATGCGAATCATCCGCAGCTGCCTTGGACTTGCTTTCCGCCATTGGCCGGCTGGCACAGGAATCCGACCACCACCCTGATGTGGACTGGCGGTACGACACACTGTTCATCACGCTCACTTCGCATGATGCCGGCGACAGGGTGACGGCGCGTGACGTGACGCTGGCTCGTTCAATATCGCGGCAGGCCCAAGCCACTGGCGTCACGCCCCTGCCGGAACTCTTGCGAACAGTGGAGATAGCCATAGACACAGATGCCTCGGAAGCCATTTCGGAAGTCTGGCGGACGGCACTGGGCTACAAGAGGCACGAAGACGGAAGCCTGATCGATCCCTATGGCAGGGGTCCGGCCATTTGGTTTCAGGAGTCCCAGCGTCCGAGCGAGAATCGTTTTCACCTGGACGTCACCGTCCCCTTCAGCGAAAGCAGCTCGACTCTGGATGCCCTGGTAAGCGTTGGTGCAACACTCGATGATGAACATGCGCCCATGTGGGTAGTTGCCACTGATGCCCAAGGCAACCGGCTATGCATCAGTACTGAAGCCGGACGCGGCGACTAGACGCGTAAATTCAGGCTGCCTCGGCAAAGGGCGGCAGCCTGACCTTCCTGTCAGCCGCAGTCGCCGCCACCGCCCCCGACATCTCCGCCGTAGGCAGTGGCTCCGAAAGCCCCCGTGCTGGCTGCATCCGTGCTAGCAGGAGCCCGGGCACCCTTTACTGGTCGGCGGTCGGCGCGGGCACCCAATACCACCCAGGCGATACATGCCGCACAAAGGATGCCAACAATGATGGCGAATTCCATACTTGTCTCCTGTCGTTGAGCTCAGAGTATGGGCGGAATAGGCTTAGGGCAACAGTTCCAGGGCAAGACAATTCAGTGACTGGTGCGCCCGCGGGATGAGGCCAACGTCGGGGGCAGCATTCGGTCGGCCACCATTCCGGTCACCATTGAAAATAGCGTTTTGTGGAGGACGTCCACGGCTTTCTCCTCGGCGGGCCAGGTCTTTGGTGGTGACCCGGCACCGGTGGCGTTCTCAATTGTTTGGTCAAAGCCCAGTCGCATCACGGTGTGCCATATATTGGCGTGCAGTCCGCGAATGCCCGTGGCGGCCCACACTCCTCTCAGGGCGCCGAGGCTGGCACCGGTGAAGTAATGCATCAGGTGATTTCACAGGAGGGGCTTGGCATCGTTGGCGGGGCAGATGGCCACACCAGAAGTCCCGATAATCAGGGGGCCTCCCCTGCGGACCGCGAAAGCCATGGCTAGCGAGTTACCAAAACCGTAAGCATACTTATAAACACGGGCTTTTGAACCCAGAGTTGCCCATAGCGGGCATCGGGCCTACATCGAGGAGGAGCTTCGATGCGCATCAAGGATTCCGTCGTTGTGATCACCGGTGCGTCAAGCGGAATAGGCCGCGCCACTGCCCTCCGTTTCGCCCAGAAGGGCGCCCGCGTCGTGCTCGCGGCCCGCCAGGCACAGGCTTTGGAAACGCTTGCCGTCGAATGTGAACGGCGCGGGGCGCAAGCACTGGCAGTGCCGACCGATGTCAGCGACGCGGCCGCCGTGCAGGAACTCGCGGACCGAGCGGTAACACGCTTCGGCAGAATCGACGTCTGGGTCAATAACGCCGCGGTCAGCTTTTTCGCTCCGTTCCTGAAGGCACCCGTCGAGGACTTCCGGCGCCTCATCGACGTCAACGTGATGGGCTACGTGCACGGGTGCAGGGCCGCGCTAGCGCAGATGCAGCAGCAGGGAGCGGGAGTGGTCATCAACGTTTCCTCCGTCGTGGGGGAAATCGCCCAGCCCTACACCTCCGCCTATTCGATGTCCAAGGCCGCCATCCGCGCCCTGGGCGTTAGCCTGCGCTCGGAACTGCGGCTCACCGGCAGGAAAAACCTCAGGGTCTGCACGCTTCTGCCGGCAACCATCGACACCCCGTTCTTCCAGCACGCCGGTAACTACACCGGCCGCAAGGCCCTTGCCATGCCGCCGGTGTACACGGCGGAACGGGTTGCCAAAGCCATCACCGCGCTGGCGGTCTCCCCTCGCGCGGAAGCCGTCGTCGGACCGCTTGGACGGGTCATGGCCTTGCAGCACAGGCTCACCCCGCGCTTGATGGAAGGCGCCATGGCGGCCCAGGTTAACAGGACACATCTTTCGCGCAGCGAGCCGGCGCCCACGACCGCGGGAAACCTCTACTCGCCGCAGCCCTCGCACCCAAAGCCAGCAACAGGAGGCGGCTGGCACGGAAGAAGAAAAACCGCGCTGCGCAGGACAGGCGCCACCCTGCTCGTCCTCACCGCCGCCGGAAAGCTCACCAGCACGCTTGCCCGGCGCTACCTTGGTTCCGGTGGACCAGGAACGCGGATCCCTTAAGTCCACCCTCGCATCGGCAGGCGGCCGCCTCGACGCGGAACTCAGGGCGAGGACCGCGATTCAAGTATGTTGAAAAGCCGCAGGCGGAAGGGGCGGGCGTTCGGTCAAGGCTGGTCTTCGGTGATGGGTCGGAACGGTGGCGGGCAGTTGCCAGCACGTTCAGCCCTTGTCCCCCGCGCCTGGGGTGGCGGCGATAAGTTTCCCGTAGGCAACAAGGTTGTCTTCGAACCTGCCGTTTTCCGGGTTGTACCCGTCGCAGGTGATGAGCCGGATCTCTGCCTGAGTGGTATTCCCGTACACCTGCAGGGCCGGGAAGTTGTCTTTGGCATATCGCTTGATGACCGTCAGCCGGAAGACCGCCGTCGTGCCATCTTCGCGCTCCACCCTGACTTCGTCTCCGGGTACCAGTTCCTGCAGTCTGGCGAAAACGCCCGGCCCCCCGCCCAAGGCGTTGACGTGACCCAGGAGGATCGCGGGCCCCCTTTCCCCCGGCGTCGGGGAATTGATGTACCACCCTGCCGGGGAACCGGCCTCTTCGGGCGGCACCTCCAAGGTGCGATCCTCCTGCTGTGCGAGGTCGATGATGTCGCTGCTAAGCCCGATCCGGGGAATGCTCAACGCTAAAGGCCTGGCTTTCTCCATCACGGGGGAATCGCCGCCGGCAGCGGGAACGGCGGCTTGGGGCGCGGCTGTTTTCTTGTCAGCCTGTTCCGGCTTTTCCCCCGGTTCACGCCCTTGGGCCGCACGGGGAGCCTGCTCGACGGCGGTGCCCGAGGGCGCGGAAGTCGAGGGTGCTGAGGCCGAGGGTAGGGAGGGTGGGGGTGGTGACCCGGTAGCGGAGGGTGCAGCGCACCCCGCATTCACGGCCAGGACAAGGGCCAGCCCGGCGAAGAAGGGTGGCCCTGTCCGTGCCGTCTTCACGCCGGTCAGTCCTTGGGAGCGGAACGCCTGCGTGCGACGGCCACCGAAGCGCCTGCAGCAAGCAGAACCCCCAGACCTGCGGCGAGGGACATCGCGCTTCCGTCTGTTTGCGCCGGGGTCTCGACGCCTGTGTCGGGGGCACCGCCTGGCATCGGCCCGGTCATCTGGGAAGCAACCAAGGTTCCGCAGGCCGCGGAAAGTGTGGCGGCCAGCGGCAGCCCCGGGGCTTCAGGGCTCATTTGTTGCTGGGCAGCCGGAGGGAGCCTGTTCGGGTCTACGCCATGGACCTCCACCGTTGCAGTTCCGGCCTGGATTGCCGCTATTGTTGCCGGATCCAGGGTCAGGGTCCGTTCATAGGTGTAGGCTCCGCCGGCGGGGAAGCGGTCGGTTGCCACCATCGAGGCCGGGCTGGTGTCCCCCTGGACTGTCAGCGAGGTACTGACGGCACCGGCATAAGGTTCGCCCTCGGGTGAACTGACGACGCCGTCGCCGTCGGTGTCTGCTGCCGGCCCGGGGCACAACCCCTGGCCGCCGATGTGAATATGCTGGCCGTGTGGGAACGGTGCGTTCATCCAGATTTCCGCGGCGCCCGAGACGTTCATGCTGACCGTTGCCTGCTGCCCGTGTATCTCGATCATCGCCTGTCCGGCGGTTCCGCTGTTGTTGGCCGGCGCAAGGTCAGCCTGCCACACGCCGTCCTGGGCTACAGCCGGCCCGGCCGCGAAAGCCATCGCGCCAATCGCGACGGCAGGGGCAATGAGAAGAGTCTGTGCCTTCATGATGTAGGCCTCTCAGAAAATAGTAAGGGTGCTTACGGTTCTCCCGTGCGTCACACCCTAATCCAATGCCGTCGATCTGAAAAGTCTTTACTCAGCCTGCGTCGCCGAGCAGGTGGTACCAGCTTTCGGCGAGGACCCCGAGCGCCTGGCCACGGTTTGGTTCTGAGGTGCGGCTCGTCCAGAGGGTGGAGACGTAGTTGAGCTGGGTGAACGCGAGCGTTCCGCGGACGTGGTGCGTCTCCTCCGAGAAGCGGCCGGCCTGCTGCATGCCGCGGACGAGGTCGGAGACTACTTCCTCACGCCAGCCCATGACCAGGGCCCGCACTTCGCGGTCGACGGCGGCAGCCTCGTCGAGGACATCCAGGTAGGGGCGGAAGACGGGCCAAAGTGCTGCGCGCGACTCGAGCCAGTCGAGGATGCCCGCTAGCGCGCCCGCGCTGACCACGTCCACGAGCTCGGGGGCCGTCGATGCGTGGCCGGGTCCGGCGGCGCGGTCAAGGACCGCGTTCACCCGCGCCATAAAGTCCCTCATCAGATCGCTCCGCGAGGGGTAGTACGCGTAGAAGGTCACCCGGGTGGTGCCGGCAGCGGCGGCGATATCGTCGATCGTCGTGGCCGCGTATCCCTTGTCGATGAAGAGTTCGAGCGCCCGTTCGACGATCCTGTCGCGGGTCAGCTGTTTTTGGGCTTCTCGCAGCGACGGCATCAAGACTTCGCCGGCGTAGCCGGTTGCAGCGCCGACGAACCTACATTGGCGAGGCGGCGCAGTTTGGGAATGGGGATGCGGTAGTTGATCGCCGCCGCGGTTCCGGGGCCGCCGTCCGCGTTGTCCCAGCGCAGCAGCATCGAGTCGGGCTCGCCGCCCGGCTCCAGGTAGTCCGGCGCCCCGGTCACGGGTGTGAAGCCGATCGCCTTGAGGGATAGCCCGAATCCTTCGGTCCAGAAGTACGGTTGGAAGTCGAGCTCCGGCGCCGCGTCGCCGTTGAGCAGGCCGGCAGCCGCGACCTTGGCCTGGTCGATGGCGCTGGTCCACAACGGCACGCGCCGCAGGCCGCGGCCGGTCGGGAAGAACGCCACATCACCGGCGGCAACGACGTCCGGCCGGACCCGGCCCCGCGAATCGACGCGCAGCGCCCCGTCGACGAGGAGACCCGAACCGGCCAGCCACTCGATGTTCGGTTCGTCGCCGATGGCCGTGACGACGAGGTCCGCCTCAAGCCGGGTGCCGTCGGCAAGGGCAACCCGCGCCCCCGAGCCGGAGTCAATGAGTCGCGCCCTGCTGCCGCCGACGAACCGCAACCCGCGCCGGGCGGCGGCAGTGAAGATCCCGGACAGGTGGTCCCCGAGTTGCCGCGAGAGGGGCTGCACGTCGGAGACCAGCGTGACGTCGCAACCGACGTGCAGGCAGCCGGACGCGATCTCCATGCCCAAGGGTCCCCCGCCGACCACGATCACCGAGGGGCGGCCCGAGACCCGCTGCTTGAGCGCCACCGCGTCCTCGAGCGTGCGCAGGGTGAGCTCCCGGGGAGCGCTCTCGGGCAGCGGGCTCGGGCTAAGCCGCTTGGCCCGTGAACCGGAGGCGATGACCAGGCCGTCGTACGGCAGCTCATCGCCGCCGTCGGTCCGGATGACTTTCGCCTCCGGGTCGATGCCTGTGGCGCTGACCCCGAGGAGGTCGGTCGCTTCGTGGGTTGGTTCGGGCAGCTCGTGGGCTTGCAGCCCGCCGTCGCCGTGCAGCAGCGCCTTCGAGAGGGCCGGGCGGCTGTACGGGTGGTGCGGCTCGGCCCCGACGACGGTCAACTCGCCGTCGAACCCGTTCGAACGCAGCGAGTCGCACGCGGTGAGCCCGGCGATGCCGTTGCCGACGACGACGATCCGCCTCAGGGTCATTTTTCCGCCAACCGCAGCGCGGCCACCGGGCACACCCGTACCGCGGCTTTCGCAGCGGCCAGCTCCGCCTCGTCGACCAGGGGGACGTCGATCACCAATTCGCCGTCGTCGTCGAGGTGCATGAGTTGGGGCGCGGCTTCCTCGCAGAGTCCGTGTCCTTCGCAGCGGGGGCGGTCAAGCTCGATCCTCACACTGCCACCGCCTTCACGACGTCGAGGCGTTCGTGGCTGCGCGTGATGTTGCTGGGCACGCGGACCTCGTCTCCAATCTCCAACACCTTCGCCCGGCGGGCCAGGGCCTCGATGATCGCGTGGGCCTCAAGCTTCGCCAGGCCCTGGCCGGCGCACCCGTGCGGCCCGTAGCCGAAGCTGAGATGGTCCACCGGGTTGCGCGTGACGTCGAAAACGTCGGGATTCTCATAGTGCCGCGGGTCGCGGTTGCCGGCGCCGAACAGGATGCCCAGCTGGGCTCCTGCGGGAACGGTTGCTCCATCGATCTCGACGTCGCGGGTCGCGGTCCGGCCCCAGATGTGGATCGGGGGCCAGTAGCGCAGCACCTCGGCGAACGCTGCGGGCACGAGCTCCGGGTTCTGGCGGACGAGCTCGAGCTGCTCCGGGTGGCGGCCGAAGAGTGCGACGATGTTCCCGATGGAGGCGATCGTGGTGTCGACGCCGGCGCCGAGGTACTGGTGGATGATGTGCCCGGCGGCCCCTTCCGGGATGTCGCCGCGGGTCTCGGCGTCGAAGATGCCGCGACCGATCGACCCCGGTACGAGGTCCTCGGCGGTGACGGAGGAGCACCAGCCGTAGAGCTCGCCGGCAATCGGGAAGTTCTCCTGGGTGCGGTGGTTCATCGGTCCGAGGACCTGCATCGCGGCCTGCCCCCAGCGCAGCATGTTGTCCTTGACGTGTCCGCTGAAGCCGATGAGGTCGGCGACGATTTCGAGCGGGAAGGCGCGTGCCAGCGAGTCGATGGCTTCGAAGCTGCCGCTGGCGACGAGCTCGGCGACGAGCTTGTCCGCTTTTTCGTCAATGGTGACCTTCAGTCCGCGCAGGGCGCGCGGCGTGAGGTTCTCCGACAGGGTCGCGCGCAGCTGCGTGTGCGTGGGCGGGTCGGAGGCGAGCGAGGTGCCCTGCAGCGCCTCGTTCACCATCGGGTTGAAGCCAAGGCTGGTGGAGGAGAACGTCTCCGGATCGGCGAGGGCGTCGCGGATGATGTCGTAGCGGGTCAGGACGTAGAGGTCATTCTTCGGCAGGCGGACGACGCCGGCCTGCTCGCGCAGGGCGGCGTAGGTGGGGTACGGGTCGACGAGGACGTCATCGTCCCAGATGTCGATGCCTGCTTCGATCGGTGTGGTCACGGTGTGCTCCTTTGATCGTCCTGGGTGGGGGTCGGAAGCCGGACGATGGGGACGCCCATTGCCTCGGAGAGCCGCGCCTCGGCAGTGAGGCGTGGAACACAGTCTGCCCGTTATCTTTACAGCATGTCAAGTGAAATTATGTTGTGCATCACGGAGAGGAGGATAGACTGCCACCGTCTCCGTGTCGTACTGGATAGGGACGATATGAAGCTGAGCCAGCGCCTAAGATCAGGTCCCGTCATCTCACTGGGCAAGGTTCCCGCTGCCTACGAGCATTTGCAGAAGTTTCAGGCCCTGGCCGAGGAGTACGGCGACCGTGCCACCGGCACCTCCGGGTACGAGGCCGCGGCCCAGTACGTCGAACGCCAACTCGCCAGCGCCGGCTATCGCAGCACGCGTCAGTATTTCACCTTCAAACACCGCGGTGAGCGGATGGAGACCTTCAACATCCTCGCCGAGACCGCATCCGGCAGCGACGAGAACGTGATCATGCTCGGGGCCCACCTCGACGGGGTGCCGGGCTGTCCGGCGATCAATGACAACGGCTCAGGGGTGGCGGCCGTGTTGGAGGCCGCCAAAGCGCTCGGCCGGCAGGAGGGCCTCAGCAACACGGTGCGCTTCGCTTGGTGGGGTGCCGAGGAGTACAAGAAGGAGTACGGGTCCCGGCACTACGTCAAGCACCTGGCCAAGAGCGACAGCGAGGCTCTCGACAGGATCGCGGCCTACTTGAACTTCGACATGATCGCCTCGCCCAACCCCGTCATCGGGGTCTACGACGCACGGGACCCCAAGCCCCATTGCGACGTGCCGGAAGGCTCGACGGAGATCATGGACGTCTTCACCGACTACTTCGACGCCCACGACCAGCCCTGGGTCGCCACCGATTGGGACATGGACTCGGATCAGTTGTCTTTCGTCAGGAAAGGTGTCGCCGTGGGCGGGCTGTACAGCGGGGACGACGAGAAGAAAACCACCAAGCAGGCCCGCCTTTTCGGCGGCACCGCCAAGCGGCCCTGCGATCCGAACTACCATCAGCCGGGCGATGACCTCAGCAACGTCAATCTGGAGGCGCTGAGCATCATGACCGCCGCGATCACGCATGCCGCCACCCGCCTGGCCCACGACCGCGGCGCCCTCAAGCCAGCGGGGCACCGGTAGAACCCCTCCCTATAGGGAGGAAACCCTAAAGCTGCTAGCCGTGCTCGACCGCCATGTTGGCGAAGCGTGAGTAGTGGCCCTGGAAGCCGACCACGATGGTCTTGGTCGGGCCGTTACGGTGCTTGGCGACGATGACGTCGGCTTCGCCGGCGCGCGGAGATTCCTTGTCGTAGATGTCCTCGCGGTGGAGCAGGATGACCATGTCGGCGTCCTGCTCGATCGAACCGGATTCGCGAAGGTCGGAAACCATCGGCTTCTTGTCCGTACGCTGCTCGGAGCCACGGTTCAGCTGGGAGAGCGCGATGACGGGGACTTCGAGTTCCTTGGCGAGCAGCTTGAGGGCACGGGAGAACTCCGAGACTTCCTGCTGGCGGGATTCGACGCGCTTGCCGGAGGACATCAGCTGGAGGTAGTCGAGCACCACCAGCTTCAGGTCGTGCCGCTGCTTGAGCCGCCGGCACTTGGCGCGGATTTCCATCAGCGACATGTTGGGGCTGTCGTCGATGAACAGGGGCGCGTCATTCATCCGGCCCATGGTGGTGGCGATCTTGCCCCACTGCTCGTCCTTGATGGTGCCCTTGCGCAGGTCCTGAAGCCCGATGGTGGCTTCCGCGGAGAGGAGGCGCATGGCGATTTCGTTCCGGCCCATTTCCAGGGAGAAGAAGACCGTGGTCATGTTGTTCTTGATCGCGGCAGATCGCGCAAAATCCAGTGCGAAGGTGGATTTGCCAACGGCCGGCCGGGCCGCGATGACGATCATCTGTCCGCCGTGCAGGCCCTGGGTGAGCTCGTCGAGTTCGTAGAAGCCGGTGGGCACGCCGGTCATGCCTTCGCCGCGATGTCCGGCGGATTCGATCTCGTCGACGGTGCCTTCGATGATGTCCTTGAGCGGGACGTAGTCTTCGGCGGTGCGGCGCTCGGCGACGGCGTAGATCTCTGCCTGGGCCTGGTTGACGATGGCGTCGACTTCGCCGTCCTGCGAGTAGCCCAGCTGGACGATCTTGGTTCCGGCGTCGACCAGGCGGCGGAGCACGGCACGTTCCCGGACGATCTCCGCGTAGAAGCCTGCGTTGGCGGCCGTGGGCACGGACTGGATCAGGGTATGCAGATAGGCGGGTCCGCCGATGCGGGAAATCTCGCCGCGCTTGGTCAACAGGTCGGAAACGGTGACGGCGTCGGCCGGTTCGCCGCGGCCGTAGAGGTCGATGATGGCCTCGTAGATGCTTTCGTGGGCGGGGCGGTAGAAGTCCACGCCGCGGAGCACTTCAACGCAGTCGGCGATGGCGTCTTTGGAGAGCATCATGCCGCCCAGGACCGATTGCTCGGCCACGAGGTCTTGCGGCGGCGTGCGGCCGAATTCGGAGTCCCGACCTGTTGCCGAATCCGCGTGCGCTAACGACACCGCTGCCTGCTTTCTTTGCTCCTCGAACCGGATACCGCATCCCCCTCAGAATTAGAACTACCAGCCGGATCGGACGATTTCGTCGGACCGCCAAGGGGCGCAGACTCCAGTTCAGCGCGCGGGCTGCGAGTGGGATACTCCGCAACGGTAACCCCCTTCCCCCTTCCCACCAAGCGAGTTATCCACTCCCCCTGTGGATAAAATGTGGATCAGTGGGCGTGTCTTGTGCACAGGCTGTGCGCAGAGCTGTGGAAACAATAGTTAACTCGCGAGTAACCCCGCTCTGACCTGCGAAAACGCTATCCACGGGCTGTGGACAAAAAGAAGTTTGCTGTTGATTTCCCCGCCATTTTTGCGGTTGACAGATTCGGAATAGACGCGTAAGGCAAAAGTTATCCACGGGTTATCCACAGCTTGGAATTACAGAGCTGTGATGCCCTCTTTCGAAGGCTGTTGGCGCGCGGGCCATGGTCCGGGGACGTACGATTCAAGTATGGAATTTGTGGTGCCGTTGCTTATCGCCGGACTGGTGGTCGTGATCGGTCTGGTGATCATGCGGCTGGTTTCCCGCAACAAGACGCGCGGGCCCCGCCCGGGGCGCGGATCGTCGGCGATGCCGGCAGCTGCCACGACCCGGGAGGCCGCCGCGGCGGCCAGCGGCCGCTTGAACCAGCAGCAACATACCGCGGTCTACGCGCTGATCGCGCAGGGGCAGGCTTTTGCGGCGATCCGCGAATACCGCACCGCCACCGGCGCGGGGCTCCGGGAGGCTACCTCCGCCGTCGCGCAGATGTCCGCGCACCCGCAGCCCTACACGGCACCCCGCCGGGATGCCGCCCCTACCCTCGGCCCGGAGGACGAGGGGCCCCTGGAGGGGCACCCGGCGCGCCCGGAGGACAAGGAGGGGCGGGAGTCGTCCCCGGCTCACCCGGAGGACGAGGAGCCGCGTCAGGCGGCCGCTGCTGACCTGCCGGAGGACGAGGAGCCACGGGCGGCGGCCCCGGCATACCCCGCGGACAAGGACGAGGAGCCACGGGCGGCGGCCCCGGCATACCCCGCGGACAAGGTCGTGCCGCCGGCGGCGCCCGCTCCCGCACCGCTTCCCGAGCCGGCCGGCTACCGGTACCGGGCCATCGTGTCCAAGGGCGACACCATCAGGGAGGTGGCCAGCACCCGCCTGAACGACGCAGTGTTCCAGCGCATCCGCACCGCTGCCCTGGGCGGCGATCGCGACGGCGCCGTCCGTCTGCTGTTGGAGCACTCGGAAGCGACCGAGGTGGAAGCGCGCGAATTCGTGGATTTGATCGAGCCCGACGAGGAGCCCTAGCTCCGGGTCCGCACGCAACCCCTAGCGGCGCCGTAACCAGCGGACCTCTGGCGGTGCTGGCAGCGGGCAGGGCTTTCTGGAACACTTCAGCCATGGCCGAGAACAAGACCGCACCCACGGACGTACCCGTCGACGTGTTCCTCGCGTCGGTAGAACACCCCGTGCGGCGCCGGGACGGCGAGACCGTGTTGCGCCTCATGCGGGAGGTGACCGGGCAGGAGCCGGTCATGTGGGGCCCCTCGATCATCGGCTTCGGCAGCTACCACTACAAATATGCCAGCGGCCGCGAGGGTGACGCCGCCGCCGTGGGCTTCTCGCCGCGGAAGGCCAATCTGGCCCTCTACGGCCTGACGTACGCGCCCGGCTCCGCGCCGCTGCTGGAGCGCCTGGGCAAGCACAAAACCGGCGCCGCGTGCCTGTACATCAACAAGCTCGCTGACATCGACCTCGACGTGCTGAGGGAACTGGTCCAGCTCGGCTACCGGCACATGACCACCACCGACCACGAGTCCCTGCAGGGCCAGCGCTAGGGCGGGCGGGTCAGAGCTCCACTGTCCCGCTGATCACGGTCTCTACCGTCCCGCCGACCCAGACCTCCCCGCCGTCGGAGTCGATGTAGACCCGGGCGTCCCGGCCGAGCGCCGTTCCCTGCCGAACGGTGTACGCAGCGGGTGCCGCTCCCTCGTCGATCAGCCACTGCGCCAGCGCGGCATTCAGGCTGCCGGTCGCCGGATCCTCCGCCGGCAGGTCTTCGAAGCCCATGAGCCCGCGGACTTCGAAGTCGACGGCGGAGCCGCCGGGATGGGCGCCGATCAGTCCGACGCCGAACGGTGACAGGGCGGCATAGTCGGGCACGACGTCGAGGACTGCCTGGGCGTCCCGCAACTGCAGGGCCTGCCACTCGGGGCCGTTGTCCGCCCACTGGTGGCGGATCACCTCGTCGCGTCCAATCCCCAGCGCGGCACAGATCTTCGCGACGTTCTCCTCGGGAAGCGGCCCGGTCCGCCGCCGGGGCGGCGCAGCGAAGGCCAGCCGTCCGCCGTCGTGCTTGACCTTGACCAGGCCGGCGCCGCATTCCTGCACAATTTCTCCGACGGCCTTCGGCTGCCCGCCGGCGGCGAGCCAGACGTAGGCCGTGCCCAGCGTCGGGTGGCCCGCGAAGGGCAGCTCGCCGCTGGGCGTGAAGATCCGGACCAGATAGTCGGCTGCAGCGTTTTCGGGCGGCAGGAGGAAGGTGGTCTCGGAAAGGTTGGTCCAGTTGGCGAAGCGCTGCATCTGCTCTTCGCTGAGGCCGCCGGCACCCGAGACGACCGCCAGCGGATTGCCCGTGCACGGTCCGGTGGCGAAGACGTCTACCTGGCTGAACTGATGTGTGCTCACGTCCTCCAGCGTACCGGGCGTTAAACGCTGCAGGCCGGGTCCTGGACGGACCCGGCCTGCAGCGACAGCGAGGCTGTTAGCCTGCAACGACCTTCAGGTCGATGACGGCGGAGACCTCTTCGTGCAGACGCACGGTGGCCTGGTAGTCGCCCACCGACTTGATGTGCTCGGTCAGTTCGACCTTGCGCTTGTCGATGGCGCCGAGGCCGGCGGCCTCGACAGCGGAAGCAACGTCGGCCTGCTTGACGGTGCCGAACAGGCGTCCCGACTCGCCGGCCTTGACGGTCAGCGTGACCGGCTTGGCGGACAGCTGGGCAGCCAGCTGCTGCGCGTCTTCCAGGGATGCGATCTCGCGAGCGGCACGTGCAGCCTTGATGGACTCCACCTGCTTCTCGCCGCCCTTGGTCCAGGTCAGGGCGAAGCCGCGGGGCAGAAGGTAGTTACGGGCGTAACCGTTCTTTACCTCGACGACATCGCCAGCAGTGCCGAGACCGGTCACTTCGTGGGTCAGAATGAGCTTTGCCATGTCAGTACTCTCTCCTCTTCGCTTCGCTTAGCCGCGGCCAGCGCCGGAGTAGGGCAGCAGGGCAACTTCGCGGGCATTCTTGATTGCCAGTGCGATCTTGCGCTGCTCCTGCACGGTGACGCCAGTCACGCGGCGGGCGCGGATCTTTCCGCGGTCAGAGATGAACTTGCGCAGCAAAGCTACGTCCTTGTAGTCGATGACGGTGACGTCAGCGGCCTTCAAGGGATTGGACTTTGGTTTGGGCTTACGAATTTCAGCCTTAGCCATCGTGGAGCTCCTTTATCTTGTGGAGCCCGTGGATCTTTTCCACGGGATGGGGTTTGTTTTAGAAGGGCGGTTCGTTGGAGTCCGGACCGTTGCCCCAGCCGCCGGAGGTACCGCCGGCCGGTGCTCCCCAAGGGTCGTCCTGGGGTGCGGGCTGCTGGCCGGACTGCTGTCCGCCCCAACCGCCCTGGTTCTGGCCACCGCCGAAACCACCGCCGCCAAAGCCGCCGCCTTGGCCGCCGCCGAAGCCGCCCTGGCCACCGCCGGAGCGCTGGGTACGGGTGACCTTGGCAGAGGCGTAGCGCAGCGAGGGGCCGATTTCGTCGACCTCAAGCTCCATGACGGTACGCTTTTCGCCCTCTTTGGTTTCATACGAACGGGACTTCAGCCGGCCCTGAACGATCACGCGCATGCCCTTGGTCAGGGTTTCGGCGACGTTCTCGGCAGCTTCGCGCCACACCGACGCCCGGAGGAACAGGGTTTCCCCGTCCTTCCATTCGTTGGACTGGCGGTCGAAGGTCCGCGGCGTGGATGCAACGGTGAAGTTCGCTACCGCGGACCCGGACGGGGTAAACCGCAGCTCGGGATCGTTGGTGAGATTACCGACGAGCGTGATAACGGTTTCGCCTGCCATGTTGCCTCCTGATGTCCTGGTCCCGGTTGCCGGCGGCGCGCGGGAATGTCTTCGTCAATGCCGCTCCCGGAAAGGGGGCGGCGATCACAGCTGATTACTCAGCGGAGATCTTCTGCTCCTCCGGGCGGATGATCTTGGTGCGCAGGATGGTCTCGTTCAGACCAAGCTGACGGTCAAGCTCAGCAGCAGTGGCGGGAGTGGCGGTGAAATTGACCACCGCGTAGATGCCTTCGGACTTCTTCTTGATGTCGTAGGCGAGCCGGCGGCGTCCCCAGATGTCCACCTTGTCGATGGTTCCACCATCGTTGCGGACAACGTTGAGGAACTTATCGAGCGAGGACTCTACGGTACGCTCTTCGACCTCGGGGTCGATGATTACCATCAGTTCATAAGCACGCATTGTGAACCCACCTCCTTCGGGCTAAGCGGTCACGGTCTTTCCGTAACAGGAGGTTCTGTTGCGTTGCCTGCCTGCCACCGCGCGGCGACTTCCGTGTGTTTTGGCTATTGTCACAGGAAATACCGGCCGGCGCCGACAGCACAGACTTACCAATGGTACCGGACGGCGGTCCGGGCTCGTGAATCCGCCGGCCGGACCTGTCCTCCACAGGGCGGGAGGCCGGGAGCGCCGTCCTCCACAGGCCGGGAGCCAGCACCTTGCGGCACAAGGGTCCCGAGCGCCCCGCCCCGGGGATCGGCGGTGTCAGTAGTCCAGCCCCAGGCTGGGCACCACCAGCCCGGTCTCGTACGCGTACACCACGGCCTGCACCCGGTCGCGCAGGTGCAGCTTGGCGAGGATCCGTCGGACGTGCGTCTTGACGGTCGCCTCCGAGAGGAAGAACCGGTGGGCGATCTCCGCGTTGGAAAGACCCTCGGCGATGGTCCGCAGCACTTCCAGTTCGCGCGGGGTCAGGTCATCCAGCAACGGGTCGCGCTGCGGCGGCGCGGCCGGGCTGCCGCCCGGGGCCAAGCCGCGCACATACGTCTCCAGCAGGCGCGCCGTCACCCGCGGCGCCACCACGGCGTCGCCGGTGGCGACCAGGCGCACCGCCTGGACCAGTTCCGCGGGTGCCACGTCCTTGAGCAGGAAGGCGCTGGCCCCGGCCTGCAGCCCGGCAAAGGCATACTCGTCCAGATCGAAGGTGGTCAGGATGATCACCCGCGCGCACAGCCCGGCGGCCACGATCTGCCGGGTGGCCTCGATGCCGTCCATGACCGGCATCCGGACGTCCATCAGCACCACGTCCGGCGCGAGGTCATGCGCCAGCCGCAGGGCCTCGGCGCCGTCGGACGCCTCCCCCACCACCGCGACGTCGTCTTCGCCCTCCAGGATGAGCTTGAACCCCATCCGCAGCAGCGGCTGGTCGTCCACCAGCAGCACTTTTACCGGCCCGGCCTCGCTGCCGTCCGCGCTCTCAGACACTCGTGTTTTCCTCTCCGGGCCAGTACAGGGTTGCCTCCACCATCCAACCACCGCCGGACCGCGGACCGGCGGCAACGTGGCCGCCGTAGATGGCGGTCCGCTCCCGCATGCCGTGCAGGCCCTGCCCCGCGCCGAGTGAATCGGCCGGCCCGTCCGGCCGGCCGTCGTCGGCCACCGTGATGTGCACGGCGTCGCCGTCGCGGATCAGGGCAACGTCCACCCTGGACGCGTCCTTGGCGTAGCGCAGCACGTTGGTCAACGACTCCTGCACAATGCGGAACACGGTGAGCCGGAAATTCTGGTCCTCGGGCAACGCCGGTCCTGCCATGACCGTGCGGAGCGGCAAGCCCGCGGCCCGGAAGCCGTCCAGCAGCCCGGTCAACTGATCCCCGGACGGCACCGGCGCCAGCGGGGCCGCGTCGGTTCCGTTTTCGCTGCGCAACACCCCCAGCACCCTGCGCATGTCGGCCAGCGCCGACCGGCCGGTCGCCGACAGCCGGTCCAAAACCTGGCCGGCGCGTTCCGGATCCTTGCGCGCGACGACGGCGGCGCCATCCGAGAGCGCGATCATCACCGAGAGCGAGTGTGCCACGACGTCGTGCATCTCCCGGGCGATCCGGGTGCGTTCGGTCGCCGACGCCAGGCGGGCGTTGTCAGTGGCCCAACGCTGGAGTTCGGCGTCGTGGAGCCGGTCCCGGCGCACCGTGACCCCGATGCCCGCGGCGATGACGTTGGCCAGGACCAGCACCAGGCCGGTGACCAGTCCGACGTAGCTCGGGACCTGTCCGAGGGCAATCTGCTTGACGATCTCCGGCGGCATCCGGACGCCCATCCCCACCAGCATGGGCACGGCGGCGAGGACCGCTGCGATGATGGCCTGGACCGCCGGCCGGGCGGTGGCGACCGTGTAGACGGCGAACCACATGGCAAAGGAGCCGCTGCCGGTACTGGTCAGCACCACGATCAGAAAGTCCACCAGGGCGATGGCGGCCAGCACGAGCAGCGGCGACCGGCGCCGCCAGATCAGCGCGGCGCCGCCGGCCAGCAGCAAAAGCAACGGCGGCCATTCGCCGGCGACCGCCGTGATCAGGGCATTAGGCAGGCCGAACAGCACGTGGATGCCGACCAGCACCCAGTCCATCACCACGGGGTGGGTGTGGAAGTAGCGCCGGATCGGTCCCCGGCGCCTGGACGATATTTCGGTGAAGGAGACGGCGGCCGTTCGTTCCGCCGCCTCCTTCACCGAGGCTTCTTGATTCACGCGTTAAGCCCGGCTGCGCCTAGACGTCCCGTGTCTTGGTGGTCACGGCCGCCCCGGCCAGCAGTACTGCCGCCCAGGCCGCCATCACCAGCCCGCCCTGCCACTGGGTCAGGTCGCCCTCGGCCGTTTCGAGCATGAGCATTTGGCGTCCCGCGTTGGAGGGCAGGTAGGGCATCACGCCGTCCTGGACCCAGTCGAAGGGGATGATCTGGGCGACGATGGGCAGCACCAGCAGCAGCACGACCAGCGTGACGATGCCGCCGGCGCTGTTGCGCAGCAAGGATCCGAGCGCCAGCGCCATCAACGCCACCACCGCCAGGTAGAGGCCGGACAGCAACATGGACTGGACGAGGTTTTCCACGTCGAGCCCGAATTCTTTGCCGTAATTGGCCAGGATCGGCTGCAGCAGGAAATAGGTGGCAAAGCTGGACGCAATTCCGACGACGGCTGCGACGACGGCGACGACCAGCGCCTTGGCGAACAGCGGCGACAGCCGGGACGGCACGGCCGTCATGGTGGAGCGGATCATGCCGGTGGAGTATTCGGAGGCGATCAGCAGCACGCCCAGTGACCCGATGATCAGCTGGCCGAAGTCGATCCCGCCGCTGGTCATGAGGTACAGGATGGACTCATCCATGCCGGCGGCCGCCGGATCCTGGCCGGCTGCCTCCATCTGCTCCATCCCCGTGGCGACGCCCCAGCCGCCGAGCAGCCCGATGCCGACCATCACCACGACGGTGGTCGCCAGCAGGACCCAGGTGGAACGCAGCGTGGTGAACTTGATCCACTCGCTCGCCAAGGTCCGGGGGAAGCTCACGCCGGGGCCGGTGACGCGGCCCGCCGGGGTCAGGGTTGCAGCGCTCATGGTCACTTTCCTTCCTGGCCGACGCCGGCGGCGACGGCAGCGTGCCGTCCCGACCCTGCACTGCCGGCGTTGTCGTGTACATCGGCCACCGGGCCGGAATGGTATTCAACTTCGTCCTTGGTCAGGTCCATGTAGGCCTCCTCCAAGGACGCCTGCAGCGGGGTCAACTCATAGACGAGCACCTGCTGGGCGAGGGCCGTCTCGGCGATGTCCCGCGCCGGGACGCCGCTGACCTCCAGCAGTTCCGGTTCGTGGGCTTCGACGGTGACCCCTTCCCCGGCCAGCGCGCGGGTGAGGACGTCGGGCCGGTCGGTGCGTACGCGCACCCGCTGCGCCCGGTTGTTGAGGATGTCCTGGATGGGCGCATCGGCGATGATCCGGCCGCGGCCGATGACGATCAGGTGGTCTGCGGTGACCGACATTTCGCTCATCAGGTGCGAGGAGAGGAACACGGTCCGACCCTCTGCCGCCAGTGCCTTGACCAGGTTGCGCACCCAGAGGACGCCTTCGGGGTCCAGCCCGTTGACCGGCTCGTCCAGGATGACGGTCTGCGGATCACCGAGCAGGGCGGCCGCGATGCCCAGCCGCTGCCCCATGCCCAGCGAGAATCCGCCGACGCGCTTTTTGGCGACGGCGCCCAGGCCGGTCAGCTCGATCACGTCGTGCACCCGCTTGGTGGGGATGCTGTGGGTCGCGGCCATGGCCCGGAGGTGGTTGTACGCGGTCCGGGAGGTGTGCACCGCCTTGGCGTCGAGCAGGGCGCCGACTTCGCGCAGCGGGGCCCGGTGCTTGGCGTAGTGCTTGCCGTTGACCAGGACGTCACCGGCGGTGGGACGGTCCAGTCCCATGATCATGCGCATGGTGGTGGACTTGCCGGCGCCGTTCGGCCCCAGGAAGCCGGTCACCCGACCCGGCTGCACGGTGAAGGAGACGCCCTGCACCGCCGGTTTGTTTCCGTAGACCTTGACCAGGCCCTGTGCCTCGATCATCTGAACCGTCCTTCGTAAATGGAATAGCGCCCGGATTCCCGGGACCAATGAATACGTTACGGAGTGCCGGCCGGCCGCACACCGCACTGCGGGATGATCTTCGCGTCGGGCCGGATCGTCCTTACGGATGACGCTACGTGCCGCGGGCAGGCGGGCGTTACCGGGGGAAGCCCTGAGCGGCCCCTGACCGTTCCCGGAACGCTGCTGTGTACCGGAAGAGGTGCCAGCACTAAGCCCAGAGGTCGCTGGGCCGCTCGAACTGACGGGCCATCGCGGACCGTACGCTGCGCAGGTGGCTGCGCATTGCGTCGGCCGCACCCGCGGCGTCGCCGGCGGCCACGGCCGTGAAGATGGCCTCGTGTTCCACGAGTTCCTGCTCGGCCGCCAGGTGGGCGTGCAGGCCGGGCAGCACGCGGTAGGCGCGGGAGGTCTCGTCGAGGCAACGGGCCAGGAACTCGTCAAGCCGGCGGTTCCGGCCGCCACGCGCCAAGGCCCGGTGGAACGAGTAGGCGTGCTCCATGCTCACGAGCGGTTCAGCAGCGGCCTTCTCGCGCTGATAGTCCAAAAGGTCCCGCAGCGTGGCCAGCAGGGCGTGGTCCGCATAGTCGGCGGCACTCGCGCAGGCATGCGGCTCCAGGAGCATGCGGAGGTCGAGGACCTCGGCGACATCATGCGAGCTCATGGTCATCACCAGGTAGCCCTTTTTGGGGAGCACTGTCAGGAGTCCCTCCGTGGTGAGCAGGCGCAGCGCCTCCCGCACAGGGGTTTTCGAGACGCCGAACTCCTCGGCGAGCCGTGGCTCGACCACGAGGGATCCCGGGGCCAGGTTCCCCGCGAGGATTTGCCGGCGCAAGGCGCCGGCGACCCGATCGGTCATCGACTCGGCCACGGAACCCCCTCACGAAACATTCTTGTGAAGCATATCACGGCGTGCTAGAAATATCTTTCAGATATACCATCGCTTCGCGTCCGCCCTTAGGAGGAACCATGACTAGCAACACCGCCGTTGCCAGCAGTCCCGCAAGGCTTACCCCGGGCGCTCGTCGCGCGCTCTTCGCCGCGACCCTCGGCACGCTCATCGAGTGGTATGACTACGCACTGTACGGCGCGGCGGCCGGCCTCGTCATCGGGCCGCTCTTCTTCGCGGAGACCGGGTCCGGGGCGTCGCTGGCGGCGTTTGCGACCTTTGCCGTGGGCTTCGTGGCCCGGCCTTTGGGCGGGGTGTTGATCGGGCATCTGGGCGACCGGCACGGCCGCCGACCGGCGATGCTCCTGACGATCCTGCTCATGGGTGCCGCGACCGTGGGCATCGGCCTGCTGCCGACCGCGGCCGCCATCGGGGCTGCTGCACCCCTCCTTCTCGTCGTGTTCCGGCTCCTGCAGGGCCTCGGCGCGGGCGCCGAGCTCGCGGGGGCCATGACGCTCGTCGCCGAGTTCGCCCCCGCCAAACGGCGCGGCTACTTCACTGCCATCGTGCTGGCGACGCCACCCGCCGGCATCGCCCTCGCGACCGTCGCCTTCCTCTGGGCCTCTTCCGCAGGCGACGCCGCGCTGCTCGATTGGGCCTGGCGCATCCCGTTCCTCGCCTCCGCCGTCCTGTTCTTCGTGGCGCTGTTCATCCGCTCCAAACTCGAGGAGACGCCGGAATACCGCCAGGCGAGCGAGCACGCCGACGAGGCCCGCAAGCGCAAGCGGCCCGTGGTCGAACTCCTGCGCAAGGACCCGATGGCCGTGGTGATCGGGTTCTTCTCCATCACTGGCCACAATGCGCTGAACTACATCATGGCGGTGTTCGCGATCGGTTTCATGGCCTCCCCCGCCGTCGGGATGAGCCGTCCCGAGGCGCTGCTGGCCGTCACGATCGGATCGCTGGCGGGCGTGGTCGCGACACCCGCGGGCGGATGGGTTTCCGACCGCTTCGGAGCTGGCCGGATTCTCGCGATCGGTTCCGCGGCCGGCGCGCTGTTCGCGTTCCCGCTGTTCGCCGCCCTGGCGAGCGGGTCGGTCGCTGTTGCGACGGCCACGATCGGAGTGGGGTACGGCGTCGTCGTCGCGATGACCAGCGGCGCCCAGGGCGCATTCCTCACCAACCTTTTCCCGCCCGAGCGACGCTTCTCCGGCGTCGGGCTCGCGCGCGAACTCAATGGCGCGATCGTGGCGGGCCTGAGCCCCCTCATCGCAGGCGCGCTCATCGCCGCTGCGCAGGGCAGTACGTGGTCGGCGGCACTGTTCCTTGCGGCCTGCTGCGCGTCCTCGGTGATCGCTGTGCTGCTGGCCCGCGGCCGCGGCACCACCGCACCGTGATTTCCACAACCTTGGAGGTAGCACCATGAAGCGCAGATTCCCCCGTGTGAGCGAACTTCGCCCACTGCTGAAGTTCGACCTGCCGACCCTGGATCGCCGGACTGCGCGGCTCGCGCACGCCGCGGATGTGTGGGATCTTCGCGCGATCGCACAGCGCCGCACGCCCACGGCCGCGTTCGACTACGTGGACGGCGCGGCCCAGCGGGAGCTCACGGCGAGACGCACGCGCGAGGCGTTCGAGGCCGTCGAGCTTCTCCCCCGCATCCTGCACGGCACCGCGAACGTGGACCTCTCGACCTCGATCGCGGGCAGGACTTCATCGCTGCCGTTCGGGATTGCGCCGACCGGCTTTACCCGGCTCATGCACGCCGAAGGCGAGGACGGGGGCGCGGCTGCTGCCGCTGGGGCGGGCATCCCGTTCTCGCTGTCCACCATGGGCACGCGCTCGATCGAGGAGGTTGCCGCCACCGCCCCCGAATGCCGGCGCTGGTTCCAGTTGTACCTGTGGAAGGACCGGCAGAAATCGCTGGACCTCCTGCGCCGCGCGGAGGCCTCGGGCTTCGACACGCTGCTCGTCACCGTGGACACACCGGTCGCCGGGCAGCGTCTCCGGGACGCCCGAAACGGCATGACAATGCCGCCCAGACTCACGCTCAAGACCGTGCTCGATGCCTCTTACCGGCCCGAGTGGTGGTTCAACTTCCTCACCACCGACCCGCTCACGTTCGCGTCGCTGTCCGGGACCAGCCAGGACCTGCCCACGCTGATCAACTCGATGTTCGATCCGTCGCTCTCGATCGAGGACCTTGAATGGATCCGGTCGGAGTGGGGCGGGAAGCTGTTCGTCAAGGGCGTGCTGACGGCCGAGGACACGCGCCGTGCGCTCGACGCCGGAGCAGACGGACTCATCGTCTCAAACCACGGGGGGCGGCAACTCGACCGCGCGCCGGTCTCGCTCCGCGCGCTGCCCGAAGTGCGGGCCGAAGCCGGGGAAGGGGTGGAGATCATCCTCGATTCCGGCATCATGTCCGGGGCGGACATCGTCGCTGCGCTGTGCGCGGGCGCCGACTTCACCCTCATCGGGCGCGCCTACTTGTACGGGCTCATGGCCGGCGGGCGCGAGGGCGTCGAGCGGGTGATCACCCTGCTCGCGAAAGAGATCGAGGTGACAATGCAGCTCATCGGCGCAGCGACTATCGCGGACCTGAAACCACACCTGCTGCGCACCTAACCGGGCCTCGCCACGGAGTGCTCAGACCGCCACAGCGGCAGGGGGCGACTGGTACCGGCGGCTTTCCAAGCGCAGCTCCAAGTCGTCCATGACCAGGGCGGCCAAGTCCTCCAACGTCTGAGTATCTTCGTCGCTGAAGTCGCGCGCTTCGAAGTCCAGTACGCAGAGGGTGCCCAGGTTGAATCCGTCCCGGGTTCTCAGCGGGACGCCGGCATAAAACTTCAACCCGAAGTCGCTGGCCACCAGCGGGTTGGCAAACGCCCGGGGATCCGCGGGCGCATTATTGATGACCCAGGGTCCGTGCTGCAGGATGGCCGAGGCGCAGAGTCCGGGTTCCCGGTCGATCTGCTCGACGTCCAGGCCGTGGTGTGACTTGAACCAGATGCGATCGTGGTCCACCACGCTGACAATGGCAATCGGGGCGGCGAGAAGGCGGGAGGCCAGTGCGGTGATGCGGTCGTACGCTCCGTCCGGCGGGGTGTTCAGGATCTCGTAGCGTCGAACCGCTTCCATACGTTGAGCTTCGTCTACGGGGATTATGGATGCGTCCACCCTGCGCCGGCCCCGGAGTGCGAGCCCCAAATCAGCCAATGCCAGTGCCACCTCCCGCCCCGTGGGCCGTTCCCCTGGTTCACGTGCCATCATGGCGGTCAGCAACCCTGCCCACTCCGGCCCGAATCCGGCGGGGACGTCCGGATCACGCAGCAAACGGGCAACAGCCGACTCCAGCGGCGGGCCGGGAAAGGCAGCCTGGCCGGTAAGGCATTCGAGCAGAACCAGGCCCAGCGAATAAATGTCGCTGGGCGGGCCTATCGGTTCGCCCCTCGCTTGCTCCGGGCTGAGGTAGGCAGCCGTCCCGTAGACCCCCGGAACATGGGCATCATCGGAAACCACCATGGCGACTCCGAAATCGGCGAGCTTGGCGCGCAGGCGCGAGCCGTCGTCGTCGTAATTAAAGAGCATGATGTTGCCCGGTTTTACGTCGCGGTGGACGACCGAGGTGTTGTGGATGTAGGCCAGTCCCTCGGCCAATTCGCGGCCGATTTGGGCAACGTGGCGGGGCGGGAGGGCACCTTCGGCCAGCCGCACCCTCAGGTCGGCGCCTTCAATCAGTTCCATCACCAGATAAATTTGCGGATGTCCGGCTTCGATCTTGTCGATGCCTGCGTCCAGCAGGGTCACCAGATTCGGGTGGTTTAGCCGGGCCAAAAGCTTGATCTCCGCGTTGTCGCGGTGGAATTCTTCCTCGTTCATCGTGGGCCGCTGAATGACCTTGACGGCTACCTCCCGCCCCAAAACCTCATCTCTAGCCCGGTAAACCTTGGCGTTCGCTCCGGTACCTGCCAACTCCTTGAGCAGGTAGCGCCCGTCGAGCAGCATTCCGGATCGATCTAAATGAGGCGCCAACGTCTCCTGCTTCCCGGCTGCCTGTTTAACAGCACACTTAGTATCCTACGGTGCGGCGGCGGCCCGCCGTGGTAGCGCTGGGGCTTTCTGCCCGTGTTCGACCGGCGTACGGAGCTTTGCCCGCTCCACCGGGCAGCAGAAGGAGTCCGTTGAGCGAGTCCGCTTTGCTGCCTGATAGGAGCTCATCGGCGAAGCGGCGTCACGGTCACGAGTCGCGCGAGGTCGGTGCCTGGGGCGGCGAGTCGCTCCACGGTTTCAAAGACGAACTGTTGCATGGCCGCTGCTGCGGCCGAGGGCGGTACGTCGGTCCGCCGGGCCAAGTTGACGGTTCGGGTCAGCTGGGGGCTCACCAGGCGGGTGCTGTCCAGCGAGGGGCGGTCGATGACCACCATGGCCGGAACCACGGCCACTCCCAGCCCCCGTTCCACGAATCGGAGCACTGCGTCCATCTCCGCACCCTCGACGGCGATCGTCGGGGTAAGTCCTGCGGCGGAAAAGGCCGCGTCGGTGGCCACGCGCAGGTCGTAGCTGCGGTTGAACGCGACTTGGGGGATCTCCGCCAGCTCCGCCAGGGTGAGCTCGGCCCGGGTCGGGCGTCCGCCCGGTTGCTCCTGCTCGTGTCCTGGCATCGGTGAGCCCGCGGCTGAGATCACCACCAGTTCCTCGGAAAGCAGGGGAATCAGCTCGGTGCCGGGTACGGATGGTTCGGCACCGCGGGTGACCATCAGGGCAAGGTCCAGTGCGTTCTCGTTCAGAGCTTCCACCAGGGAGCGCGAACCGCCCTCCGTGATGTGCAGGTCCACTCCGGGGTGCGCGGCCCGGAACGCCGCCAGCACGTCGGCAACCAGTGAGACGCACAGGGTCGGCGGGGCGCCGAGCCGGACGTGGCCGCGGCGAAGCCCGGCCAGTTCGTCCATCTGCTCGCGGGCGAACCGCGCGTCACCCAGCATCCGCCGCGCGATGGGCAACAGCACGTCGCCTGCGTCGGTCAGTGTCACCCCGGCCGGTCCGCGGCGGAACAGCTTGGTGCCCAGGTCGGCCTCCAACGCGGCGATTTGCCGGCTCAGGGACGGTTGGGCGAGGAAGAGCTCCTCGGCGGCACGGGTGAAGTGGCCGTTCCGGGCCACGGCCTCAAAGGAAAACAACTGCTCGAGCTTCATCATAGCCTTTTTGCATCAGGTTCAGTCGGATAATGCATTGGACTCATCATACCCGCGTTCCTAGCATGGAGATATGACCCCAAAGCACGCCGCTGAGCGACTGTTGTCCACCTCTGTCCTCGTCATTGGTACCGGTGGTGCCGGGCTGCGCGCCTCCATCGAACTGGCACAGCGCGGGGTCCAGGTGCTGGCGGTGGGCAAGCGGCGCAAGCACGACGCCCACACCACGCTGGCGGCCGGCGGCATCAACGCCGCGCTGGCCACCATGGATCCCGAGGACAGCTGGCAGCAGCACGCCGCCGACACCTTGCGCGAGTCCTATTTCCTGGCCGATCCGGCCATCGTGGAGACCGTGGCGCGCAATGCCGCCGGCGGCATCGAGGATCTGGAAAGGTGGGGGATGCCCTTCGCGCGGGAGGAAGACGGGCGGATTTCCCAGCGCTTCTTCGGCGCCCATAAGTACCGCCGTACTGCTTACGCCGGCGACTACACCGGCCTGGAGATCCAGCGCACCCTGATGCGCCGCGCGGCCGAACTGGACGTGCAGATCATCGACAGCATCTACATCACCCGCCTGCTGGTGGCCGACGGCACTGTCTTCGGCGCTTACGGGTTCGACGTCGTGGACGGCACGCCCGTACAGATCAACGCCGATGCGGTGATCCTGGCCGCCGGTGGGCACACCCGCATCTGGCGCCACACCTCCTCCCGGCGGGACGAGAACACCGGCGACTCCTTCCGCCTGGCGGCCTTGGCCGGAGCCCGGATCCGTGACGCCGAGCTGGTCCAGTTCCACCCCTCCGGACTGCTGGAGCCCGACGACGCTGCCGGCACACTCGTCTCCGAGGCAGCACGCGGCGAAGGCGGCATCCTCATCAACGCGCTCGGCGAGCGCTACATGGAGCGCTACGATCCCGAACGCATGGAGCTGTCCACCCGCGACCGGGTGGCCCTGGCCGGGTATACCGAGATCGCCTCGGGCCGGGGGACAGAGAAGGGCGGCGTCTATCTGGACGTGTCCCATCTGCCCCGGGAGGTCATCCTGCAGAAGCTGCCGCGGGTCTACCGCACCTTGATCGACCTGCAGATGGTGGACATCACGACCACGAAGATGGAGATCGCCCCGACCGCGCACTACTCCATGGGCGGGGTCTGGGTGGCCCCGGAGGACCACGGCACCGGCGTGGACGGGCTGTACGCGATCGGCGAGGCGTCCTCGGGCCTGCACGGGGCGAACCGTTTGGGCGGGAACTCGCTGATCGAGTTGCTCGTCTACGGGCGCATCACGGGCGAGCACGCCGCAGAGTACGCGGCCTCCCGCACCAATGTCCGCCGGGACCCCTCCGCCGTCGAGTCGGCCCGCGCCGAGATGCAGGCCCTGCTCAGTGAGCGCGGGACGGAGTCAGCCCGGCGGCTGCAGCGCGAAGTGCGCAACCTGATGACCGAGCACGCCGGCGTCGTGCGCACCGGGCAGGGGCTGCAGGACGGCCTGCACCGGCTTGCCGCCCTCGAAGAACGCGCGCGGCACGTCACCGCGCACCCGGACATCGCCGGGTTCGACGACCTGGCGCACGCCTACGACCTGCTGGGCTCGCTCCTCGCGGCCCGGGCCACTCTCGAATGCGCCCTTGAGCGGCGTGAGACGCGGGGCTGCCACAACCGGGCGGACTTTCCCGAGATGGATCCGTCGCTGCAGGGCAACTTCGTCTGGTCGCCGACCGAGGGAGTCAGCTTCGAGGCCCTGCCCCCTGCCCCAGACTCCTTCCGGTCCCTGGCCGAGGCCGACGTCGACGACTCGGTAGCGGGCAAGCTCGTCGAGTAGCGCTGACCTGCCAGCAAGCCGGCGGTCTCTGTCCTCACTGAAGCTGCTTCGATTTGGGCATCGCGCCCTCCCCCGCCCGCTGAAACTCGCTCGTCAGGTGTAGAGGTGCATGGCGTCGGCAGCGGCTCCGACGTCCGCAAAGCCGCGTGACTCGTAGAGTCTGCGCCCGGGTGGGTCTGCGGTGAGGCTGACGTAGGCACCGCGCGGCGCGCGCGTGCGGATGTCTTCGAGCAAGCTATCGAGCACGGCGCCGCCGACGCCGCGCTGTTGATGTTCCGGCAGGGTAGCCATGTCGGCGATGACGAAGTACCAGCCGCCGTCTCCTACGACGCGGCCATTCCCACGGGCTCCCCGCCCGGACCAATGACATGCCTGAACGACCATGAACCCGCGCGGTCCCGGCCTGTGCAGCGGCCCGAAGCCCTACACCTGAGCCTTGGGGATTATTACCGGTGTCAGCTGGTCAGAACCTGCCCGGCCTGGCGCCTGCGCCGCTCCGCCCGGTGACGGTAAAGGCTCAGCAGGCGGGTGACCAGCGCCCAGTAGGCGACGCCGGAGGCCAGTGAGGCGACGACGGCCACCGCGGGGTGGATGGGGACCAAGGGCGGGAAGACCAACCAATGGGTGAGATAGATGTACAGCGACGCGCTGGCCAGCAGGACGGTCAGCCGCTGCAGGCCGCGGGGTACGGGCAGGGTGCGCAGCCAGATGAGCACCAGTATTCCGGCCAGCAGTGTCGCTTCCCGGGGCGGATCGTTAAAGAAGCCCGGAACGCTGAGCAGCACGAGGGCGGTGGCCAGGCAGCGCTGCGGAATTGTCCGCGCCTGCGCGATGGTCCACCCGAGGGCGAACAACCACAGGGCCGGGCCGGTGTTCGGCACATCGAGGTCAATGATTTCAAATCGGCCTGCCAGGCCGGCCGCGGTGAGTCCGAGCGGGAAGCCAAAGGGGAACCGCCTTTGCAGGCGGGAAACGGCGGGTATGGCCAGCAGCGCCGTCATGCAGACCAGGAGGTAGGTCAGCACCTCCACGAACCAGAAGTGCCATTCGGTCGTCACCTCTTGCGGTCCGATGAGGGCATTCAGCAGGAAGATGTTGGCGATGCTGTAATCGTCGGTCAAGACATAGGCCAGCGCGATGAAGGCGACGCTGGGCACGACAATCCGGGCCAGGCTGGCAAGCTGGCGGCGCAGCCGTTTGGCTGGCTGGCCCTGCACTTGGAAACGCGCGAAATTGTACCCGGCGGCCGCCAGCAGCACGTGGGCGGTTCCCTCCCAGTGGAACAGTCCGATGTGTGTGCTGATGATGAAGATGATCGCTACCGCCCGCAGCACGATGCTTGACTCCATCGGCGCGAACAGTTTCCTTCGCCGTCTGGCCGGAGGCGTCGTCCGTTCAAGCTCGCTGACCGGGCGGAGATGCCAGTCATCCGGCAGTGAGCCAAGCGCATCTTCCAGCCGGACCGAGGCAGCGACGTAGGACAGTGAGTCGCCGCCCAGCGAGGCGAACGTGTCGGTGTCCTGGACGGCGGGAACCTCCAGCAGCTCCGCATAGATGGCCCGCACGTCGCGCGGCCCTTCGGCCCGTGTTCGGGTTTGTTCCTGCGGCGCCGGGGCGGGATGGGCGAGGGCCAGCACGGCTTGATAATCGGGTTTTCCGCTGCTGAGCCGCGGCAGGTGCTCCACCGCATGCACGGTCAGGGATCCACGGGGAATACCCATGTCCACCGCCAGGGACTTCTTGAGCAGTCCGGCGTCGTGGTCACCCTCGACGGCGACCACGAGGTGTTCATCCTTGCCGGCGGCGACGGCCCGCACGCCCAGGTCCGTCAGGATCTGCTCCACCCTGCCCAGATCGATGCGCAGGCCCGAGATCTTGATGAACCGGCTGCGCCGCCCCACCACCTCATACAGTCCGTCCGGATGCCTGCGGGCGAGGTCTCCGGTGCGGAGTTCACTGACCGTGCGGCCGGTGGCCAGGTCTCCTGGCTTCTCGGCGTAGCCCAGCATGACGTTGGGACCGGTGTAAACGAGTTCGCCGTCGTCGAGACCATCGATCGGGTCAATCCGGAAACTGCCACCGGGCACGGGAACACCGATGCGGGACGGGTTTTGGGCCGTCAGGCCAGGCGGCAGGTAAGCCATCCGTGCCGTGGCCTCGGTCTGGCCGTACATAACGAACAGTTCCCAGCCCCGGTCCCGGCCGAGCACGGCGTAGCGCCGGACAAGCTCGGGCGCCAGCCGTCCGCCGGCCTGCGTCACGTAGCGAAGGTGCGGCAGGTCCATGTCGGCGAATCCCACGCGTTCCAGGAGATCGAAGGTGTATGGCACCGCGGCAAAGGCGGTGGCCTCCGTGCTGCGGAACAGGTCCCAAAAGCAGGGGTCGACCACGGAAAGGTCGGTCAGCACCAGCGAGGCCCCCGTGAGCAGGTGGCTGTTTATCACCGACAACCCGTAGCAGTACGACATCGGGAGGGTGGTGACAGCCCGGTCCTGAGGCCGAAGGCGCAGGTATTCGGCAATCGCCCCGGCATTCGCCTGCAGGTTTCGTTGCGAAAGCCGCACGAGTTTCGGGGAACCAGTGGAACCGGACGTGCTCAGCATCAGGGCGAGGTCCGGGTGAAGTTCGTGTCGGGTGGCCGGGCGCACTTCCCGTATTGTTGGCTCCCCGTTTCCGGCGGCGTCTCCCATGACCACGTCCGGATCGAAGGCGTCGATGATGGACCGCAAGGCCGAGGGTTTGTCTGCCGGCACCAGAATCAGTGGGTGGCCCGCGGACAGCGCCGCCAGGTAGGCCACCAGGGAATCGAGGTTGTTGCTTGCGGTCAGCACAGCCAACCGGCGAACGGGGCCAAGCCTGTCGACGACGGCTTCCACCCGTTCTGCCAACTGGCGGTAGCTGATCGTCCCGTCATTGGTGAGGACGGCTGGGCTGTCGGCGAAGCGGGCGAGCTCCGCGGCGAAGCCAACAGCCAGTGTCGCCCTTTCCAAGGGCAGGGACGGTAGTGAAATGGACAACGGAATTACCTCATTGGTGTGGCTATGGGGGACGGTATCGGCGTCGCGGAGCCGACAGCGGATGCGGGCGGCTCCGTGACGGCACGGTCGCCGACCAGCAGGGTCGGGTGTGTGCCGGCTGCGACCGCCACGCTGACGGCAGTGCCGGGGGCATAGCGCACCTGGTGCGGCTGCCAGGACCGCACGGTACGGCCGGAGGCCAGGCGGATATGGTGCAGCAGGAAAGCGCCCCTGTATTCCAGGGACACCACCCTGGCTTGGGCTGCAGGGTCCGGCGACAGCGACACTTCATGCGGCCGGAGCACCACGTCCACGTCCGCGTCACAGTTCGCCCAGCCCGGCACCGTGGAGACGACCCCGATTTCGCAGGTCAGCAACGCGTTGTGGACATGTGCGGGGAGAAAATCGGCGTCCCCCATGAAGGAGGCCACAAAACGGGTGGACGGCCGTTCGAAGACCTTCTCAGGTGTATCGACCTGCTCCATGACGCCATCGCGCATCACTGCCACGCGGTCACCGACCGACAGCGCTTCGGTCTGGTCGTGGGTTATCAGCAGGCCTGTGGTACCAGTTTCCCGGAGGACTGCGACAACGTCTGCGCGAACCCGACCCCGCAGCGTTTCGTCCAGACTGGAGAAGGGTTCGTCCAGCAGGACGACGGCGGGGCGCGGGGCCAAGGCGCGCGCCAGAGCGACCCGCTGCTGCTCACCGCCGGACAACTCGTGCGGGTAGCGGGAGGCCAGGTGCCCGAGCCGTACGAGCTCGAGCACCTCGGCGACGCGCTTTTCCCGTTCCCGGGCGGCCATCCGGTTCAACCCAAAGGCCACGTTTTTCCGGACGGTCAGGTTCGGGAACAGGGCGTGGTCCTGGAACACCAGTCCCACCCGGCGGTGTTCCGGCTGCTGGAACCGCCGCCGGTCCGCGGCGGTCTCGCCGGCGATGGTGATGCTTCCCGTGTCTGGCCGCTCCAGTCCGGCAATGAGCCGGAGCATGGTTGATTTCCCGCATCCGGACGGGCCGATGACAGTGACCAGCTCGCCCGCGGCAACCTGCAGTTCCAGGGCAGTCGCAGCGGCCACCTTGCCGTAGCGCTTGCCCACACCGTCCAGTTCCAGTGCAGGGGGCAGGGAAGGGGGGCCAGGAAAGGACGTCACGGTGCCATCGCCTCGCTCCGGAGCCCGGGCGTCCGCCTAAACAGGAAATACACCGGGATCACGGCCACCGCAATGATGCCCAGTGCCGGCAGCGCCGCCTTCTCCCAAAAATTCTCGCGGGCCAACTCGTAGACCCAAACGGACACCGTCGTGAACCCAAAGGGCCGCAGCAGGAGCACGATCGGCAGTTCCTTGACAGCGTCGATGGCCACCAGAACCAACGCGACGGCGGCCCCCCGGCGGGCCAGCGGCATGTGGACGTGCATCAGCAGCCTTCGCGGCGTGGCACCAAGGCTCAGCGCGGAGGAAGTCAATGATGGCGGGATTTTGGCAAAGCTCGCGTCAACCGCCTGGTAGGCGGGCGCGAGGAAGCGCACCACATAGGCGAAGAGGATCCCGGCCACGGACCCGGTGACCAGCAGGCCGGTGCCGCCGGGAACACCTGCCGTTTCGAGCAATTCATCGAACCGGGCGAACGCGATCAAAACGCCGATACCGATCACGGCGCCCGGAACTGCATACCCGAAGGTCGTCACTTGCGCGGCAGACGTGACCAGCGCGCCACCACCCAAGCGCAGGCTGTGCCCGATGAGCAGCGCCAGCGCGGCGCACAGCAGTGCGACGATCGTGGCAACCGCGATGCTGTTGGCCAAATACTCCGCAAACCGCGGATCCAGCAACATCCCCGCACCGCGGAAGAACTCCCCGGCTGCCCAGCCGGCCAGCTGCGCCACGGGCAGGACGAACCCGGCTCCGAGCACGGCCAGACCCGCAAATGCGGCTGCCCACCCCCTCCAGCCGGTCAGCTGCCGGGACGGTATTCCAGTGCCGCGACCATTTTTCTGGTGAAAACGCGACCGCCCCCGGAACAGGCGTTCCCCCGAAAGCACCGCTACCGCGAACAGCAGTACCAGCACCGAAAGCTGCGTGGCGGCGTGGAAGTCAAAGCTGCCTTTCCACACCAGGTAAACGCCCACGGAGACCGTCTGCACGTTGAAATACTGAACGGTGGCGAAGTCAGTCAGTGTTTCCATCATGACTAGGGCCAGGGCCGCGGCCAGCGACGGTCTGGCCATAGGTGCGACAACCCTCCACAGCGCCCGGGTCCGGCTGGCCCCCAAGGTGCGGGCGGCGTCATAGGTAGCTGTGCCCTGTTCGGCCAAGGCCGCCCGCGCAAGGAGATAGACGTAGGGGTAGAGCGTCAAGGACATCACGAAGACCGCGGCGGGCAGGGACCGGACCTCCGGCAGCCACGCCCCCTGCCCCAACACCGAACGCAGCACGGCCTGCACCGGACCGCCCACGTCGAAGGTGGAAAGAAACACGAAACCCAGGATGTAGGCCGGCATCGCCAGCGGCAGCACCAGCGCCCACACCAGCATTCTCCGAAAGGGAAAACTGTAGGCGGTGACCAGCCACGCCAGCCCGCCACCAATTAAGAGGGTGCCGGCGCCGACACCGCCCATCAGCGCAACGGTGGAGAAGACCATCGCACCGAGGTCGCGTGGCACGGTTCCATGCCCCAGACTCCCCAGCCCATCCACCATGACCGCGACGACCGGGGTGGCCACCAGCACCGCAACGGCCAACACGGCCGCTGACCACAACGGACGGCCGCTCCCGGTCAGCCGGCGCCTGCGCCCTCCGGGGACCGCAGCCGGCGCCAGGACCCGCGGCTGAGTCACTTGTAGCCGGCCTCGGCCAGGACCTCGGTAGCCTCCGCGTTGAGATCTCCATAGGCCTTCGCGTTCAGCGGCATACGGCTAAACTCACCGAACCCGGAAATCACCGGCTCCGGCTTGACCGACGGGTTGACCGGGAACTCGTGGTTCGCGTCCACAAAGGCGTTCTGCCCGGTCGTGGCCAGCCATTCGATGAGCCGTTGCGCGTCCGCCGCGTTGTCGGAGTTTGCGACCACGCCGGCGCCGGAGATGTTTACGTGGGTGCCGGCGCCCTCCTGGCTGGCCCAGAACAGTTCGACGGAGAAGTCGGGGTTTTCCTCCAGGGTCCGGGCGAGGTAGTAATGGTTGTTGATGCCCACGTCGCAGGCCCCGGCGTCGATAGCTTCCAGCAGCAGCACGTCGTTGCTCATGATGTCCACTTCGTTGGCCACCCAACCCTTCACGATCTCCAGGGCCTTCTCCCGCCCGTGCAGGTCGATCAGGCTGGCCACCAGGGACTGGGTGTAGGGAGACGTCGCATCCCGCATGCACAGCCGGCCCTTCCATTGCGGATCTGCCAGGCCTGCGTAGCTGTCCTGTGCATCAAAGTCGCCGGGATCAACATTGTCGGGGTTGAAGGTCAAGGTCCTGGCCCGCATCGCCAGACCGAACCATTGTCCCTCGGGGTCGCGCAGGTCTTCCGGGACCGCCTTCTCCAGCTCGTCCGAACGGATCGGCGCAAGCACGTCTTGGCGGGCAGCGTTCCAAAGATTGCCGGCGTCCACAGTCATAAAAACATCAGCGGGAGTATCGCTGCCCTCCGCCTTCAGCCGCTCCAGCAGCTCCGCGTCGTCACCGGTAATGAATTCCACCGAGATACCGGTTTCATCGGTGAAGTCAGCGAAAGCGCCCTCCAGGTCATAGTGCCGCGCCGAATAGATCTGCAGATCGGCAGGAGGCTTACCGATACCCATGACGCCGCAGCCGGAAAGTGCCAACGCGGACACCGTCGACGCGACGCAAAGAGCATAAAGCTTGGGTCGATGCATGAAGAGGTACTCCTGAGGAAAGCGGCAACCACCGCGCAACATAAGGTAGGCAAGGCTAACCTTGCCTCCGACATTCTGTACTAACGGGCAATGATAGGCAACATATGTGTTACGTAATCCCGTTGCATGTCCTCACTGCCTGACCGCACGCGTCTCGGACGGCCAAATCCAGGAAAACCGGAGAGCTGGTCCAAAAACCCGCCGGTACGTTCCGAGTCCTTGCGGACCTCGACGGCGGCGCCATCCGAGAGCGCGATCATCACGAGAGCGAGCGCGACCACGTGGTGCATTTCCGGGTGACCCAGGCACCGGGGACCTCCGACCGCGGGAGTGCCGGGGTCAGGGGCGCGAAGACTACACCTGAGCCTTGGGGATCATGATCCACAGCGCGATGTACACCAGTTCCCCGATACCGACCAGTCCGAAGATCACGAACCCGAGACGCACCAGCACTTTCGGCAGGCCGAAACGGGCCGCCAGGGCGGCGCAGACACCGGCGATCAGCTTGCCGTTCCGGGGACGAACCAATGCAGCAGCCATGGCCTCAGTCTAGTAACCCGGACCGGTTTCCGAACAGCATCGGCGGCGGAAACGGACCCTCAGGCCCCGATCTGCTTCCCGACCGCTAGCCCGGCACGGTCACTTCTTGCGGGCCGTGAACAACAGATACTCCCATTCCATCCGGCCGCCGCCGAGATCGTGCCGGCTGGCCAGTTCTTCGAGTTCCTCATCGAGGGCTTGGACCCGGTCGGGTTGGTCCGCGATGTAGCGGTAGGTGTTGATCGTGGGACCGTAGGCGGCCTTGAAGAAGTCGCGGAACTCCCCGGCGGTGGCGAACCTTTCGACCGTCAGCTTTTCGCGCCGGGCGACGACGTCGGTGGCCCGGCCCCCGAGCAGGTCCTGCACGTGCTGCTGGTTGCCCCACAGCGGCGGTGGTTGCGCGCCCGGAGGCGGCGGGGGCGCGTAAGGCCTCATGGTCGCAAACATCTGGCCAATGAAGCCTTCCGGAGTCCAGTTGGCGAGGGCTATCGTGCCGCCGGGGCGCAGCACGCGGACGAGTTCGTCGGCACTCGCCTGATGGTTGGGAGCGAACATGATCCCCACACAGGAGATCGCGGCATCGAAAGTACCATCGCCGAACGGAAGGTTCTCGGCGTCGGCCTCCTGCCAGTCCACGGAAACCCCTGCCTCCTCGGCCAACCGGCGCCCCTTCTCAAACAGCTCGGGAGTGAGGTCCGCCGCGGTAACCTGTGCCCCCGCCTGCGCGGCGGGGATGGCCGCGTTGCCGGAACCGGCGGCAATGTCCAAAACACGGTCGCCCTTCCCGATGCCGCTGGCCACGACGAGTGCCGTGCCCAGCGCCGGGATCACCTCGGTGGCGACGGCGGGATAGTCGCCGAGGGCCCACATGGCCCGGTGCTTTGCCTTGATCCCCGAATCGTCGGGTTGATTGCTCATGACCGTTGCCTCCTGCGATTGAGGCCCCTGGTTCGGGGGTTCTTCAAGGATGGGGCCGGGTTCGAATAATTTCCAGTAGAACGCGGGCGAGCGGGGCGTCCCCTCCAAGCGGCAACGCGGTCGGGCCGGGTACCCGTGGTCGCTCCCGACCACGAGGCAGCCCGGCGCGCTCCCAGTTCTTGGGGAGCTTTGCATCAGATGTAGGGAGTGCTCCTTGGCGCCCGCATGAAATTTTCAGCCAATGCTTGCATAGCAACCCTTCAGTGTTGGTATATTGGCATGACGGTATACCAAGTGGTTGGCATCATGCTCTGCTGCTGCCTGCCGAACGTTTGAGCCGGCTCACCATGCCCAACCGGCAGGCCTGCAACATGCCCTCATGGGTGACTCTGTGTACGCCGCTCTCATCAATGACGATAGGAAAAGCAATGCCTACTTATCCGAGGCACTGGAAGCACGCACTTTCCACCATCGCCTGGCCCGAAACAATCGGCTTGGGCTTTACCGGACTTGATGGCATCCAGGACGGAGCGCAGCTCCAAACAGCCGATCGGGTTGGAATTCATAGCCCTGCGGGTAAGCAATGAGCTCGGCGGCCGGCACCCCGGGCGGGCACACGGAACCTCAGGAGCTCGAGTTCGAGGAGCAGGCTGAGCGCGGAGGGATTACCACCGCCCGTCTTGGTGCTCTCGTCCCGCTGGCCCTAGGGGTGTTCGGTGTCATCGTGTCCGTCACGCTCGGCATCGGATCCTTCAGCGCACCGGGGGCAGGGCTGTGGCCGCTGGTTATCTCCTTGGCCATGGTCGCCGCCTCAGCCGCAGCTTTGCTGAAAGCCCGGCAGGATGACGACGTCGAGGCCTTCGACCGCGGCATCGTCACCGTGGGGTTCAGCGTCGCCAGCCTGGTGATCTATGCCCTGCTGCTGCCGGTTATTGGCTTCGAGATCCCGACCGTGCTGCTGCTGTTCTTCTGGATCAAGGTTTTGGGCAGGGAACGCTGGCGCACCGCGGTCACGGTGGCAGTCGTAGCCACAGCGGTGGTCTACGGGTTGTTCATCCTTATGCTCTCCGTCCCCATCCCGCATCTCTTCTAGGAAGCGACACCACAGAATGGATATTTTCAACGACGCCCTCTCCGGGTTCGACGTGGTGCTGCAGCCGGGCAACCTGCTGTTCTGCCTGATCGGCGTCACCCTCGGGATGCTGATCGGCGTGCTGCCCGGGCTCGGCCCCGCGGCAACCATCGCGATTCTGCTGCCCATCACCTACTCCATGGAGCCAGCCAGTGCCATCATCCTGTTGGCCGGCATCTTCTACGGAGCCCAGTATGGCGGCACAATCACTTCCGTTCTGCTGCGCCTGCCGGGTGAAGCCTCCAGCGTGGTTACCGCCCTGGACGGCTACCAGATGGCCCGCCAGGGACGCGCAGGGGCCGCCTTGGGCATCGCCGCCTTCGGGTCCTTCATCGGCGGCACCATCTCCATCGTGGCGCTGACCTTTCTCGCGCCTCTGGTGGCCTCCTTCGCCCTGGACTTCGGTCCGGCCGAGTACACCCTGCTGGCACTGTTAGGCATCCTGCTGGTGTCCTCACTGGGCAACGGATCGGCCCGGAAGGCGGCCGTCTCCGCGACGGTCGGATTGCTGCTGGCCACGGTGGGGCGGGACCCCGTCACGGCCGTGGGCCGCTTCACCTTCGGCTCTCATAACCTCGCCGACGGCATCGACTTTGTCATCGTAGCCATGGGCCTCTTCGGCGTCGGCGAGATCCTGTACAACATGGCCGGGCCTCCTTCGGCGACCGCCGGCACCCCGAACTTTAAGCGTGCGTTGCCCTCCCGCAGGGACTTGCGGCAGTCCGCGGGCGCTATCTCGCGTGGCTCGATCTCCGGCTTCATCCTGGGGATCCTGCCCGGCGGCGGTGCCACCGTAGCCTCGCTGGTTTCCTACGCCACGGAAAAAAAGCTTGCCCGAAATCCCGAGCGCTTCGGCAAGGGCGCGATCGAGGGCGTCGCGGGCCCCGAGACCGCCAACAACGCCGCTGCCACGAGCTCCTTCATCCCGCTGCTGACTTTGGGTATCCCCGCAAACGGCACCATGGCCATCATGTTCGGTGCCCTGCTGCTGCAGGGCATTCCGCCCGGGCCGCAGCTAATCAACGAGCATCCGGACGTCTTTTGGGGCGTAGTGAACTCGATGTACATCGGCAACGTCTTCCTGCTGCTGCTCTCCGTTCCGCTGATCGGCATCTTCGTGAAGCTGCTCAAGGTCAAGGCCACCATCCTGAACCCGATCACTGTGTTGATCACGATGATCGGGGTCTACACGGTACGCAACAGCGTCTTCGACATGTTCCTGGTCCTTGTCTTTGGCGTGATCGGCTTCCTCATGAAGAAGACCGGCTATCCGCCCGGGCCCCTGGTGCTCGCCTTCGTGTTGGGCGGGCTGCTGGAAACTTCCTTCCGGCAGTCGATGCGGCTCGCGGATGGCAGCATGGCGATCTTCGTCGGCAGCCCGATCTCCATCTCCCTGGCCGTCGGCGTCGTACTGGCGATCTTCGCGGCACCGGCGATGACGTGGGTGCTGCGGCGTCAGCAAGCGAAGACAAACAGCGCCCTGCACACCCGCGAAAAAGCCCGCCAAGACTAGGCGCAACGGCAACTGACGGCAATCCAGACGAATAGGGAACGGAATCAACAAACATGAGCATCCTCCTCGGCTACATCCCCAACGACCGCGGACACGCGGCCTTTGAGAAGTCGCTCGCCCTCGCCGCCGAACTCGGCCGCGAACTCGTGATCATGAACGCCACCGACCGTCACTCCCGCGTGGACCCCAAGCTGGCCGATGAGTCCGAACTACAGGCCCTCGTGGAGAAGGCGGCGGCGGTCGGCGTGCGGGCGCGGGCCGAGAGGCTCACCGAAACGGACGCCGCCGACGCCTTGATCGAAGCCTCCGGGACAGAGAACGTTGAGCTCCTGGTAATCGGCATCCGGCGCCGTTCCCAGGTGGGCAAGGTTCTGATGGGCAGCGATGCCCAGCGCATCCTCCTGGAAGCAGCCTGCCCTGTTCTTGCTGTCAAGGCCCGGTAGCGCCGCTCCCGTCCCAAAAAACACCTGCGAAGGCTTCGGGCGCCTGTCTGCCCTTGCTGAAATCGACAACGTACAACGACTGCTCGCCTCCCGGGCGACTTGAAACGAAGGATCCTCATCATGGCAACCCACACCCCCCAAGAACTGGCCGACCGCCTCAAGAACGGCCTGCTCTCCTTCCCCGTCACAGCCTTCGACGCCGACCTGCTCTTTGACGAGACCCGGTACCGAGAACATCTCGCCTGGCAGGCGTCGGCGGGAGCGGCCGGGCTGTTCGCCGCCGGCGGCACCGGCGAGGGATTTTCCCTGAGCCCGGAGGAGATCAACGCAGTGGTCCGAGCAGCCGTAGCGGAGGTCGGGAATATAGTCCCCGTATTGGCCCCCGCCACCGGCCCCACCAACCAGGCCGTACGCAACGCGCAGGACGCCGAGGCCGCGGGAGCCGAGGGCCTGCTGGTGCTTCCGCCCTATCTCACCGAAGCCGACCAGCGGGGCCTGGAAGCCCACGTCGACGCGGTCTGTTCGGCCACGTCCCTCGGGGTGATCATCTACAACCGCGCAAACGCAATCTACTCCGCCGAGACTGTGATGAGACTGGCCGAAAAGCATTCCAACTTCATCGGGTTCAAGGACGGACTCGGCAACATCGAGCATCTCACGAAGGTGGTCGCGGCCAACGGTGACCGGTTGTTCTACCTGGGCGGGCTGCCGACGGCGGAGACCTTTGCCCTGCCGCTGCTGCAGCTGGGCATGAGCACCTACTCCTCGGCGATGTACAACTTCGTGCCGGAGTTCGCCCTGGATTTCTACCGCGACGTCCGCAACCAAGACCGCGATGCCGTGACCGAGAAGCTCAACCGCTTCGTGCTCCCCTACCTGGACATCCGCGACCGGGTCAAGGGATACGGTGTTTCCATCGTCAAGGGCGGCCTGAAGGCCGTCGGCCGCGACGCAGGTGGCGTTCGTCCGCCGCTGCAGGACCTGACCGATCAAGACCTCGCGGATCTCAAGGCCCTGATTGACGCCCACGTCTTGCAGTCCGCGTGAGGGCCCCTATCAGGAGAAAGGAGTTTACCCTCATGGACACCCAGACCATTTCACTGACCGGACAGTCGATCATTGCCGGCGAAGCCGTGACCGGTACCGGCGGCACGGTCAACGGTTTTGATCCTGCCACCAACGAAGTCCTCGAACCGGCCTACAGCCTGATCGACGCGGCCCAGCTGGCGACGGCCACTGCCGCGGCGGAGGAAGCTTTCGCCTCCTTCAGCACGCTGGAGCCGGAAACGCATGCCGCCTTCCTGGAGAAGATCGCCGAGAACATCGAAGCCGTCGGTGAAGAGCTGGTCGAACGCGCGATGGCCGAAACCGGTCTCCCCGCCGCCCGGCTGAACGGGGAACGCGGCCGCACCACCGGCCAGCTGCGCCTGTTCGCCGCGGTAATCCGCCAGGGCGACCACCGCGGTGTGCGCATCGATCCGGCCCAGCCGGACCGCCGGCCGATGCCCCGGGCCGACATCCGCCAGCGCAAGGTCCCGCTGGGCCCGGTCGCCGTGTTCGGTGCCAGCAACTTCCCGCTGGCCTTTTCCACCGCCGGCGGCGACACCGCCTCCGCGCTGGCCGCGGGCTGCCCGGTGGTGTTCAAGGCCCACAACGCCCACCCGGGCACCAGCGAAATCGTCGGCCACGCCATCGCCGACGCGGTGGCCGAGGCCGGCCTGCATCCGGGCGTGTTCTCCCTGGTCTACGGCCCCGGCGCCAGCATCGGGCAGGCCCTGGTCGCCGATCCGGCGATCAAGGCCGTCGGGTTCACCGGGTCCCGCTCCGGCGGCACCGCCCTGGTGGCCACCGCCGCGGCACGGCCGGAACCGATCCCGGTCTATGCGGAGATGAGCTCGATTAACCCGGTGTTCTTCTTCGACGGCGCGCTCCAGGGCGACCTGGACGCGCTGGCCGCGGCCTACGTCGGCTCTGTCACCGGTTCCAGCGGGCAGCTGTGCACCGCTCCCGGGCTTGCCTTCGTGCCCGCCGGGGAGGCCGGGGACGCGTTCGCGGCGGCCGTGAACCGCGCCCTGGCTCCGGCCGCCGGCCAGACCATGCTGACCCGCGGCATCGCCGACTCCTGGATCGCCGGCGTCGACTCCCTCGGCAAGCAGGACGGGGTGGAGCTGGTGGCCCGCGGCCAGGACGGCGCCACGCAGAACGCCCCCGCGCCGGCGGTCTTCGGCACCGACGTCCGCACCTTCCTGACCAATGAGGTGCTGCACGAGGAAATCTTCGGCGCGGCCTCGCTGCTGGTCCGCTACACCTCCATTGAGGACCTGCTGGCTGCGGCCAAGCGGCTCGAAGGGCAGCTGACCGCCACGCTGCACATGACCGACGAGGACCACGCCACGGTGGCCCCGCTGCTGCCGGTGCTCGAGCGCAAGGCCGGCCGCATCCTGGCCAACGGCTGGCCGACCGGCGTCGAGGTCGGGCACGCGATGGTCCACGGCGGCCCCTTCCCGGCCACCTCCGACACCCGCACCACCTCGGTGGGCACGCTGGCGATCGAGCGGTTCCTGCGCCCGGTGGCCTACCAGAACATTCCCGATGCCCTGCTGCCGGCACCGGTGCAGCAGGAGAACCCCTGGAAGCTGAACCGCCGGATCGACGGCGCACTGGAACTGGCCGGAGAGTAACGCATGAGCAACCAACCCACCATTGCCGCCGTCGAGGTGGTCCCGGTCGCCGGGCACGACTCGATGCTGCTGAACCTCTCCGGCGCGCACGGGCCGTTCTTCACCCGCAACGTGGTCATCGTGACCGACTCCGACGGCCGCACCGGCCTGGGCGAAGTCCCTGGCGGGGAGAAAATCCGCACCACCATCGAAGACGCCGGCGCCCTGATCACCGGCCGCCCGGTGGCCCGCTTCCGCAGCCTGCTGCGGGAAATCGCCGCGGCCTTCGCCGACCGCGACGCCGGCGGCCGCGGGCTGCAGACCTTCGACCTGCGCACCACCGTCCACGCCGTGACCGCCATCGAATCCGCTTTGCTGGATTTGCACGGCCAGTTCCTCGGTGTTCCCGTGGCCGAACTGCTCGGCGACGGCCAACAGCGCGACGCGGTGCCGATGCTCGGCTACCTCTTCTACGTGGGCAACCCGGACGCCACCGACCTGCCGTACCTGCGCGAACCCCACGGCGCCGACGACTGGGAACGGGTGCGCCGCGAAGAGGCCATGACCCCGCACGCCGTGGTCCGCCTGGCCGAAGCCGCGCAGGCCCGCTACGGCTTCCAGGACTTCAAGCTCAAGGGCGGCGTCCAAGCCGGGGACCTGGAAGTCGACGCGGTGACCGCGCTCAAACAGCGCTTCCCCGACGCCCGCATCACCCTGGATCCGAACGGCGGCTGGCTGCTGCAGGACGCCATCCGGCTGGGCCAGCGCATGCAGGGCGTGGTGGCGTACGCCGAGGACCCCTGCGGCGCCGAAGGCAAGTTCTCCGGCCGCGAAGTGATGGCGGAGTTCCGCCGCGCCACCGGACTGCAGACCGCCACGAACATGATCGCCACCGACTGGCGAGAAATGGCCCACGCGGTGCGCACCAACGCCGTCGACATTCCGCTGGCCGATCCGCACTTCTGGACCATGGCCGGCTCCGTCCGCGTGGCACAACTGTGCCACGAGTTCGGTCTGACTTGGGGCTCGCACTCAAACAACCACTTCGACATCTCACTGGCCATGTTCACCCAGGTCGGCGCCGCCGCCCCGGGCGAAATCACCGCGCTGGACACGCACTGGATCTGGCAGGACGGCCAAGGCCTGACCAAGGAACCGCTGCTGATCCGCGACGGCCAGATCAAAGTCCCGCAAGCCCCCGGCCTCGGGATCGAACTGGACCGCGAACGCCTCGCCGAAGCCAACGCCCTGTACCTGGAACACGGCCTCGGCGCCCGCGACGACGCCGCCGCCATGCAATACCTGGTACCCGGCTGGGAATTCGACCCCAAACGCCCCTGCCTGGTCCGCTAATACCTCCCGCCCGCCCCGCACCCCGCGGGGCGGGCGGTCTTTTCTGATCCTCGCCCGCAGGTGGCTGGGCACGGTCGGAGCCCGGGCCTGGCTGCAGCTGTCTTGGTTACGGGCTTCGTGCTCCGACCTTCGTGACTGCGGAACGGTTCAGCGGTTGACAAAGCCTCCGAGTAAGACGGATCTGCCAAAAGATTTTTCCGCAAAACCATCTCTCCCCATCCGAATTTTGGTATATTGGTGTGACGGTATACCAAGCAAGCGCCTCGGGCAGCGCAAACCGACTGCCCCGAAAATTGACATTCAAGCCACACCTGATCAATGACGATAGGAAACGCAATGACTAATCCCCTGAAGTCCCTGAAGCGGACCGCCCTGCCCGTGACCTTGGGCCTCGTCTCCCTCGTAGCCATTTCTGGATGCGGTGGGGTCCAAGCCTCCGGTGCCGGCGACTTTCCCACCAAAGAGGTCACCCTCGTGGCACCCTTCAGCGCCGGCGGAAGCACCGACCTCACCGCCAGGGCGTTGGCCGAGTCCATGAAGGAGCCACTCGGGAAGAGCGTGGTGGTCGAGAACCTGCCGGGGGCCAACGGCGGCGTGGGCACCGAGAACGCGCTCAACCGGGCTCCTGACGGGTACTCCTCATTGCTTGCATCCCAATCGCTCTACTCCATCACGCCCCTGTTCTTGGAGGACGCCGCGACTACCGGCCTGGATGACATGGAGATCGTGGCCCCGGTGAGCGAAGAGGGTTATGCCTTGGTCGTCAACGCTGACTCGCCGTACAAGGATCTGCCGACCCTGCTGGCCAAGGATTCCATCCGCTATGCCACCTCTGGCGTCGGCAGTGGTGCCCAATTCTCCTCTGCCGGATTGTTCGCCCTTGCGGGCGCCAACGCCGTGGACGTCCCCTTCGACGGCGGCGCCCCTGCCGTGACCTCCGTCCTCGGCAAGCACACCGACGCGGTGACGGCCCAGATCGCGGAGGTGATGCCGCGCATCAAGGACGGCAGCCTGCGCCCGCTGGCAGTGTTCTCCATGGAACGCGAGAAGATGCTGCCGGAGGTGCCCACCGCCAAGGAGCTGGGCTATGACTTCTCCGTGGTGCAGCGCCGCTGGATCGCGGTACCCAAGGACACCCCGGAAGAGGTCGTCGAGACGCTGCGGACCGCCGTTGAGGCAGCCAAGGACTCGGAGTCCTTCCAGGAGTTCACGGCCACGTCCTTCATTGCCGAGTGGGACGTCGAGCCCACAGAGATTCGAAAGATCGTGGACCAGGACACGCGCAAGTACGAACAGCTGACCCAAGAGTTCGGTATCGGTAAGTCTAAGTAAGGGCCGCTGGTGCCGCCGAGAAGGACGAGGGAAGAAGGACTGACATGCACGCTTATCCGGCCGAACGGCTAAGGGAACAAATAAGGGTTCTCTTGCGCCGGTGGGGAATGCCCGAGGAGAACGTCGACACGACTGCCGAAGCGATGGTTGATGCCGACCTGTCCGGCATCGACTCCCACGGAATCTCGATGCTGATGAATTACGACTCGCTGATGCAGCAGCGCAAGATGAACATGCGGGCGCAGACACGGATCGTCACCGAGACACCGGCCGTGGCAGTGCTCGATGCCGACGCCGGACTCGGCCACCCCGTGGCCGTCCAGGCAGTGGACATGGCCATCACCAAGGCACGCACCCTCGGCATTGGCGCGGTAGGCGTACGCAACTCCCACCACTTCGGCGCCACCGGGTACTACGTGCGCCGGGCCGCGGAACAAGGGCTGATCGGCCTGGCCACAACAACCGCCCGGGTCCTCTCCGTCATCCCGACCGGCGGCGCCACGCCCGCGCTGAGCACGAATCCAATCGCTTTCGCCGCACCGACGCGGGACGGGAATCCGTTCGTGCTGGACATGTCGACCAGCACCGTGGCCATGAACAAGGTCAAGGCCTACGCCCTCAAACAGGAAGACATCCCGCCCGGGTGGGTGATCGACGAGGCGGGGCGACCGGTCACCGACTCGGCTGCCGCCTTCGACTACTTGCGTTCCCGCGCCGAGGGCGGACTCGTGCCGCTGGGCGGATCCACCACCCGCAGCGGCGGGCACAAGGGGTACGGGCTGTCGCTGATGGTGCAGATCCTCAGCGCTGCCCTGTCGGCGGCAGCCCTGCCCGGCGGCGGCTCCGAGCACGGAGACAATATTGGACACTTCTTCCTGGTGATCGACCCGGAGACCTTCAATCCCGGCGGCGGCACCGCCGGCTATACCTCCGACCTGATCGACATGATGCATGCCACGCAACCCCTGAACCCCGATGTGCCGGTACTCGTGCCCGGAGAGCCCGAAGCCGCCGCCCGGAAAACCCGGCAGCGCGAGGGCGTCCCCTTGCCGCAGCTGCTCCTGTCTGCCATTCGTGAAGTGTGCGATCGCAACAACGTGCCGTTCCTCCTCCAGCCCGAGGAGGCGGCGGCATGAGCGACTACACCTACTGCGTGATCGGCGGGGGCATTGTCGGCTTGGCGACGGCCCACCAGCTGCTGTCCCGCAATCCCGACGCCTCGTTGCTGCTCTTGGAGGCCGAGGAGATTTTGGCCAAGCACCAGACGGGCCACAACAGCGGCGTCATCCACTCCGGCATCTACTACGAACCCGGCAGCCTCAAGGCCCGTTTCAGCAAGGCCGGGGCGCAGCAGACAAAAGAATTTTGCCGCGAGCACGGGATCCCCTTCGACGAGTGCGGCAAGCTCCTGGTCGCCACCAACGAACTTGAAGCGTCGCGTCTGGAAGCCTTGGAAACACGCGCCGCCGTTCATGGTTTGGAGGCCCACCGCCTGAACCGGCAGGAGCTGCAGGAACGCGAACCCAATGTCGCCGGGACCGGGGCGCTCCTCATTCCAAGCACCGGCATCGTCGACTACACGCAGGTCGCAGGCAAACTCGCCGAGCTCATTACTGCCGCCGGTGGGGTCGTGCGCACGGGCACCCGGGTGCTCGGCATCGCAGAGACCCGGGAGAACGTCCAGATCCAAACGGCCGCCGGGAGCACCACGTGCGACCAGCTCGTGGTTTGCGCCGGGCTGCAGGCCGACCGAATGGCCGAGATGGCCGGCCTGCGGCCCGACGTCCAGATCGTCCCTTTCCGGGGCGAGTACTTCCGGCTCCCTGACTCGAAGTCCAACTACGTACAGCACCTCATTTACCCGGTACCGGATCCCGAGCTGCCCTTCCTGGGTGTCCATCTCAGCCCCACTATCGGAGGGGAAATCACGGTCGGCCCCAGCGCCGTACTCGGCCTGGCACGGGAGGGCTACCCCAAGTTCTCCTTCAACCTCCGCGACACGGCCCGCATGTTGGCGTTCCCCGGCCTCTGGCACGTCGCCCGCGCCAACGTCGCCACCGGGGCCCGGGAGGTATTGAACTCCTTGTTCAAGGCCAGCTATCTGAGGGAGTGCCGCAAGTACGCCCCCGCCCTGACCAAAGCGGACCTGCTCCCCTATGAAGCAGGCATCCGGGCTCAGGCGGTGCGCCGGGACGGGACCCTTCTGCATGACTTCCTGCTCTCCGAAACACCCCGCATGGTGCACGTGCTGAACGCGCCTTCACCGGCAGCCACGGCTGCGCTGCCGATTGGGGAGCATCTCGCTGCCCGGGTGGCCGAACACACCGCTCAACAAACTATGTAGGCCACGGAGCCATGCCGCCGTGCTACGCCAAACCTGATTTATTCGACGACCACCATAATGCCCGATGACTTATCCGGCTCCCGCCCCTGCCGGACGAGAAAGATAGGAAAAACCCATGACGACCGACACTGCATCCGCCACAGGGACCGGCCTTAGCGAGGAGGCCCGCGCGGCGCTGACCGTGGTCAGCACCGCGACACTGACCACGCAGTTGATGGATCGCGGCCTCAGGAACACCTTCCTGGAAGGGTTGGGTGCGCTGAACCCGAATCGCCACCGAATGGTTGGCGAAGCGTTCACCATGCGTTGCATCCCCGCACGCGAGGATCTCGACGTCCTGTCGGTTTTCCAGGACTATGACCATCCCCAGCGCAAGGCCGTCGAGTCGGTGAGCCCGGGAAGCGTCCTGGTCATCGACGCGCGCGGCCAGAAACGCGCCGCTTCGCTGGGCCACATCCTCGCCACACGCCTGCTCCGCCGCGGCGCGGCCGGTATCGTTACCGACGGCAGTGTGCGTGACGCAGCGGGGTTCGAGGCACTCGACCTGCCCACCTTCGCTGCCGGCAGCTCCCCCACCACCAACCTTGCCCAGCACCACGTTGTGGATATGCAGCTGCCCGTCAGTTGTGCCGAGGTGGCGGTCTACCCCGGAGACATTATGGTCGGAGACCGGGACGGGGTGATCTGTATTCCCCGCCACCTGGTTGAAGAGGTCGCCCGCGACGCAGTGGAGCAGGAGCATCTGGAAGAATTCATCCTTGAGCAGATCGAGAGCGGACGACCGCTGCGGGGTACCTACCCCCCGGACGCTCAAATGCGTGAGGCGTACCGGCAGTCCCGTGGGCGACGCTGACACGCGGCCGCCCTGCAACGCGAAAGGAACCTCACCATAATGACATCCCCCGGATCAGCAACCGCGAACCAGCTACCTCCCTTGGGCCTGTCAACCAACCGTTCCGACCTGGTCGTCGAATCGATCAAGACCGCGATCCTCTCCGGCCAACTGGCACCGGAGGAGGTACTGGTCGAACGGCGCATAGCCGACCAGCTGGGCATCTCCAAGACCCCGGTACGTGAGGCACTGATCGTACTCATGCGCTCCGGTCTTGTCACAGTCGCCCCGAGGCGCGGCGTGTGTGTACGCCGGCTCAGCATCCGGGAGGTGCGCCACATCTACGAAGAGCGCGTGCTGCTGGAGCCCTGGGCCATCGCCCACGCCCGCGGACCGCGCCCCGACTTTTCCTCCGCAGCCCAAGCTTTGGACGACGTCGAGCGGCACCGCGTCAACGGGGACACCGCCGCCAGCGCCCTCGCCAACCGCAGGTTCCACCGGGCCATGTACGCCCAGTGTGACAACGGATTCATCGTTGAATCCCTCGACCGGCTCCAAGACCTCACGGCGCTGGCCGCCGCAAGCGTGCTGTGGGAGAAGTGGCCCACCAGCGACAAAGAGTTCTCGGAGCACCGCGCCATCCACGATGCCGCCCACGCGGGCCATCTGGACAAGGCCGCAGACCTCATGCGCAGCCACATCCAGGCGTCAATCTCACGTCTCCTCGACGAAGAATCAGCAGAGGACTCACCCTCCCCAGCGACCGGACAACAGCGGTGAGGGAAACAGCTCTGGGTCCGGTAGTGGTCACCACTCCGAGCTTCGGGTTGTACTCGGACGCCCCTTGGCAAGCCATCGCCGCCGAGGGCCTCGACGTACGCCGCTCCCGAGTCAAAGGTCCGCTGTCCGCTGCTCAACTAAGGGATGAGGTCTCCGAGGCCGCCGCGCTCATCGTTGGCGTCGACCGCGTCGATGCCTCGGTCATTGCCTCGGCTCCACACCTTAAAGTGATCGGTAAACACGGGGTCGGCGTGGACAACATCGACCTGCAGGCCGCGGCGGAGGCCGGCGTCACAGTTGTGCGGACCCCCGGTGCAAACTCGCGCGCCGTCGCGGACCTGACGTTGGCTCTTCTACTGGCCGGGGCCCGAAAGGTGACCGAGGCGGACCGTACACTCCGGGCGGGCGCTTGGAACCAACTCTTCGGGCGGGAACTGTTCGGCCGGTCCCTCGGACTGATCGGGTTCGGTCAGATCGGGCGCGAGGTAGCCCGGCGCGCGAACGGCTTCGGCCTTGAGGTTCTAGCCTTCGACCCGTTCCTTCCCGACAGCGTTTTTTCTGACGCAGGAGTCCGTCGCTGCGCTCTCGCTGAGGTCTTCCGGGACAGTGACTTCGTCAGCCTGCATGCCCCGATGCCTCCCGACGGTACACCTGTCCTGACCCGGGATGTCCTGGAAAGCATGAAGCCGGGAGTGGGAGTGATAAACACTTCTCGGGGCGGCCTGATCGACAGCTCGGCGGCCGCCGATCTGCTGCTGAGCGGCCACCTGAGCTTCCTGGCCTCCGACGCCTTCGAAGAAGAGCCGATACCGCAGGACCACCCTCTGTTGAGGGCGCCGAACACGGTACTCACCCCGCACATCGGCGCCTGCAGCGACGGGGCAAACGCCGCCATGGGCGCCGCCGTCGTCCGCGACGTCGCCCGGGTGCTGCGCGGGGAACAGCCCGACCACCCGATACTGCCGACCATTCCACGACGATAAGGACCCGAAATGACCACACGTCACGAGAACGGAAAAACGTCCCCAGCACGGATCCTTCAGGTGGGACCCCTCCTCCCGGCCTTGGAGGAGACTCTGTACGCCCGGTACCCCGTGGTCCGGCTGCCGGAGACGGGGACCGACACGTTCGTCCATGAACACCCTGACATCACCGCAGCGGTCACGTCCGCCACTGTCGGGGTCGACGCGGAACTGATGGCCGCGCTGCCCGGGCTGAAAGCCATTGTGAACTTCGGCGTGGGCTATGACACGACAGATGTCGCAGCGGCCAGGGCGCGGGGCATCGCGGTGAGCAACACCCCCGACGTCCTCACGGACTGCGTCGCGGACATTGCTGTCGGCCTGTTGATCGATGTCTTCCGCGGCATTTCCGCAGCCGACCGATTTGTCCGCCGCGGGGAGTGGACGAACGCGAGGTATCCCCTCACGACCAAGGTCAGCAGCAAGCGGATCGGAATCCTCGGCCTTGGACGTATTGGACGGGCAATCGCCAAACGGCTCGAAGGCTTCGACATCCGGGTCTCGTACCACAGCCGGTCACCCGTGCACGGTGTTCCCTACACGTACGTCGACTCGGTGCTGGAGCTGGCCCGGAGCAGCGACGCGATCATCGTGGCGGCAGCCGGGGGGCCGGACACGGCCGGACTGGTGTCCCGGCAGGTGCTCGAGGCACTGGGCCCGAACGGATACCTGATCAACGTCGCCCGGGGTTCCCTAGTGGACCAGGAAGCCCTGGTTGAAGCGCTCACGTCCAGCACCATCGCCGGCGCGGGACTCGACGTCTTCGCCACGGAACCCTCCGTTCCGGAAGAGCTGCTCTCCCTCGACAACGTCGTGTTGCTGCCGCATATGGCCAGCGGAACCCGCGAAACGCGCCAGGCAATGGCAAACCTGGTCGTAGCCAACCTCGACAGTTTCATGAGCAGTGGAGAACTGGTGACCCCCGTGTAGGGGTGCCCCCATATAAGCTCAAAACGTTCCGCAGGAACACAAAGGTTGGGTGACGGACGCACTCCGCCCTTACTCAAGCCACTGGGGGCAGCGCTGAACTTTTTGATCAAACGTGGGTGCCTGGGCGTTGCGCAGCCTCCCACCGCGCCTTACGATCGTTCGCGCTGTTCGCGGGCGGCCGGGGCGGTCAGCAGGGAGGCGACCATCACCGCGGCCACGGCGAGCAGGGCGTTGCGGAGGCCCACCTGTTCGCCCAGGAAGCCGAGGAAAGGTGGGCCGGCCAGGAACGCGACATAGCCCAGGGTCGAGACCACCGACACCCGTCCCGCGGCCCGGGCCGGATCGTCCGCGGCCGCGGACATGCCCATGGGAAAGCCCAGCGCGGCGCCGGCGCCCCAGAACACGGCCCCGGCGAAGGCCAGCGGCAGGTTCGGCGCCAGCACGAAGAGCAGCAGGCCGGCCAGGGCCGTGCCCAGGCTGACCCGCAGCACGGCCACGCGTCCCCAGCGGTCGATGAACCGCCCGCCGGCCAGGCGCAGCAGCGTCATGGCGGCCACGAAGACCCCGAACATGACCGCCCCCGTCGCCTCGGTGGCACCGAGCCCGACGACGGTGGCCTGGGCGATCCAATCGTTGGCGGCGCCCTCGGTCAGGGCGGCCCCGAGGACGACGACGCCGATCAGCACCGTGCGCCGTTCCCGCCAGGCGGCGAAGCGGCCGGGCCGGGCCGCGCCGTCGTCGTCATGCTGGGGCCGGTGGGGCAGGAAAGCCCGCGGCACCACCCACGTGGCGGCCGCGACCACCACCGCGAGCACTGCCAGATGCACGGCCAGCGAAACCCCGAGCACCGAGAGCCAGGCGCCGACCATGGCTCCGGCGAACGCCCCCAGGCTGAAGGCGGCGTGGAACTTCGGCATGATCGTGCGCAGCAGTTTCCGCTCCACGTCGGCGCCTTCGATGTTCTGCGCCACGTCCCACCAGGCCACGCCCACGCCGTAGCAGAACAGCGCCGCGGCGGCGGCGGGAAAGGAGCCGGCCGCCAGCGCGGCGGCGAGTCCGGCCGCGCTGACGGCCGCGATCAGCCCGCCGGCCCGGACGCTGTTGGCCGTGCCGATCCTGGCGGCAAGCGGGCCGGCCAGGGGCAGCGAGATGACCGAGCCGAGGCCGAGGGCCAGCAGCAGCGCGCCGATGCTGCCGGCGCTGATGTCCAGCGTCGCCGCGGCCGCCGGGATGCGGGCCGCCCAGCTGGCGAAGACCAGCCCGTTGAGCCCGAAGATGGCGAAGGTCGCGTAGGTGGCGGCCCGGAGCGGGCGGGTCGGATCGCCGGCCGGGCGCTGTCTTGCCTCGCCGCGCGGTGCACCGGGCCGGCGCTTCGCGGCCTCGCCCTCCTCGACGTTCTCCCCGACGCCGGGCGGTTCAGCGCTCCCGGACAACGCGTTCCTCGTCCCACACCGGGGTTTCGCTCTCGTAGACCCTGCCGTCGGAGCCGAACACCAGGAACCGGTCGAAGCTGCGCGCGAACCAGCGGTCGTGGGTGACGGCCAGCACCGTGCCCTCGAACGCGTCGATGGCCCGCTCCAACGCCTCCGCGGAATGCAGGTCCAGGTTGTCGGTCGGCTCGTCGAGCAGCAGCAGGGTGGCGCCCGAAAGTTCCAGCAACAGGATCTGCAGCCGGGCCTGCTGCCCGCCGGAGAGCGAGTCGTACAGCTGTTCCGCCTGCCGGGCCAAGCCGTAGCGGTCCAGGACGGCGGCCGCGGCCTCGCGTCCCAGGCCGGAGCGGTGGTCGTCGCCGCGGTGCAGGATGTCCACCAGGGAACGGCCCAGCAGGTCGGGGCGGATGTGGGTCTGGGCAAAGAAGCCGGGACGGATCCTGGCCCCTAGCTTTACGGTGCCGGCGTGCGGCACGTGGGCGATCCGGACCTCGGAGACCGGCAGGTGCTCTTTCTCCGGGTCGGTGCCGCCGCCGGCGAGCAGGCGCAGGAAGTGGGACTTGCCGGAACCGTTGGAGCCCAGCACCCCCACCCGGTCGCCGAACCAGATCTCGGTGCTGAACGGCTTCATCAGGCCGGTCAGCTCCAGCTTGGTGGCCACCACCGCCCGTTTGGCCGTCCGCCCGCCCTTGAGCCGCATCTGCACGTTCTGTTCGATCGGCACGGCCTCCGGCGGCCCGGCCTCCAGGAACTTCTCCAGCCGGGTCTGGGCGGCGTGGTACCGATTGGCCATGTCGGAGCGGAACGCGGCCTTGTTCTTGTACATGTTCACCAGCTCCTTGAGCTTGGCGTGCTCCTCGTCCCACCGCTTGCGCAGTTCTTCGAAGCGGGCGTTGCGGTCGTCCCGGGCCTGCAGGTAGCTCTCGAAGCCGCCGCCGTGGACCCAGGCGGTGGCGCCAAGGGCGCCGGGTTCGAGCGTGACGATCCTGGTGGCGGCATTGGCCAACAGTTCACGGTCGTGGCTGACGAACAGCACCGACTTCCGCGATTCCCGCAGCTTCTCCTCCAGCCAGCGCTTGCCGGGCACGTCCAGATAGTTGTCCGGTTCGTCCAGCAGCAGCAACTCGTCCGGGCCGGCGAAGAGCGCTTCCAGCACCAGGCGCTTTTGTTCACCGCCGGACAGGGTCGATGCGGTGCGGTGCTGCGCGCGGTCGAAGGGCACGCCCAGGGCGGCCGAGGTGACCTCGTCCCAGACGGTCTCCTGCTCGTAGCCGCCGGCGTCGCCCCAGTCCGCAAGCGCCTGCGCGTACCGCATCTGGGTGGGCTCGTCGTCGTGCTCCATCATGGCCAGTTCGGCTTCATCCACTGCTCGTGCCGCGGCGGCGAGGGCCGGCGGGGCGGCGCCGACCAGAAGGTCGCGTACCGTGGTCCCGTCCCGGACCTGGCCGACGAACTGCCGCATGATGCCCATGGCGCCGGAGCGTGCCACGGCGCCTTCGTCCGGAGCGATGTCGCCGGCGATGATCCGCAGCAGGGTGGTTTTGCCGGTGCCGTTGGGTCCGATCAGCGCGGTTTTGGCACCGTCGCCGACCTTGAAGCCGACGCCGTTGAGCAGCTGGCGGCCGTCGGAAAGGAAATATGCGATGTTGGAGACGTCGAGATGGGCCACGGATCCAGTCTGTCATGGTCGCAGACATACGAAATGGCCCAAAGTCAGGCCTCCCCATTAGCCAACTCACTTCGAGCCATTTCGTGTGCGGCATCGGATCCACCGCCCTAAGGCATGTCCCCCCAACTCGGATCCGGGGTGCCGCCGCCTCCGGTGTGGTCTCCCGTTCCGGTTGCTGACACCTTCAATCATGGTCCCGGCGGCTTCCGTTTGCCAGATCAATCCACCCTAGTTAGGAAAACCTAGGGTGTGCCGCTGCGCTAACCCTGGCGCGGGTCAGTCCTGCCGGTCCAACACGGCCGCCAATTCCTTGCGGGACGCAATCCCGAGCTTGGCGAACGACCGGGACAGGTGCCACTCCACCGCCTTGATGGTGATGAACAGTTCGGCCGCGATCTTGCGGTTCGTGAGTCCCCTGGCCGCCAAGGAGCAGACCCGGTACTCGGCCGGCGTCAGCCGGTCGGCCTTGTTCTCGGCGATCAGCGGCAGGTGAAGATCCTGCTGCCCGAGCAGGCGGGTCATGCGCCGGGCCACCGCGGCGGCCCCGATCCGGTTCCCAAGGACCAGCGCCTTGCGGGCCGCCGCCAGCGCTTCCGTCCGGAACACCGACAGCGCGTCGCCCCGTGCGGGCTGCAGGCAGATCTCGGCCAGGTCGGCCAGGGCCAGTGCCAGCTGGTAGCGGCCCTCGTGGGCTTCGAGCAGCGAGATGGCTTCGCGCAGCATGACGACGGCGCTCGGCCCGGGCTGCGCCAGCGCGGCGGCCCGCATCACGGTGCCGGTCAGGCGCGGAGCACCGAAGGAACGGACCTCTTGGAGCAGGTCGGCGGCAACCGCGGAGGCGTATTCGGTCTGCCCGGCACGGGCGGCGGATTCGATGGCACTGCGCGTCCACAGGTTCAATGTCGGGCCCAGGCCGGCGTCGAGGTCCATGGCGGTGGCGAAGTATTCCAGCGCCAGCTGGTGGTCGCCGTGTCCGGCGGCCACCACTCCGTGCAGCTGGAGCGCCATCGCCTGGACCAGCGGCACGCGTTCTTCCGCCAGCGGGACCCGTTTGAGCAGGGCGTCGGCGGCGGCCAGGTCATCCCGGGCAAGGTAGACCTCGGCCAGCGTCACGCAGGCTACCTCCAGGTACGTCCGCCAGCCGGTGTCTGCCGCCTGCATGCTCGTTTCCAGGTCCATTTGGGCCAACCGCAGCCGACCCCGGTTCAAGTGGATGGCGCCGCGGCAATAGGTCAGGGTGGCGTTCGCCATCGGCGAGGAGTTGGCCCGCGCCTCCGCGATGGCCGCGTCCAGCAGCTCCAGGGCAGCGGCGTCCTGTTCCGAGCCGTTGAGCGCACCGGTCGCGTAGTTGATGATGTTGGATTCCGCGCCGACCTCCGCCAGCAGTTTTCCGCCGGCGCACGCCCGCAGGGCCAGTTCCCCGCTGCGCTGGGCATCGGTTCCGGTCACGGTCAGGCGCAGCGCCTCCTGCACCAGCAACAGCCGGTCGCTCGGGCCGTCCCGGGCCGGGTCCTGCACCAGGATGCTCGCCAGCTCCTGACGGTACTCCTCCGAGAACTGCAGCTGCTGGAACCCCGCCCCTGTTGCCAGCGCAACCACCCGCCGCCTGAGCTCGGTGTGCGGGTCGCCGTCGTTGTCCAGTTCGCCCAGGGCCTGGCTGTAGTAACGCGAACTTTCCTCTATCCGGTTGATTGAATACCGTGCCTCGGCGAACTCCAGCAGCAGCTCCACGCGCGCCCGGGTGCCGTGGGTCATGGCCAGCGCCCGCCGTCCCAGCACCTCCGCCTGCGTGAGGTGGCCGGCGGCCTGATGGGCCAGCGACGCTTCAATCGCGATCCGGCGCTGCAGATCCGGCGCCAGCCCGTTCTCCGCCATGGCCCGTTCGATGAGCCGGACAGCGAGTTCCGCTGCGCCGATCCGGCGGGCTCCCCCGGCGGCATCAAGCAGGACTTCGGCCGAGGCAGGGTCGGCGCCCGGTTTGGTGGCCAGAAGGTGGCCCGCCACCACGGCGCTTTCGCTGCCCTGTGCCGTCAGGGCGGCAGCCGCCCGGCCGTGCAGTTCGGCCTGCCGTTCGGGCTCCAGCGCGGCGAGCACCGCTTCGGCCACCAGGGCATGCTGGATCCGCGGGCGCGGAAGCAGGGCGCTGAAGAACCGCGCGGCGGCAAGGCGTTTCAACACCCGGGTCAGGTCGGCCGGCGGCAGCCCCGTCATACGCGCCAAGAGCTGGTGGCTCGCGTCCTCCCCGAGGACGACGACGGCGTCCAGCACCGCCCGCTCGTCCGCCGAGAGCCGGTCGAGGCGGTCTTGGAGCACCGCGGCTTCCGCCTGGGCCTTACCGGTTCCGGCGGCATCGAGACCTGCCCCCGCGCCGCCCTCCAGGAGCTCGTGGACGTAGAACGGCGTTCCCCCGGCCGCCGCATGGATGCGTGCCGCCACGACGTGGTCCGCGGCGGGCCTCCGGCTGGCCGTCCACTCGGTCACGGCCTGGCGGTCCAGCGGTTGCAGCGGCCAGTGCACGCGGCCGTCGGCGCGGGAGGCACTGCCCCGGGCACCGCCGTCGTCGGCCCCCAGCAGCAAGGAGTCCGCCAGGATCCCGTCGCCGCGCTCGGCGCCCCGGCCGGTTCGCACCCCGCGCAGCAGCAGCAAAGGGACGTCGATCAGCAGGCCCGCCATGTCCGACAGCGACTGGAGCGAGAGTTCGTCGAGCCACTGGGCGTCGTCCACCACGGCGGCCACAGGTCCCTCCTGGGCCAGCGAACGCAGGACCCAGGAGGCGGAATAGGTCAGGGCGTCCTTGTGCAGCGGACCGCCCGCGTAGGTCAGGAAGGAATGCAGCACCCGGCCCTGCCCGTCGAAGGGCGGGCCGTGGTCCGGCACCTGCTGGGCCAGCGGCGCGAACCACTGCCAGAACATGGATCCGGGCAGCGAACGGCGGGCGGCGCCGGCCGCCCGCAGCAGTTTCCAGCCGCGCGCGGAGGCCTCGGCGCACACCGTCTCCAGCAGGGATGTCTTGCCGATTCCGGACGGGCCGCTGACGGTCAGTTCGATGCTGCGGCCGGATTCCACGGCAGTGGCGAGGTCGCGCCACTGCGCCACCTCCCGGTCACGCCCAAACAGCCGTGTTTGTGCCACTCCTTGATCCTAGGACGCCGGAGGAAGAAATTCGACGTTTCAGCGCGGCTCTTCGGCCACGCAGCGGTTGTGCAATTCGCCGATTCCCTCGATCCTCGTCACCAGCCGCGCCCCGGCGGGAATCCACTCGCGCGGTTTCCGGGCCAGTCCCACGCCGGCCGGGGTGCCGGTGGCCAGCAGGTCACCGGGTCCCAGGGTCATGAACTGGCTGACGTAGGACACCAGTTGCGCGCAGGAGAAGATCAGGTCCGACGTGTTGCCCGACTGCTTGGACACGCCGTCCAGCTCGCATTCCACCGCCAGCCCCGCCTCCGGATCCAGCTCGTCTGCCGTGACGACGACCGGGCCCACCGGAGTCATCCGGTCCCAGTTCTTGCCCTGGAACCATTCCGAGGTGCGGCCTTGCCAGTCACGGACGGAGACGTCGTTCATCACCGTGTAGCCGGCGATCGCGTCCCGCGCGGCGGCGTCGTCGGCGTACCGGATCCGGGAACCGATCACCACGGTCAGCTCGGCCTCCCAGTCGATCTTCGTGCTGGCCGCGGGCAGCACCACGTCGTCCACCGGGCCGACCAGCGCGTTCGGGTACTTGGTGAAGATGGTGGGGTATTTGGGAACCTCCTGGCCCACTTCTTCGGCGTGCGCGTAATAGTTCAGGCCGGCGCAGAGGATCTTGCCCGGATGCAGGATCGGCATGTCCAGCTCCGACGCCGCCGGCGCAGGGCCCCGCTCGCCGGGCAGGGTCCGCCAGTCCCCACCCCTTAGCAGTTCGCCGACATCCCTGGCCGGCAGGTAGTCGGTGGCACCGCCATCCTGCCGGAACGCCTGCGTGGTCCCGTTCCGCCGTACTGTCCCCAGACGCATCTGTACCTCCTTGCGGCAGCCGTGCACCGCCGTCGTGATGTTGTCAGGCCCTGGCAGCAGGGCCTCCTTGCACGATATATGGTGGGGCGCGCCGCACGGGGAGCGCTCAGAGGTTCCTCTCGGACTGGCGCTCCGATGCTCCGCCTGCTTCCTCGGGCAGTTCGGAGACCGGCACCAGAACCGTGTCGTGGATCATCCAGTGCAGATCGATGCAGCCGTCCCGCGCCTCTTCGAGGACATCGACCGCGGGGACACGTCCGTCGCGGGGGACGACGAAGGCCTCAACGTGCAGCACGTGGCCCTGGTCGCGGACACGCGAGCCCGCTTCTTCTACCCATTCCAGTTGGCGCAGATAATCATCGATGCGTTCGATCAGCGGGTGGGGCTCCGAGTCGTCGAAGGTGGTGGCCCGGGTGTCCATCAGGTCGGTGACGGAGCTCCGCATGTTTTTGTAGCCGTCGCGCAGAATTCCCCCGGCGATGAACAGCGCGGCGGCGGCATCGGCCCACCACAGACCGATTCCGATGCCGGCGACCCCGACGATGGAGCCGGCGGCGGTCTTCCAGTCCGCCTTGTTCATGTCCGCATCCGCATAGAGGACCTTGTCATGCAGCTGCTCGGCGAGTTTTTCCTTGGCCCGGCCGAGCAGGACCGGAGGGACGGCGGTCGCTGCCATGACGGCGATCATGAGCCAGCCGAGCCAGATGGTGTGGCCGAGCAGCTGGACCGATCCGATGGGCGGGTGCTCCCCCTTCAGCAGGCCCATGCCTGAGTCGACGACCAGGAAAGCGCCCATGGTGCAGAGTGCCACCGCGGCCACCAGATGCGCGATCCCGGTCGACCGGTGGTACCCGTAGGGGTACTTCCGGTTGGGGGGCCGGTTAATGATCTTCATCGCCAGCAGGAACGCAATGGGAGGGGCGAGGGAGAGCATGTCTTCGATCCAGGCCGCCTTCATCGCCTGCGAATTACCCATAACCAAAAAGACCAGCGTGACCGACACGGCCAGGACCGCGATGGTGATCCACTGGATCTTGATGGCCCGCCGAAGGGCCTTTTCCTGCTCATCGGGCAGCTCGGTGCGGCCGAATTTGGTATTCATCCCTGTTCCTTCCGATCAAGAAGAAACTTTTCCAGTTCCCGCAGGAAGGCATTTTCGCCCATCTTCGACGCCATGACGTATTCTTCCTTGCCTCCGTCGGGGGCCCGGCCCTCGGCGTAGGGCTGGGTCAGGGCTGCCTTGTCCGACCAGGGCGACTTTTTCGTCAGGCCGCCGATGACAAGGTCAAGTTCGCCGCGTTCCAGCTGCCCTATCAGGGATTCCTCGCCGGCCGCCGCCCATTCGATGGTCGCGTCGCGGGTCGCCGCGAATTGCCTCACCAGGTCCGCCTCGGAGCCCGTGGGCTCCGCGCCGTCCCGGATTTCCGTCCAAGGCGGGTTGTGCGAGACACCCACCCTAAGAGTTCCGCCGCTGATGCGGTCCAAGGTCCCTTCCGGGTCCGCAGGCACCTGCAGCCCGCAGGAGGTCATCAGCAGCATGACCAGCACCGCAAAGGCCGCCTTGGAAAAATTGTTCAGCATACTTCAGGACCATAGCTAAACCGGCGGCGTTTTGGGGAAGCCCGGGTCCGCCCGAGCAGGCGGGCTACCGGCCCTCGCGGCACCACTCGAGCAGGCGCTCCACCGGCCAGGTCGTGATAATCCGTTCGGCCGGGACGCCGTTTGCGGCCGCCCGTTCGGCTCCGTAGTGGAGGAAATCGAGCTGCCCCGGCGCGTGGGCGTCGCTGTCGATGCTGAACAGGCAGCCGGCGTCGAGGGCCAGTTGGATGAGCTCGTCCGGAGGGTCCTGCCGCTCGGGCCGGGAGTTGATTTCGACGGCGACGTTGTTCGCCGCGCAGGCTGCGAACACTCGCCCGGCGTCGAACTCCGACTGCGGGCGGGTGCCGCGCGATCCCTTGACCAGCCGCCCGGTGCAGTGGCCGAGCACGTTGGTGCGCGGGTTCTCGATGGCGCCCAGCATCCTGCGGGTCATGGTGCCCCGGTCCGACCGCAGCTTCGAATGCACGCTGGCGACCACCACGTCCAACCGGTCGAGCATCTCCGGTGACTGGTCCAGCTCGCCGCTCTCCAGGATGTCGGCTTCGATCCCGGTCAGCACCCGGAAGCCGTCCGCTGAAGCGTTAAGCTCTTCGACCAACTCGAGCTGCCTGGCCAGCCGCTCCGCGCTGAGGCCGTTGGCGACCGTGAGGTTGGGCGAGTGGTCGGTCAGGGCAAGGTAGTCGCGGCCGAGCCAGCGGGCGGCATCGGCCATGGCTTCCGGCGGCGAGCCGCCGTCGGACCAGTCGCTGTGGCTGTGCAAATCGCCGCGGAGGGCCTGGTGCAGCTCGCGGCCGCCCTCGGCCAGGGGCGCGGCGGCGCGCTCCCGCACCTTCGCCAGATAGTCCGGGACCTCGCCGTCGACCGCCTGCTGGATCACCACGAAGGTGCTGGCACCGATCCCCTTCATGCTCTTCAGCCGGCCGGTGCGCGCCCGCTCGGCCAGTTCGGCGGGCTCCAGCCCGCCGGCGACGGCGGCCGCCCGCCGGAACGCCTGCACTTTGTACGTGGGCGCGAGTTCACGCTCCAGCCAGAAGGCGATTTCGTTCAGGGCCGCGACAGGATCCATGTGACCATCTTCCACCGGCACCACCCGCTGATCCATGGCTTACGGCCTCAGGGACGGCACAGCGAGACCGAATTGCTCCCGCAGGGCCAGCTCGGCGGCGCGGTAGCCGGCCATGCCGTGCACGCCGGGGCCGGGCGGCGTCCCGGCCGAGCACAAATAGACGCCGTGCAGCGGGGTCTGCCAGGGCCTCCGGCTCAGCACCGGACGCGCCGCGAGCTGCGGCAGGCTGACGGCCCCGGTGCCGAAGTCGCCGCCGACGTAGTTGGGATTGTAGGCCTCGTAGTCGGCCGCGGACATGCTGGCCGAATCCACCACCAGGTCGGTGAAGCCGGGGGCGGCGCGTTCCAGCGCAGCGGTGATGACCGGCTCCATGTCCCGGGTGGAACCGCCCGGGACATGGCAATAGGTCCAGAGCACGTGCCGCCCGGCGGGCGCCCGGGACGGATCGACCACGGCGGGCTGCGCCGTCAGGATCACCGGGTCTTCCGAGTGCCGGCCGCGGGCAATGTCCCGTTCCGAGGCTGCCATCTGTTCCCGTGTGCCACCCAGATGAACGGTGCCGGCCAGGCGCAGGTCCGGATGGGCCCACGGAACCGGTCCGGACAGGATGTAGTCGACCTTGGCCGCGCCCGGTCCGTAGCGGAAGCGCTGCAGGGCGCGCGCATAGCGGGACGGGAGCCGGCCACCGGCCAGCCGCAGGAGTTCCGTGGGCGAGGTATCCAGCATCACCGCCTCGGCGTCGGTCAGCTCGGCGAGCGACGCGACCCGGTGCCCGGTCTCGAGCCGGCCGCCGTGGGCCTGCAGGTCCTCGACCATGGCCTCGATGATGGCCTGCGAGCCCCGGGCGGGCAGGGGGAAGCCCACGGCATGGGCGAGCGCGCCAAGCATCAACCCCGCGCCCGCGGAGGAGAGGCGGCGCACCCCGCCGGGGGTGTGCGCGGCGACGCCGGTCAGCAGCGCCGGTGCGAACTGTTCCTTGAAGCGCAGGTTCCAGGCGGGAGAGCCCTGCTCCAGGGTGCGGAGCCCGTAGCGGAAGGCCGTCACCGGGCTCGCGGGCACCTGGAGGAGCTGGTCCATGGTGAACTCCAGCAGCGCATCGGTCCGCGCGACGAGCGGTTCCATCAACTGCCGGTACGCGCCGCCGTCGGCTCCCAGCCCGGCCACGGTCCGGTCGAGGTCGCGGTGGGCCACCGCCGCGGCGGCCCCGTCGATCACCTGCCCGTAGGAAACCTCCGGCACCAGCAGTTCGATCCGCTGGTCCAGCCCGAAGTCCCGGAAAAACGGCGAGGCCGCGGCCATCGGATGGACCGCGGAACAGACGTCGTGCCAGTGGCCCGGCTCCATCAATTCCACGGTGCGGGAGCCCCCGCCGGGCGTGGCTGCCGCCTCGAAGACCGTGACTCCGAGGCCCGCCCGCGCCATGATCACGGCCGCCGCCAACCCGTTCGGCCCGGCGCCGACTACCGCTACGTCCGTCACGTTGGATCTCCTTCCCGCTGGGGCTTCAACCTTGTGGCCTGCGCCGCCTCACCGGCAAGGCCCGGCCAGGTCGAGGGCCGCCGCACGGCATCTATGCCCGACGAGGAATTTTCGGGCCGCCCGTTCCCCTCGGCGGCCGCCGGTCCGGCGCCCCTCCCCGGGGCGCCACCCGGCAGACCCAGCGTGAACCTGTCCGACGCGCCGTCGTAGTCCCCGCCCTGCGGGTCGTCGGTGTCCACGCGGCGGACCGGATCATGCTCCGGCAGCCAGATGCCGCGGACAACCTTCCCCGCTATGTATGCCGTTGCTGCTATATGTGCGACGACGGCGAGCACGTAGTACGGCGTGTCCAGGTTGCGTGCCGCTTCGCCGCCGCTCGTCACCTGGCCCAGGTGCATCCAGGTGGCCCACCAGTGCATCGCCTCGAAGAACTGCCAGATCAGGAAGTCGCGCCAGCGGGGATGGGCCAGCACGGCCAGCGGGACCAGCCACACCACGAACTGCGGTGAGTAGACCTTGTTGGTGAGCACGAAGGCCGCCACCACCAGGAACACCAGCGACGCCATCCGCGGGCGACGAGGTGCCGTCCAGGCCAGGAGCGCGATGCCCGCGCAGGCGGCCGCGAACAGCAGGAGGGAGGCGGCGTTGATGAATTCGGGGCTGAGGACGGGCAGTTGCTGCCGCTGCGCCGTCAGGTTGTAGGCGTACCAGAGGGACGAATAACCGGCTTCGCGCTGCCGGCTGTAGTCCAGGAAGTGGAACCAGCCGCCGAGGTCGCGCAGCATGAACGGCAGATTGACCGCCACCCATGCCGCGGCCGCCGCCAGCCCGGCCCGGGCCAGGGGGCGGTACCTGCCGGTCCGCACCGCCAGCAGCAGGATGGGACCGAGGATCAGCACCGGATACACCTTGAACGCGGCGCCGAGACCGACCAGCGCGCCGGCCAGGACCGGGCGGCGCCGGGCGAAGGCGAGCATCGAAAGCGCCGCGAGCATCGCCGCCCAGAGATCCCAGTTGATCGTCCCGGCGAGCACGATGCCCGGTGCCAGCGCCACCATCGCCGCGTCCCAGGGCCGCCGGTGGCTCATCCGCGCCGTCGCGATGACGGTGACCAGCCAGACCACGGCCACCAGGGTGGCGTTGATATCGAAATAGGCCAGGGCCCGCTCCGGAGACGTGCCCTCGCCGGGAACCAGCCACGCCGTGGCCCCGGCCACCAGTCCCAGCAGCACGGGGTACTCGAAGGAGCTTCCCGCGGTGACGAACGGCATCACGCCGCCGGCAAGCCCGCGGGACTCGAAGAGCACCGGCCAGTCCGAGTAGCAGCCCATGTAGAAATAGTCCGGCAGCTCCCACCCGGCCAGCCGGCACGGCGTCTTGACCAGGACGGAAAGCAGCGCCGCGAGCGTGGTCAAGATGATCAGCACCCGCTCCACGGTGAAAAATCCGGGCGACACCAGGCCCGGGGCGCTGTGCCGGCCCAACGGACCGCCCACCATTTCGGTGAACTGCTTCAGGAACGGGTCGTTGCGGCTGGGCACCACGATGCGCAGCGGCGTGCGGCGCGAAGAGCGGGACCCGGGCATGGTCCAAGACTACTGTCGGCGGCCCACAGGCCACAGATCCGGGGCCGGCGGCAGGTTACCCGTTTCGTCCGCTGCTGCACGCCTTCCCGTAACCTGGTCCACCCCGGGCCGTTACCGGTGCTTCCTACCGTGGCTCCAATGAGTTACAACGATCCCCGGGAAGTCCTGGTCGTCATCCCGGCCCGCGGCGGTTCCAAGGGAATCCCGTTCAAGAACCTGACGCCCGTGGCCGGCCGGAGCCTGGTGGCCCGCGCCATCGACAGTGCGTTGGCAGCCCCGTCGGTGACCGACGTCGTCGTCAGCACAGACCATCCCGACATCGCGGCCGAAGCCGAACGCTGCGGCGCCCGCGTCGTCATCCGCCCCGCGGAGCTCTCCGGAGACACCGCCAGCAGCGAATCCGCCGTGCTCCACGTGCTCTCCACGCTGCCCCGGCAGCCAGCGGTCACCGTCCTGCTGCAGTGCACCTCGCCCTTCATCGAGCCGGAGCACCTGGACCGGGCCGTCCTTCACGTGCTGGAGGACCGGGCCGACGTCGCCTTCTCCGTCACCGAGAGCCACGCGTTCCATTGGTCGCTTGACGACGACGGCGCCGTCACCGCCGTCGGGCACCGCGCCGACGTGCGGCCCCGCCGCCAGGACCGCCGGCCGCAGTACCGCGAAACAGGCGCGTTCTACGCCATGCGCACCGAGGGCTTCCTCGACCGCGGGCACCGCTTCTTCGGCCGGCTGAGGCTGCAGGAAGTGCCCGCGGGGCAGGC
>NZ_JBNHHC010000027.1:0-92339 GCF_059091865.1 Arthrobacter sp. B0316-1-20 | reverse complement strand
AACAAAGCTCAAGGGCCTGAGCCCGGTGCAATACCGTGCTCAGGCCCTCGCAGCCTAGGCTCTTACTTAGCCAGTCCAACTTTCGGGGACCAGTTCACTTGAGCTGGGGTGTTTCGTAGAGGGTCATGTCGCGGAGCATGGCGAAAAGGACGTCGCAGCGCCTTCGGGCGAGAGCGATGAGTGCTTGGTTGTGGCGTTTGCCCTCGGCACGTTTCCGGTCGTAATAGGCGCGTGAAACCGGGTCCTTCAGGGCCGCGAAGGCGGAGAGGAACAGGGCGCGTTTGAGGACTTTGTTGCCCTTCCTCGACGGATGGTCGCCGCGGATCGAAGTACCCGATCTCCAGGTCACCGGGGCGAATCCGGAGTAAGAGGCCAGATGCCCTGCAGAGGCGAAGTCCTTGCCGACGATCTCGGTGATGATCCGTGCTTCCGTCCTGACGCCGACCGCCGGCATGGAGGTCAGGACGAGGTGAAGAGGGTGGGCCTCCACCAGTTCTTCGACCCGGGCCAGGACCTGGGCACGGGAAGTTCGCAGCTGGAGCAGTTGTGCGGCCAACTGCGGCAATACGATGCCGGCCGCTCCGGTCCCGGAGACCACCACGGTCTGCTCACCCAATGCTGCGAACACCTCGGCCGCCCAGCCTGCCCGCGGCGCAAACCTGACCAGCAGCGCGGTCACCCGGGCCTGGCCGGCCTTTCGCAGGTCTTCCGGGGTCGGGTATTTGACCTGGGGCTGATGTCAGGGGTCAGAGCCCTGTCATCCTGACGGTGGCCGGCTCCCCGGCGAAGGCTGCCGCAGGGTTCGGACTCCTCCGGCCGCCGGCGATGAGGAGACATTCGGGGGCTGCGGGGATGGTGATGAGTCCTTACTCTCAGGGCGGTGATACGTACTGTGGACACGCGAGATGCCCCTGGCACGGAAGGGAAAGGTGCTAGCCGCTGGCATTGGTAACGGGAGCCTTGATCAAGGCAGCCGGGTGGCCCGGCGGAACTTAGGGAACCAGGCTTCCGGCAGAAGAAGGGGCCAGACCGTGGAACGCCCCATAACGGCGGCGGTTGGCTTCCGCCAGTCCAATGATGGTGGCTTCAACGTCTTCCAGGGACCCCCGGATCCACGCGAGGGTGGTCAGGTCCTCGGAGCCTTGAGCCCGGGTCACTCGATGACGCCTCCAAGAGCGCAGCCCGGCGGCTGATCCTGCCGGAAAGTTCGAGGATCAACGGCAGGAGCATTGCCAGGGGCTCGTCCCGCGACAGGTGCGCGGAAGCTTCTTTTCCAGCGCCACCGTGGGCGACGGGGAGGGGCAGGCGGGAGGAGGTAGTGGTCATCGATCTGTCCTTCCGGGTTGTTCAAAGTCCTGGTCCTTTTGAAAGTGTCCCGGTACGCCGGAAGGGGAGTTCCGGGGTAGGTTCATCCCGCCGCAGATCGTCCGCGCCGCAGGCACACCGTCCGCCACCGGAATGGGCCTGCGGCCGGACAAGCTGCGGCTCTACCAGCCCGGGCCCACTTCCCGATCAGCGCAGCCAAATACGAAACGGCGGCTTCCAAGGCCAGCGCGTCCGGGTTCGCTGCCGGGCAGAGGTAGCGGGCGGCGAATTTCTCCTGGATAGCCGGCTGCCGGGCGAGTAGCCCTGCACGCCCGACCTCACCGTTCCTGGATGTTTCCAGGAGTTCTTGATAGCAGCGCCCGCCCGTGTGTCGTAGCTGAGGGGAAGCATTGGTCAACTCCGGCCAGTCGCCCGCGCGGTGTGAAGTAAGGAACGGCCGCACACCGCGCTGCCTACCTGCCTACCTGCGGGAGACAGGCGGCATGGTGAAGGTGCCGGCTAGAACCTCCGCGCCTGGGATGTAGGACCGGGCGAAGAGGAGGAACGGCTTTCCGTCCGAGGGACTTGGCAGCCAGTTGGCCGACTTCTCCGCGGAGGGGGCCGTCGACTGCACTTGGATATCAATGCTGCCGTCCGGATTGGTGATCAATCCTTCTGTCTCACTGCTGATGACGTAGCGGTTGATCGGGTTGGGTGAGGGGAACTGGCCCCTCTCGCGGACTTCGTACAAAGAGATCGACCAGAACGCCTCGGAAGGGATTCCGCCCTTTGGGAGGCGCAACAGGTAATCGTTGCTCCCGAGCAGCGGAGCAGTGTCGGCGTCGGTGAAGGTGCCCCAGTAACTGGCTTCCCTCCGATCCAGTCCAAACATCCCGCCGCCGGTGGCCACCGCGAGCGCGCGCGTGGCGTAGTCCCGTTCCTCGGAGGTGCCGAGCAGTGATCCGGGCGGGCTGTAGTAGGTCCAGCCCGTTCCCCGGCCCGCGCTTGTCGTCGGTTTTGTGCTTGCGAACTCCTCCATGTAGCGCCCGAATTCGGGGTACCCGGCAGACCAAGCCTTCTTCGTGTCTTTGGGTAATGTGTCCCAGCTGCAGTCGGACCCGCAGATCCCGACCTCGCGGAACCTGTCGACGAGCACGGTGTCGTGGGAGGGAGGCGGGTTCAGCTCGAGCATCTGATTGACCACATCGAGGTAGTTTTTCGGGTCGCCGTCGACTGGCTGAATTCGATCACTCGCTCTCCCCGACACAGGCTGCACGGGGGTAAAACGGAAACCGTCCTGCACAGCGTTCGCGGCTGCTTGATCTTCGGGCGCGGTCGTCTGCACTCTGAGGTTGACGTAGACGTCGTTCGTGGAAGCGCGTACCACCGTTGCATCGGAGGCGGGTTCGCCCTGCCAGTCCGGTCCCACAACGAGGTATTTTTGTGCTTGTGTACCGGTCGTCCGCTCACCTGCGTAGAAGAAGGTGTTTGAGTAAAAGTCGATCAGGGTGATCGAGTAGTAACGAGAGCCTGTATCCGGGGTGTCCAGATAGACCGGCCCGGCGGACAGGTCCAGCCAGGCGGTGGAGTATAGAACGTCTTGGCTCGGGCCGTTCGCCCATGTGTCGTCGGGCCCGGCAAGAGACCGTGAGTGTGCGAAAGTATTCAGCGCAGTGCTGGTCCTCGCGCTGGTCGTTTCGAGTGCTGTCCATCGTTGGCGGGATAAGTCGTACAACGGAAAGGCGTAGTCGTAGGCTTCTTCGAGCATGGGGTGCAGGTCGGCTAAAGTTGATGCTGGTTTCGGTTCCGGGTCGCTGTTGGCGCAGCTCGTAACGGCGACCAGTACAAGGCACATGCTGGCCACTGAGATCGCCTGGCGAGTCCGGATTCTTTGCTTTCGCTGATGCGTCATTAGATTCCTTCTGTCGGTTGCTACCAGGTGCTGTCGCCGCGTAGCACGGCATCGGCGCCGCCGTCAACGAAAACGACCTGGCCGGTGATGTGAGAGTTATTTGGGGAAACCAGCCATGAGATCACGGAAGCGACCTGCTCAGGTCGGCCGTGGCCGTGCAGCGGCATTGGGACACTGCTGTCGATGGCCTGGAGGCCTTCCTCAGAATCGAGCATGGCCTGGATCATCGGTGTGACAATCGTCCCGGGGGCAATGGCGTTGAGTGGGATACCAGCGCCGGCCCACTCCGGCGTAATTGCGCTCCGGCGGACCCAGCGTGCGACCGCAGCCTTCGACGACGCGTAGATCTTGGCCGCGTCGCCGCGGTCCACGGCCGAGCGCGCGGCGGCAACTGCAGCCGTCTCGTCGCCGGCGAGCGCGGCCTCGACGATCGCCGGATCGGTGGGATGCAGCGACGCCACCGAGGAGATCATTACGGCTCGCGGGTCGGTGCCGGCCATGAGCAGAGGTCGCAAGCCATCGAGGGTGGCGACAGCGCCGAAATAGTTCACCGCCACAGTGAGCGGGTCGAAGAGCGCCAGGCCTGCGCATGCCACGACGCCATCGAGTCGGCCGCCGGTGAGTTCGTGGGCCTGTTCGACGAGTGCACGCCGACCTTCCGTGCTGGCGAGGTCGGCGGTGATGTCACCGTCGTGCAGATCGGCGCCGACAACACGAGCGCCGTGGCTACGCAGATGAGCCGCAGTCGCGGCGCCGATGCCGGAGGCGCTACCGGTGACGAGATAGGTCCGAGTCATGTCCTGCCTTTTCTTGGCTAAGTGAAGTCTGGAAGAAGCCCTTTTCTGGGCTGGGTGAAGTCTGGAAGGCATCGTATGTGACCCTGGCCTGCTCACTGACGGGCAATGCCTGGCACGCAAGAATGAGGCCCTCGCGAAGATCCGCTGCGTCCAGGACCTCGTTCTTTTCCATGTGCACCTCGCCCTCCAGGAGCAGGCAAGCGCACGCACTGCAGGCACCTTCCCGGCAGGAGAACGGTGCATCAAGTCCGGCATTGAGCAGGACGTCCAGCAGCCGGTTGCCGCTGGGCCAGGCCAGAGAGCGGCTCTGCCCGTCCAGCTTCACTTCCACGACCATGCTGTCTCCCGCCGTGTCGCTGACGACGGCGTCCATGGGGGCAAAGGGATCGGTGGCCAGCGACGTAAAGCGCTCGATGTGGATCCGCTCCGGCGGCATCCCCAGTGTGTGCAGGGCCTGCTCGACACAGTCCATGAACGGCCCTGGACCGCAGATGAAAACCTCCCGGTCGGTGTACGGTGCAGCAAGCGCTCCCACGGCGGCCCGGTCGGGAATGCCCTGAACGGTCTCGAGCCAGTGAATGACGTTGAGCCGGCCCGGATGTGCCTGGGCCAGCGCGATGAGCTCCTCGCGGAAGATAACCGATGCCTCATCCCGATTCGCGTAAATCAGGGTTACCACACCGGTTCCCGCGGCCAGCACCGATTTGAGGATGGACATCACCGGAGTCACCCCGCTGCCGCCGGCAAAGAGGAGAAAGTCGGTGTCCAGGGAGCGCGGGGTGAAGGTCCCCGCAGGACGCAGGACCTCCAGGATGTGCCCCTCCACCACGTTGTCGCAGATCCAATTGGAACCGTAGCCGTCCCGGGTGCGCTTGATGGTTACTTTGAGCTTTTCATCCTGGTGCGGCGAACTGCACAGCGAATAGCACCGGGCGGCGCCGGCCGGCCGCTCGCTCGGAATGCGGATGGTCAGGAACTGTCCGGGCTTGTAGCTGAAACTGCCCTCGCAGCCGCCGGCAGGTTCCAGGACCAGGGTGTGCGCGTCAGCTGTCTCACGGATCACCTCCACCACCCGCACCTGCAGCGGAACTATTGGCGTCGTCGCGCTGCTCATCGCGCTGCCTCTTCCCTGCGCAGGAAGGCGAGCACGGTGCTCTCGAAGGCGGCCTTCTGCTCGATCATGGCCCAGTGCCCGCAGTTGGGGAACACGTGCAGTTCCACATCGGGGATGGTCCGCAGAGGCACCAACGCCGCGTCCAGCGGTGTAACGCGGTCATCGCGTCCCCAGGTGATCAGCGTCTTGGCCTTGACCTTGTGCAGCAGAGCCCAGGCGGGCGCGGCATCGGACTCGGCTGCGGCCCCAGCCAGCGCATTCATCGCCACGCGGCTGTACATCTTGCGCGCGCTGTCCAACGTCTGCGGATCAGTCGCCTGCTCCCAGCGCTCGTCGATCAGCTCCTCCGTGACCAGAGCCTGATCGTGAACCATCGACCGCAGCCACTGGGTCAGCCGCTCCCGCGTGGGATCCTCGGTGAACTCGACCAGCAGGTTGATGCCTTCGGCCGGGAACGGGCTGAAGATATTCAGGCCCATTCCGCCCAACGTCACCAGTCGGCGAACACGGTCGGGATGGTTGATGGCGTACTGGGTGCCCACCATGCCGCCCATCGAATTGCCGATGACGTCCACCCGGCCCAGGCCCACGCCGTCAAGCAGTTCGATGACCGCCTGCGCTGCCGCATGCATTGGATGCTGGTCGGTGGGATCGCTGACGCCAAATCCCGGAAACTCAAGCACGTAGCAGCGGAAATGCTCGGCGAAGGCTGGAAGGATGCCCCCGAAGTTCCGCCAGCCGGTCACACCGGGGCCGGAACCGTGAAGGAAAAGCAGCGGCGGCCCTTCCCCCCCTTCGTGGTAGCGCAGCACGCCTTGCTGGGTCTGCAGTTCCCGCAGGGTTGACTCATAGCTGATCCGGGCTGCGATGCCTGGTTCAAGATTTGTGGTCATTTCTCAGGCTCCTCGGTATGGGAATCTCTTCGGCCTACGGGAACCCTATTCAGCGCTCCGGCGGGCGGCTACGCAGGGTCCCGATCACCGGGATGACCGCCCGGCAGCGGCGCCGCTGGCAAGCGACGGCCCGTAATCTCAGTGAATGGGACATCCGGCGATGCCCGGGAGGAACGCGCTTAGATTCAAACAACGGCGGCGCCGACGCCCCAGACGAAGAAGGGAGAAGCGATCAATGACTATTACTGCAAGCTCCGATGTGCTGACCGAGCGCGGGGAGGAACTTCGCTCCTACGGCCAGATTAACGAAGACTTGGGCAAGCTCAACGACGGCACCGTGGACATCCTGCGCCAGTCCGGCGTCATGAAGCTGCTTGCCCCCGTCCAGTACGGCGGCACGCAGGCACATCCGGTGGAATTTGCCGAAACGGTCATGAAGATCGCCAGCCTCGACGGATCCGCCGGGTGGGTTGCCGGCGTGGTCGGTGTGCACCCGTGGGAACTAGAGCTAATGTCGCCCAAGCTGCAAGAGGAAATCTGGGGAGCCAATGACGACACCTGGATCTCCTCCCCCTATGCACCGATGGGGGTGGCCACGCCGGTCGACGGCGGCTACCGGTTCAGCGGGCACTGGCAGTTCTCCTCGGGCACCGACCACGCCGATTGGGTGATTCTGGGCGCGTTCCTCGGCGATGCCGAGGGCCAGCCGCTGAACCCGCCGCAGTTCCTGCACCTGGTGGTCCCCCGGGCTGACTACACTATCGTCGAGGACTCTTGGAATGTGGTGGGCCTGCGCGGCACCGGAAGCAAGGACGTCATCATCAGGGATGTTTTCGTCCCCGACTACCGTGTGGTGAATCAGGCCCAACTCTTCGAGGGCAAGGTGGCCCGCGAGGCCGGCAAGACCGATCCGATCCACAATATCCCGTTCTACTGCCTGTTTCCGCTGGGAATCACCGCCGCGGTGATCGGCATTGCTGAAGGTGCCCTACAGGCCCATCTGGATTACCAGCGCGACCGCCTGCAGATCAACGGTTTCAAGAGCCCCGAGGACCCGTACAGCATGTACGCGGTCAGCGAGGCTGCCGGAGAGATTCGTGCGTCCCGGGCGGCGCTGCTGGACAACATCAGCAGGATCTACGACACCGTCGCTGCCGGCCGCGAAGTCAGCCTCGAGCAGCGCGCAGTGGGCCGCCGCACCCAGATCCAGGCCGCCTGGCGCGCCACGGCCGCCATAGACACCATCCTGTCCCGCTCCGGCGGCAATGGGCTGCGCATGAACAACCCGATCCAGCGATTCTGGCGCGATGCCCACATGGGCCTGGCCCACGCCATCCACGTGCCGGGCCCCACCTACCACGCCGCGGTCCTCACGGAGCTGGGGATCGAGCCGCCGGCCAACCTGGCCGGCATGGTCTAGCCACCTAACCTCAACATCAAACAGCAAGGGGAGGAAGAAAGAATGACGCACATCCGAGGACTGGGCTACCTAAAGGTCCAGACCCAGCACATCAGCCGGTGGCGCGAGTTGACCATCGAAGGTCTGGGATTCGCCGAGGCCGTGGGACCGGACCCGGAGGCATTATATCTGCGGATGGACGAGCGTGAAGCCCGCCTGATCGTGCTGCCGGGAGAATCCGACAAGGTACTGGCCGTGGGGTGGGAGGTCCGTGACCAGTTCGCCCTGGCCGAGGTTGCCAAGGCCGTGGAGGCCGCCGGCATCGCTGTCAGCTGGCTCACCGAGGAAGAGAACGACGAACGAGGCTTGGAGCAGGTGATCTCCTTCGCTGATCCCGGCGGCACCCCGGTAGAGATCTTCTTCGGCCCCAGGCTGGACCACAGTCCTCTGAAAACCGGTTACGCACACAAGTTCGTCACCGGAGCCCAGGGCATGGGCCATGTGGTGCTGCCCACGACGGCGATGGAGGAAACCACCTCCTTCTATACTGACGTCCTGGGCTTCCTGCCCCGCGGCGCCGTCCGACTCGGCCCGCAGCGTCCCGCCGTCCGGTTCCGTTTCTTCGGTATCAACCAGCGCCACCACACTCTGGCCATCGGACCGGCGCCGCACGGCGAAGAGCCGGGACTGGTGCACCTGATGGTGGAGGTCGAAGACTTGGACACCGTGGGCCAGGCACTGGACAAGGTCAAGGGCCTGGGCTTCTCCCTCACTGCGACACTGGGCCGTCACACCAATGACAAGATGGTCTCCTTCTACGTCCGCGCACCAGGCGGCTGGGACATCGAATACGGCACGGCCGGCATGCTAGTGGACGAGACCTACTACACTGCCGAGGAGATCACCGCCGAAAGCTACTGGGGCCATGACCACTCCGAGGCCGAGCCCTACGCCGCGTTTGTGCCCCGCGAGACCACTGCCGCGACAAGCTAGCTCCGAGGGACCCGTTGCTAGCAGTGGGAAGGCGTGACGCGCTGGCAGCCGGCTGACGCTGAGCAATGGTGGAAGGAGGGTGCAATCGCCCTACGTGGGCTGCACCCTCCTTCCGCTTCCACAGACCTGCTTCCTAAGGAACCGGCATGACAACTTCACCAAACCACACCGCCGTGGACAGCGACGTCGAACTGATCCGCCGCCTGACCCACGAGTACTCCACCAACCTCGACAGCACCCGGTTGGATGACCTGGTATCCCTGTTCACCGAGGACGGCGTCTGGGACGGTGCTGCCTGGGGGATCCCGGAGGTACAGGGGTCGGAGGCATTACGGGAATTCTTCGCGGCGACCGGGGCCGCGCAAGCCGGCACCTGCCATTTGGTCCTGAACCACGTCATTGACGTGGATGGAGACACGGCCACCGGAACCGCGTACTTTCATGCCTTTGGCCTGGCCCACGACGGCAGCCGGCAGGATTCCGTGGGCATCTACACCGACCGGTTCGTCAGGACCAGGCAGGGATGGAGGTTCGCCCGCCGCTCGGTCCACGGCCTGCTGACTGCTCCGGCCGTCGGCCAGTCCTGAGCCGGAAGGATGACACATGGATACAGCAAACCCTTCCCATGGATGCTCCTCTCGTAGCGACTCGATTTTCGTGTCGATACGGCCCCGCCCCAAGGCCGGGTACGGTCGTTCACACATGGGATCGCCCTCGAGTATGCCAAGGACGGCCTGCGCACGGTAGCCGTCGCCCCCCCGTCTCGATCGCCAGCGGGATAACGGCGCGCCTTGGACTGCCCGACGACGCCGACATGTCGAACTCACGCCCCGCCCTCGGGTCAGTCATTTCCTCGCCGGACGTCGTCGCCGGTGATCGCGATGCTCACCTCCAACGACGGCGCGTTCGTCACCGGCACCGACCTGCGCATCACAGGCGGAAACCCACATATAAGGATGCCCACCGATCCGGCGGCCGGCCGGAACTGACCCGGCAGCCGGACCGGTGGGTCAGTCCCGGGGAAACAGGGCCTCCGACACCTGGCGGGCGGCATCGATCACCAGCGGTGCCACCCGTTCCATCGGATCCCTGACGCCGCCCACCACGGAGATACTGGCGACAGGCTCCCGCCGGCTGCGGATTGCCGCAGCGACACAGGCGATCCCCTCGAAGCTTTCGCCGCGTTCATAGGCCAGGCCGCCACGCTGCCGGATGCGGCTGAGGTCTGCGTAGAGCATCTGGGAATCCTTGATGGTCTGCCCGGTGAGCGCATTAATGCCGCCCCTTAGCACTTCGTCAACTTGCTCGGGATCCATCCAGGCGAGCATCGACTTGCCCAGAGCCGTGGCATGTGCGGGCATATTGCCGCCCACCCGGGACGGCACGGACAACGCCGAGCGACCGCCGACCTTGTCCAGATAGTAGACGCTGGCCCCATCAAGGACGGCCAGGTGTACCACCAGCCCGGTACGCATCTGGAGGCCGTGCAGCAACGGTGCTGCCTCGGCGCGGATCCGGTTGTTTCCATTGTCAGCGGCGCCGAATTTCAAGGACCGCCAACCTAACCTGTAACCACCGGCGGTGTGTTCAAGCCAGCCCAATTGGACCAGCTGATCCAAGATCCGGTGGGTGGTGGAGCGGGGAAGATTCGTCCGGTGCGCGATCTCGTCGAGCAGTAGCCTGCCGGTGCAGTACTCGAAAGCCTCCATGATCAGCGTCATCCTGGCCGCCATCGACGGCGGCGGCCCGTCCGCGGGTGTGGGGGAACAGTCAAAGGACGTACTCGTGGCAACGCTCACCGGGACCACCCAACAACGCGATTCGTAGTCGCCGAACAGCAGGGGACATTCATTGGATAAGAAACCTCCTTTGTAGATCAACTAGGAGTGTGATGCACAACACCCCGTCTTGAAGACTCACTGTACACATCGCTACAGGGCCTCGCCACCGAGTTGCGCGACAAGTTTCTGCGTCCCGTTCTCCGGGACCGCCGTAACGCGGTTCCCATCGCCGGACGATACTGAAGGCTCACACTGGGAGGATTGATGACTGCAACCACAGGAACGGCACCTACGCACCCGGCGGAGGTCGCCGGGCTGGCCGAGCGTCTGCGCCGTGCCGAGCGCGACGGAGTTCCCATCGATCCGATCCGCGATGAGCTCGCAGCCGCTGGAGTCAGCGCCGCCTATGCTGTGCAGCGGGCGAATGAGGACGAGTGGATAGCTCAAGGCAGACGGGTGGTGGGACGCAAGATCGGCCTAACCTCCAAAGCTGTCCAATCCCAGATGGGCGTTGACCAGCCGGACTTCGGGGTCTTGTTCGCTGACATGTGCCTTGCCGACGGCGAAAGCCTGGCGGCCGGAGAGGTATTGCAGCCGCGGGTAGAGGCCGAAGTGGCCTTGGCCCTGAAGAAGGACCTGCCTGAACCCGACACCACCATGGGCGAACTGATCGCCGCAGTGGACCACCTGCTTCCCGCCATAGAGATCGTCGGCTCGCGGATCCGAAACTGGGATATCTCCATTCTGGACACCATTGCCGACAACGCCTCCTGCGGCCGAATCGTCACGGGCACACGTCCCGTCTTGCCGGCGGCCCTTGACCTGACGGTGGCCGGCATGACCCTGGAGGTCAACGGCGTCCTGGAATCCGTGGGTTCGGGTGCGGCCTGCCTCGGCCACCCGTACCGGGCGGCGCTGTGGCTGGTCAGGCGCATGGCCGAGTTGGAAAGACCGCTCCGTGCAGGAGACATCCTGATGACGGGCGCCCTCGGTCCCATGGCAGCCTTCCCGCCAGGCGCCAACGCAGTCGCAAGCATCCAGGGCCTGGGACAGGTCCGTGTCAAACATGAGGAGAAGTAGTGGATACCCAAGAACGCTGGCCGGTGGCCATCATCGGCTCCGGCAACATCGGCACCGACCTGATGATCAAGGTCCTGCGCGGGTCCAAGCGGCTCGAGATGGGGGCCATGGTGGGCATCGACCCCGAGTCCGACGGATTGCGCCGTGCCGCGAATATGGGCGTTCCCACCACTGCGGACGGTGTCCACGGGCTGCTGGGCCTGCCGAACTTCAAGGACATCAAGGTCGTCTTCGACGCCACCAGCGCATCGGCCCATCTGGCCAACTGGGACCTGCTCAAGGGCACCGGCGTCCGCATGCTGGACCTGACCCCGGCGGCCGTCGGCCCCTACTGCATTCCGGTGGTCAACCTCGAGGACCATCTGGAGGATCCCAACCTGAACATGGTCACCTGCGGCGGTCAGGCCACGGTTCCCATGGTGGCCGCCGTCTCGCAGGTCGCTCCGGTGAGGTACGCCGAGATCGTCTCCTCGGTTTCGTCCCGCTCCGCCGGACCGGGCACCCGGGCGAACATCGACGAGTTCACCGAAACCACGTCCCAGGCACTGGTCCAAGTGGGCGGTGCCACCGAGGGCAAGGCCATCATCATCATGAACCCGGCCGAGCCGCCGATGCTGATGCGCAACTCCGTGTACTGCCTGGTGGACGGTGAGCCCGACCATGCTGCCATCGAGGCCTCAATCCTGTCCATGGCTGGACGCGTGCAGCAGTACGTTCCCGGCTACAAGCTCAAGCAGGCGGTGCAGTTCGAGACCTTCGGCCGGGACAATCCGCTCTACCTCCCGGGCTCGGGGAACTTCACGGGCAGCCGCGTCATGGTGATGCTCGAAGTGACCGGCGCGGCGCACTACCTGCCCGCCTATGCGGGCAACCTGGACATCATGACCTCCGCTGCCATGGCCGTGGCTGAGCGCTGGGCCGAGCTGGCCGGGGTCGAAGCACAGCACATCGCCGCGGCGATGCAGGAGGCATAACCATGAGCAGGCTCTACATTTCTGATGTCACACTGCGCGACGGCATGCATGCCATCCGGCACCAGTACACGGTGGATCAGGCCGTCGCCATCGCCACGGCGCTCGACGCCGCTGGTGTCGCCTCCATCGAGGTGGCGCACGGGGACGGGATCAATGGCTCCTCCTGCGTCTACGGTTTCGGCGCACACACCGACCTCGAGTGGATCTCCGCCGTCGCCGGTGCCGTCAAGCAGGCCAGGGTCGCCACCCTGGCGCTGCCCGGCATCGCCACGATCCACCATCTCAAGGACGCGCACAGTGCCGGCGCCTCGGTGGTGCGCGTGGCCACGCACTGCACTGAGGCGGACGTCTCGGCGCAGCACATTGCCGCTGCCCGGGAACTGGGCATGGATACCGTCGGTTTCCTGATGATGTCCCACATGACACCCCCGGCCGAACTGGCGAAGCAGGCCAAGTTAATGGAAAGCTACGGCGCCACATGCGTCTACGTGGTCGATTCCGGCGGCGCCCTGACGATGCCCGGCGTTGCGGAGCGGATCGACGCGTTCCGGCAAGTGCTGGATCCGGCCACGGAGATCGGCATCCATGCCCACGAGAACCTTTCGCTGAGCGTGGCGAATTCACTGACCGCCGTCGAACACGGCGCCAACAGGGTGGATGCGTCACTGGCGGGCATGGGTGCCGGCGCCGGCAACGCCCCGCTGGAAGCCTTCATCGCCGCGGCGGACAAGTTCGGACTGCACCACGGCTGCAGCCTGCCGGCCCTGATGGACGCCGCCGATGACCTGGTGCGCCCGCTGCAGGACCGTCCGGTCCGGGTGGACCGGGAGACACTTTCTCTGGGTTACGCCGGGGTGTACTCCAGCTTCCTGCGCCATGCCGAGAAGGCTAGTAGCCGCTATGGGATCCCCACCACGGACATCCTGATGGAACTGGGCAAGCGGCGAATGGTCGGCGGCCAGGAGGACATGATCGTGGATGTGGCACTGGACCTGCTGGCGCAGAAGTAAGCCGCCGGACGGCTTGTCGAAAGGGCAAAAAAATGACCACAGTTAGCACGGAGCAACAGCGCGCGGCCACTGGAGATCCTCTGGTCTTCCGCAATGTGCTGGGCCACTTCCCCACCGGTGTGGTCCTGATTACCGGGATCGCCGATGACGGCGAGCCGGTGGGCATGATCGTCGGTTCCTTCACGTCGGTCTCACTGGACCCGCCGCTGGTTGCCTTCCTGCCCACCGTGGCCTCGCAGACCTTCCAGAGACTGCGTACCGCACGCTCATTCTGCGTGAACGTGCTGGCCGCGGACCAGGAGGACCTGTGCCGCCGGTTTGCCAGCCGGGCCGCAGACAAGTTCGACGGCGTATCCTGGCATCCATCGCCATCGGGTGCCCCAGTGCTGGAGGGGGTGGTGGCCTTCATCGACTGCACGTTCGAGTCCATCAACGAGGCCGGGGATCACCACCTTGTCCTCGGCGCCGTCCGCGAACTGAAGGTGTGCAATCCCGTGGCCCCGCTGCTGTTCTTCCAGGGCGGCTACGGGCGTTTTGCCCCACTCTCTCTCAGTGCCCCGTTCGAAGCGGACCTCATCGCCGGGGTGCGGCTGGCCGAACGGGGCCGGAGGGAAATGGATCAACTGGCGGCGTCGCTGGGTGTCGAATGCACAGCCATGGCCATGATCGGAGACGAGATGGCCGTGATCGTCTCCGCCTGCGGTCCCGGTCCGGGACGGGAAACGCGGCTGGGTGAGCGGATTCCGCTGATGCCCCCGCTGGGTGAGCTGTGCCTGGCCTGGGAGGAGCCCGAGACCGTTGACCGATGGCTGGCCCGGGCCCTGCCCAGCGACGAATGCACCCCGGAACAGTACCGCGAGCGCCTCGAGGCAGTACGCCGCCGCGGCTGGTCGTTAACCAGCCGCGCGGACTACCGGGACGAGGAAGTCTTCGAGGCTCTGCGCGAGTACTCCTCCGGCGTCTACACGCCTGCGCAGGAGCGCAGGATCCGCGAGGTCATCTCCCGTACCTCTAGCAGCTACGCTCCGGTGGACATAGTGCCCGGCGGGAGCTACGACGTCGACTCCCTACTGGCGCCGGTGCGCGACTCGGCAGGGAAGGTCCGGCTGGTCTTGCGCATCGCCAACCTACCGAGCCCTGCTGCGGCGGTCAACATCCTGGCCTGGGCCGATGAACTGCTACACACAACCCGGAAAATAGGCGTGGCCGCCGAAAGCCAACCCTGATTGGCAGTACGACTAAAAGTCCGGGATCGGCACCATCATCCCGCCTCTGCCGGGATGATGGTGCCGCCCTGGACCAGCACGGCCACGCGGTACAACGCCGTACTCATCAGCTCCGCCGACAATTCGGAGTCCCAGGGGCCCTCGTCGATGTGCCTGCTGAGCATCAGTCCCTCAAGGATGCGGAAGAGGCATTCGGAAAGATACTCGGCCAGCTCGGCCCGAGACTCGTCGATCATCCCTGGTGAAAGCACGCTCCGGAACCATTCCTCGGTTAGGCTTTGCATGTCCTGCAGCACGAGTTCCAGGTTCTGGCGGCCGAGGTCGGCCCGGACGGCGGGCTGAAGCAGAAGCAGGAGTCTCAGGCGCAGGATCCGAGTTGTGGCGGCAAAGTCCTCCAGCGTAGGCAGGAGCTGCCCGCGCAGGATGACGGACCAGTCGCCGTCCGCGGGCCGAGGTTCCAGTTCCGGCCGCTCGGTTTCCCATCGGCGGCATGCGTGGGTTACTACCGTGGCAATAAGATCGTCCTTGTCCTTGAAGGACCAGTAAAGCGAGCTGGCCGGGAGCTCGGCCTTTTCGCACACTCTGCTGACTGTGACGCCGTCATAGCCGAACTCGGTTATCGTCTCCTCCGCGGCGCGCAGGAGCGCCTCACGCCCCCCCTCGCCCCCGGCCACCCTGACATCCAGAGCCGGTTCACCCACGGCATCGAGCCGAGGGTCCGGAGCCAGTTCCACTATTCGGTCCGCCATTGCGTCCAAAAAGGCCGAGATCATCCACGTAACGCGGCTGTCGTCGAGCTGGCGGCTGCCGTGACGCTCGATAAACTCGCTATCCCTAATGGCTACGGTGAACCGGCCCAGCAGCAGCGCGGCGGTCGTCCTCTGCTCCATCTGTTTCGGCAGACTCCGCTCCCACCAGCGCGCCAGCCATTCGATACTCTCTCGTCGGATCTGCAGGAACCGGGCCCGGGCCGTGGAGTCAACCACCGGGCGAACCACAGCCAACTGGAGGCCGAACCGCCAGTAGTCCGTTTCGTGGTCGATCCGCGGGAACTGGAGGAGGTTGCCGTACAAGTCCGCGCTCCGGGACTCTCCCGGCGGGGAGTCGAGCCAGTTGGGGATGGCCCGCGACTGCACACGGAACGCATGTTCCAAGGACGCTGCGATCAACTGGTCCTTGTTGGAGAAGTGCCAGTATATGGAACTGGCGGACAGGCCAGTGGCCTTCCTGATCATTGAAAGCTTGGTTCCCTCGTAGCCATGGCGGGTGGCCAGGCGCATGGTTTCCTCGAGAATCCGTGCACGGGTCTGTTCCCCCTGCAAATTCTTTCGGTTCGTCTTGCGTTGCGCCACTGGCCACCTGCTGCTTTCCGGGTCGAGACTACTCGATCTCCCCTGGCTCAACCCTAACCAAAATGCGACTGGAACATTACCGCACCGCGTTTCCAGACGCTCCCGTACCGGCGTCGTTTCTGACCAGCGGCCGGAAGGCGTGCGATCGAGAACGGCAGACAAGTGGACGCCGGATGTTGCGAAGCCATAGCTTGCGCATTTTCCGTTGGAGGATCGTTGTATGGGACCGAGTAGTCGATTCCCTATCAACTCGGGCGGGATTTTCTTTCCGCTCAGGCGGCGGCGACATATCCGTCCAGGCCGAACAAGAAGATCCGTGATATAAACACCATCAAGCCGGCTCGGGATCCTTGCAGCACCAGAGGATAGCAGAGGGGCTGAGGCCTCGTCGTTCAACGAGCGGCGGGGCCTCAAGGCCGGATAGAAGCGGACGAACAGCAGGAATTCCTACATATGCAGGGGACGAGCCACTCGAAGAGCTAACGGCAACTTGGCCCTCTGCCGGCTTTCCCCCCTTCGCGCATGCCGGTCCTTAACCGCGACACCTTTCGAGCACTCCCCGGCTGCAGGGAAAGGCGCTACAGATACTGGCCTTCCCGATTCGCGTATACCCCGCCCTCAAAAGGGCCCGTAATGGTGCCCCAACCGCTACAGTTGTCACCTCGGCGGCTGCAGCCACCTGAGACTTACCGTGCCACGCGAACTGCCGATGAGGTGGCCGAACCAGGGTTATAGCCGCCCTTCTTGGTGACGGTGACCTTTACTGTGATGTTCCGTCCCCTGTCCGAGGGCCGGACCAGATAGCCGGACCTGGTCGCGCCTCTGATGGCCTTGCTGTCGCGGTACCACTGGTACTTCGCCGTCACACCGGAAGCGTTCCAAGAACCTTTCGAGGTCGACAGATAAATGCCGGGCCGTGCCTTCCCGCTGATCTTTGGTGCCTTCGTTGCCTTTAGCTTGATGACCGGTCCGGTCACCGTCGCAGTGGGCTTCGATGTTTTTCGCTCGGTCTCGTAGCCTGCCTTGGAGACGGTGACCCTGACTTTGATGGTGTGATCGCGGTCGGCGTTGCCCAGTTTGTGAGTCCGGGCGGTAGCCCCCTTTAGAGCTTTGCCGTCGCGATACCACTGGTAGGAGAACTTCACACCGGCCGAGGGCATCCAGAAGCCTGTCTGCGCGGTGAGGGTTGACCCGGTCTTCAGCGTTCCGGTGATCTTCGGGGCGGGCGACTTCGTGAACCAGGCTTTGCTAATGGTGTCTTTGGTGCTGATGGTGGTAACGGATGCGTTGGCGCCCGGCTTGTAAACGTAGATGCGTGCGCTCAGCTTCCGGCCTAGGTCGGCCATCACGGCTGTGTAGCCGGAGGTTCTTTTCCGGGCGGAAACTACCTTTCCGTCGCGCAACCACTCGTACTCTTCGATGTAAGTGCCTTGGGAGTCAAAGTCCCCCGTGTCAACCAAAAGGTTCTGGCCGACTCGGGTGATGCCGCCGATCCAGGGCTTCTTCGGGGCCGGGGCCACCGGCTTTACCGTTCCTGCCGGCTGAACGATGACATCCGGGGAGGTTAACGGGTCGCTAAAAGCATCGATGCGCAACGTGACGGTCAGGTTCACGCTGCGGCCTTCATCGGCCTTTGTGAGCGTGTAGCGCGGGCCGGTGGCGCCGCCGATGGGGACGCCGTCGCGGGTCCATTGGAAGACAGGATCGGCCTCGGAGACCGTCAGCTGCCGTTTCGAATTGGTTTTGGTGTTGTGCAGCTCGTACTCCGGCTGGACCCAGGACAGGGTGTTGCCCACTACGTAGGCGCCGTCGAGCTGAGTGCCGTAGCTGTCGAGGACGACCGCCGGGCCGATGATGACCGGGTAGTAGGAGTGCCAGCCGTCGTCGGAGCAGTTGTAGACGTACTTGCTGTTCTCCTGCTGCACACAGTGGCGCGCAGCATGGGCCGGGGCTGCGATGCCGAGTAGGGAGAGCGACACGGCGGCAGCGGCCAGGCCGCGGAATAGAGGCTTCATCAATTTTCCCCTGGTGCTGGGCGCGATTGGATCCAGCACGGGCATAATTCACCAGTCCGGGCACAATCGAGGAACCTGACGGTCAGTTTCCCTTGTCAGGACTATCGACGAGTGCAGCCGGGAAGTAAGAGATCGCGCAGATGACCGCCACATTCTGGCCTCTGTCGACACAACCTGATTGCACCTTGAACGTGGAGATTCTCTTGTATGCTAGGCGGCGAGCCAGTTTCGGGAGGCGCCGGAAGGTGCGGGGAGGGCTGAAGGCTTCCTCCGGCCCGGTACACCTGTCCGGCGGCCTGCTACCGACGAATGACCAAGTCTTGGGTTTTAGTGGCGGTGTACATGGGCGACCAGGTTTTCTTGATCACCGTACTGTTTGTCTTCTTGACCAGCGGCTCCCCTGGGAAGAGCGTTACAGTTGCCTTCGCGCCGATCACCGGCTTGGGCACCCCTGCGGTCTCCTTCTCGTTGTCATTCCAAACGGTCTGGCCGGCGGTGCGGCCGAGGAGCCAGCGCTGCCCTTCGCCCTTCTTTTCGACCATATAGTAGGCGTCGGTGATGTACTCGCCCTCGAAATCTCCGGTGCATTTGAGCCGCATATCAATCCAGGCCGCGTATTCGCTCTCGCCTTCGGCCCTAGGCCAGAACCCGAAAACCTTGCAAGTCATCTCCGTGGACTTCTTGGAGCGACCGTTGTTGTAGGCGACGAGAATCTCACCCCCGGCCTCCGTGACCGTGGTGTAGACGGGGAACCGGTATTTCGTCCTCGTCGTGACCTTGTACCTGCCGGGCCTGAGGGCGGCCGTGCCCTTGTCCTGGGCCACCGTTTTCGTCCCCTGTTTGACCGTCAGCCGGCTGGAGACGACGTGGGTGCCTTTGGCCGCCGAAACTTTCGGCCGGATCTTAGCCGTGCCGTGCGCTGCTGCTGTCCTGTCGGTGATCCTGCCGACGGTCACGGCGGGAGTGACGGTGAGGTTTTGCTTCCGGCTGGTGGTTTTCAGGTCCGAATAGACGCTGCCGCCATGGCTGGTGGTCCAGTATTTGACCGTGGTGGTGACGGTGTATTTGCCGGCCTTGAGTCTGGCGGCGCCCTTGCCGCGGACCAGTGTCTTCTTGCCCTGGGCGACGGTGAGGGTCTTGGAGGAGACCTTGACCGGGCCGCTGAGTGACATCGCCGGCTTAATGACGGCGGTACCTCCCACCTTCACGACCGGGCTGGTGATGGTCCTGATGGTGACCTTCGCTGCGGCCTTTTTGGTGACAGCGGCAGGGACTGAGGCGGGCAAACCGGAAGCCGGCGAAGCGGCAGCCCCCGGCATAAATCCAAGTCCGATACCCGCTGCAACGACGAGAGACAGCGCGCCTCTAGTAAACTTGTTCAATTTTCCCCCAACTGTGTCTCATTCTGGTGGGATCCAGCATATAAACGTTTCAGTTAAATGGGAGGCCTGATGTCCACGCGCTTCCGTTTAACGTGAATTGCCTAGGGTTGACTGCCCGCGGGATTCCCCGGGTCCGTGCCCAGATGTTTGCGCTGTTGGCCTTATTCTCGATTCCATCAAAGGCTCCGCTGCTCGCTACTGAGACTGGGCCGGGTGGGACACGTTGTTGAGACCCGGCCGTCCCGGGAATCGGGGGCGGGACGAGCGAGTAACAGGCTAGGTGTCCTGTCTTGGAAAACGGTCCTTTGATGAAAGACGGCGCAAAGCTAAGTCCCACATTTGTCCCCCAAACTTTGGGTTAGGTCGTGTCTCCAGACGTTGCCGCATCGGGCATCAGAGCAGCCTTGAGGATCTTTACTCGGTCCGGAGAGACAACGCCAAAAGCATGCTTCTCCAGGATCGCCAGAGCTAATGCCTTGACTCTCTCCAACTGCGGTCCGTCAATTGCACGTTTGTTTCCGTGAACGAGTTTGCTTCGAATGCCGTAGAGCCGTCCGAGAGGCTCCTTTATGACTGGTTCACCTACGCCGAGGATCTCGGCCAGGGTCCGCCGCAAGGGAGCGATGTTGGCGTTCTCACCCAACTCGAGTGATTCAAGCACGAGCCAGTAAGCGATGAATCTCATCACGGGATCGGCTTGGGATTCGGCCACCCAGTACCACTGAGAGGCAACCCTCATCTGCTGACGAGCCTGGTCAGAAGCGCCCGTAAAGCGGTCTACCTTGGGTTTGAGTGCATGGAGTCCGCCGCCTCCAATACTTTAAGAGTTGCTTGGGATTCGAGAGAAACCGTCCGGCCTCCCAGCAGCCGGTTCCAGTGCCAATCGCTATGTACTTCACCAATTTCCTCAGTGATTATTGGGCCAAGAACGCGTTCTCCATACAAAAGGTCCAGCATCACGATCAAAGGTGAAACGGCGGCTCTTCCGGCGGCCACCATTTGTTCATATTGAGTCGGAACGTCGGTATCCAAGATGTATAAAAACTCCACGTAGTTCCCCACCGGAGTCTCGCTCTGGTGTGCTCGAACGTTCACCTGGACGTTCTGCATGAACTCGTAGTCGAAGGCGTCTCCTTCATTCTTGAGCTTGCCCCATTCAGGCAACAGGAACTGCCCTGGTTGCCGGGCAGGTAAGGTTCCTTCAAATACGGGTTCTCCCAGAACAACCGCATCGTTGCCGAAGACCAGTCGCAAGTTGCCCATCTCGATATTCAAGCGGGGGATGACCACGGTTCGAATCGTCTTGTAGATGACTCGGTATCCGGGCGTGCCGCCGCCCGGAGGATGCTCTTCATCGGACATTTGCCAGCCTCCGAAGCTCAGAGGCGTAGGTGTCTCTGCCTGTGGTTCCCATGCAGCAATGAAGTCATCAAGTCCCTGGACGCGGTCATCAGGGATGGCCACACTACGTCCGCCTGTCCCTGTCACTCGTACGCCCGGGTCGCCGTTTTCCTGGCTTACGTCCATTTATCCCTACATCCTCTGATCCGGGGCCGTAAGAAACCGGCACTTCAGATGGTGGGTGAACCCATCCCGACGCGGCGGACAGCGGCCGCATGTGTGAGCGCCATCAATTAGGTGTGCGCCGCGCGCCATGACGAATCCGGCGCCGTAGCGATTAACCTAACCGACAACAAGCTCGAACTGAACGAGGCCAGGGACGAAGCGCCGATAACAGCGCATATGTCGTCTTTTGGCTGCTTTCTGGCAATCTCATTCACACGATTGGCGGCGGCGTTGAAGATGGCTCCTGTAGGTTCCTGTGCGAGAAGCCCCTCAAGTCCGGAACTCTAGCCCGAGGTCTTCGGCGGACCGGAGACCACCCGATGCCTCACGCAATGGTTGTAGCAGCGGGGCTCTCCTGCGTCGGCTGCGCCATTAGACTCGGTGAGGAAAGCACAGTTCGCACTGGTTCTTCCGACGAAAGAGGATGTTCGTGTCCCAGCTTCAGCCCGGTATGCCCGCCCCCGAGTTCACCCTGTCCGACGCCGACGGCAAGAAGGTCTCGCTGTCCGACTACGCCGGCTGGAATGTAGTGCTCTACTTCTACCCCAGAGCCGCCACCCCCGGTTGCACTATTGAGGCCTGCGACTTCCGCGACAGCCTCAACTCACTGCAGGCCGCCAACTATGACGTCATCGGGATTTCGCCGGACGGCGCCGAGGCCATACACGCATTCAGCGACGCCGAGGGCCTGACCTTCCCGCTGCTGTCCGATCCGGATTTTGCCGTGGCGAAGGCGTACGGCTCCTATGGCGACAAAATGTTCGGCGACAAGGTCTTCACCGGAACGCTTCGCAGCACATTTGTGGTCGGCCAAGACGGAACCATCAAGCACGCCGAGTATGACGTAGATGCCAAGGGCCACGTCGCGCGACTGCGCGAAACCCTCGGGGTCTGATTCCAAAAGCGAGGCAGCCGCCATAGCCATTGCCCGCAGTGGAGTATCAGTGACCATGGCCTCGGCGATCCGTTCCTTCGGTCCCAGTAGCACATGCAGCGACAACTCGTTACCAGTGCGGTAACGCTGGTCATGCCGCGGACATCGTTTTTACTTGCCCTCGCCGCGCTCGTCGATGTTCGACAGTCTAACTACGACGGCAGATAACCGTCGACATTCGTGGTCACGGGTGTGCCAGGGCTTTTTAGGAATTCTTGTCACTGTAGCGACGTTTGCTGCGCTGCTGATTTTCGGCCGAACTTCAGGGCGAAGCCACCGTCTTACGGGCGCTTCCAATTGGGATGATTATTAGAGAGATGATGGGTCACGACAAAATGGTGTACACCCCCATCACGTCGCCCTAAGGGCTTCAAAGGGTTGATCTTCCGTGCAATCGAGTTGACCTAGAAGGAAACGCTCGAGTCTTTCGTGTTCAGTTTCGCCCAGCCATGAGGTGGCATGTAAGGAGCATCACATCAAGGTGGTGAACTTTACATCAAGGACAGTAATTCATGACAACTTCGAAATCTGCCGAGCGGATAACGGACTACGCTGCAAGAAAAGAGCGTCGCCGCGCCCAGGGGTCCAGTTTCTTGGGCTCCGTCGTCGAAGCCTACGACTTCCTGCTTTATGCCTCTGCAGCCGCATTGGTTTTTCCACGGGTTATGTTCACCGGGATGGATCCAGCCCTCGGGACGACGTTGGCCTTCGTCACACTGCTGGCGGGCTATTTAGCGCGGCCGCTTGGTGGCTTGCTCTTCGGCCACTTTGGCGACCGCATAGGGCGCAAGCCCATGCTGTTTATCTCCGTCCTGGTGATGGGTGTGGTCTCGCTGGCTATCGGCCTGATGCCAACGAATCTGGGACCGGTCATTTCCGGCGTCATCCTCACCGGCATCCGCGTCATCCAAGGAATCGTCGTGGGCGGCGAATGGAGCGGTGCCACGCTGATGTCCATGGAACACTCGAATAAGCGGAACAAGGGCTTCGGGGCATCCATTGCCGTGTCAGGTGGGCCGGCGGGGTCCGTGCTCGCCACCCTCGTGCTCGGAATCTTCGTAGCGCTCCCGGAGGAGCAATTCCTGGCCTGGGGCTGGCGGGTTCCTTTCCTGTTGTCGATTGTCGTAGTCGCCGTCGCCGTGTACCTGCGTTACCGGGTCTCGGAGTCGCCGGAGTTCAAAGCGGCAGCGCCGGGCGCGGTCAAGCAGAAAGCGCCGCTTCTGAGGCTGTTCCGTGACTCTCGCGGAAAAATCCTGCTGGGAATTCTCGTAGCCTTGGCACCGCTATTCCTTCAGGTCATGCTGGCGTCCTTCATGATTTCCCACCTCGCCGGGCGATCAGCAGCCTTGGCAGGTGAAGGAGCAGCGCCCGCAATCACCGTGGACGCCCTGCTGTTCATGCTCACGGCGGCAAGTGCAGTTGGCGTTCTCACCATCCCGCTGGTCGGCTGGCTTTCCGACCGCATCGGCCGGAACCGCATGCTCGTGGCAGGGGCGGTTCTGGGCATGGTCGGCGTGTGGCCGATGATGGCATTGTTCAGCACCAATGACCCATTCCTCATCGGCCTAGGCTTCATGCTCGGTTTGCCGGTGATGCAGGTATCGATGCTCGGGGTGCTGGGTGCTTTCCTGGCGGAACTGTTTGAGACGACGACGCGCTACACGGGATTGTCTCTGACGTTTCAGGTGGGAGCTGCGATCGGTGGCGGTACGGCACCGCTGGTTGCGCAATACCTCGGGCAGGCCGGTGGCGGCGGACTGACATTGATCGCGGTCTATTACTGCTTGCTTGCTGGCGTCGCTGCGGCAGCTGTCCTGATCGCAGGGCGGCATCAACGGATCAGGTCGAGAGAGACCGCGAGCATTGGCACCTTGGCGTAGCAGGGGCTGGTAGCGCCCCCAAGTCGGTAGTCCGGCCTCTCGCGTCCTTTGGATGCTAGAGGCCGGACTGCAGCGGCGCTGCTTTAATTTCAATGATTCTCGTCATTTACCGGGCAACAGACTACTGGAAATGTCGTAGGCCCCATTCAGACATGCCCATTAGCTTCGGCGTTGATCCAATGCTGAAGGTTATCAGGGGCGTCCAAAATGTGGATCAACCGAATGGTCTTTGAAACGCCGCGTCCTGGGCAAAGGATCTGCAGGATTGCATGGCGCACTGGTCCGCGCCCTGTGATCCGGCACTGGTGAAGCTAGGCAACCGACAGCGTTTTCCAGTTTCTGGTTGGTCCAGCACCTGCCGTGCTCGTGGTGCTGGGGCTAAAGTTGCCCCGCGCTACTCGTGCCGTCCCGCTGGCTCGGAGCGTTTCAGTGTCAGCTCGATGATTTCAAGGATGTAGGGGGCGATGATGCCCTGCGAGACCCTCAGGTCGGCCACGAAGGTTCCCTCCGCGCCGGCGTCGACCCAGTCCTGGATCTGGTCCAGGTCGTCCAGGGTGCGGATGACCGCTGACTTAGCGCCGAACCCGAGGGCGACCTGCGCGAAATCAACCTGCGGAATCTGCATGATTTCTTGGTCCAGTCCCTGCGAACCGTATTGATGGACCTCGGCGCCGTAAGCCGCGTCGTTGAACACGAGCACAACGGCACTGCGGGCCACCCGAACCAGCGTGTCCAAGTCTGGTAGACCCATGAGCCCGCCGCCGTCGCCGGTGACCACCACGGTGGTGCGTTCCGGGCGGGCGACGGCGGCACCTGCGGCCGACGGCAGCCCCAATCCGATCGACTGATAGGTTGTCCCGACCAGGGTGATGCTGTCCGGCGAGGGCAGTTCGAAGTAGGTGTTTGCCCAGCCGATGAAGTGTCCGCCATCGGAAACCAGTTGGCGTTCGGCAGGAAGGATGTTGTTCAGCCGGCGCATCAGGCTGCGCGGGTCCAGCCGACCGTCGGGGGCCAGGTCATCGCCGGGCTCGCGATCGAATTGCAGGGTGGATTCTTTCGCCTGCTCGGCAGTCCCGCCCCAGGGCATTTGCCCGGTCTTTCCCTCGCCGGCCAGGGACCGGAACCGCTCCACCAGGGCCGGGATGGCATCGGCCGCGTCGGCCCGGATGAAGTGGTCCACCAACGGCGAGGTCGCTGCTTCGCCGACGTCGATCTGCACAACCGTGGCGGCCTCACCAAAGGCATGCCCGAAAGATGTGGTGAACTGGTTCAGCCGGGCGCCGACCACCAGGACGACGTCGGCCGCTTTGATCAGTGCGGCCGAGGACTCAGAGGCGAAGCCGCCGGCCACGCCGAGATCGTAGGCGCGTCCGGCGAAAGTGCCGCGGGCGGGTGCACTCGTGGCGGTGAGCGCCCCGGCAAGGTCCGCCAGCCAGCCCAGTTCGCTGGCTGCGCTGCGTGCTCCGCGACCGGCCAGCACGAGTGGTCGTTTTGCCTGAAGGAGCAGTTCGGCCACCTGACCGAGTTGGGCCTGATCCGCCGTCGCTGTTGCCAGCGGCGGGAGGCCGGGCGCAATGGTGCCCTCATCAGCGGCGACTGAGGTCGCGACGTCGTACGGGATGGCCAGTACCACGGCGGTGCGCCGCGTGACGGCGTAGTGGAAGGCGTCAAGCGCAGTCTGGCCAGCGTTTTCGCCGGTCACCGTGAAGGTGTTGACACCCATTGCGGCTGCCATCGCCGTTTGATCCACGTCCCAGGGGCGCGGGCCAGTGCTCGGGGCATCGCCGACCACAAGCAACACCGGCGTGTTGGCCTGCGCGGCTTCGGCCAGGGAGGTCAAGGTGTTCGTGAAACCGGGACCGAACGTCGTCGTCGCTACCGCGGGCCGCCGGGACACCCGGCAGTAAGCATCGGCGGCCGCGACCGTGGCGGTTTCGTGCCGCATCGCGTGCATCCGCACTGGCTGCCGGGCCAGCGCATCGACGAAGTAGGCATTGCCGTTACCCATCAGGGCAAAGACCTCGTCGACCTGTCCGGCCAGGACCTCGGCGACGCGCTCGGAGACTGTTGTCATGGTGTTCCTTCGTGGTGGGTTCTGTGTCAGCGCGCGGGCAGGAAGGACCCGAAGCCCCCGCGGAAATAGGCCAGCGGTTCGCCCGGCGCGGTCACGGCCGTCTCGACGCAGGCCAGAAAGACCGTGTGGGTGCCGCCAGTAGTGGTCGACTCGGTGCGGCAGACCATACCGGCGATGGCCCCGGGGAGCAGCGGCATGCCGTCCACCTGGTTCGCGGCGACTCCGTCAAACTTATCAGGGCCCTTGCCCGCGAAGCGGCGCGCCAGGTCCTGCTGGTCTTCGGAGAGGATGCTGATGCCGAATCGGCCGGCCGCTAAGAGCGCATCGTGGGTGCTGCTGGACCGATTCAGACAAACCAGCATCATCGGCGGTTCCATGGACAGGCTGGTCACAGCAGATGCCGTGGTGCCGTAGAGCCGTCCACCGGATGCGGTGGTGATGACGGCGACGCCGCTGGCAAAGTGACCGGCGGCCTCACGAAACCGGTCCTGGCTGAGCGTCGCTGTCGGAGCTGGGGTACTGGGTGCGATCGTCACGGTAATAGTCACTTCCTGCCGATGAAGGCACAGTGTGCCGCTGTTAGTGGCCCGAGCCTACGTCCGGCGTTCCCGACCGGGACAGTGCTGCGGGGCCGACTATTCGCCGTGCGTCAAATCGATTTCCCGCGTTGCCAAGCCGCTTCGGCGGGCCATTTCCCGCCTGCTTTTCCAGTCTTCCCGCAATGCCAAGTGGGGTTCCCGGATGGTCAAGATCGGCGCCGCGACCTGTGGCTACGATCACTTCCAAGCAGATGCGGAGGCAGGGATCGCCGCACCCGACACCACCGTCCCGCCGGTTCGGCCCAATGGCTGACTCGGCCGCTGAAAGGAAGACATGTACCGCATTACCGTCACCTATGGACAGCCCGCTGACCCTGAGGCGTTCGACCGCCACTACGAGCAGGTGCACGCGCCATTGGCTGGGCAATTGCCCGGCCTGCGGTCGTTCACCACACTCAAGGGGGAGTCGCTCGACGACGCCGCCTCGCCCTGGTATTTCCAGGCGAACCTGTACTTCGCGGACAAGGACGCCGCGCTGGCTGCGCTCGGCTCGGAGACCGGGCAGGCGGCCGGGGCAGACATCGCGAATTTCGCCACCGGCGGCGCCACCTTGGCCGGGGGCCACGAGGTCGAGGTGGGCGTGGTCGACGCTGTGGAGCAGGTTGCGCCGTGACCGGTGGTTATGACTTCATCATCGTCGGCGCCGGGCCGGCCGGCTCCGTGCTGGCCAACAGGCTCAGCGCGGACCCGCAGAACCGGGTGCTGCTGCTGGAAGCCGGCGGCGCTCCGACCGGGCTGCCGTTCCGGGTCCCGGTGCTGTCCACCAAGCTGTGGTTCAGCCCAGAGCACACTTGGATGCTCCGCTCCGAGGAAGAACCAGGGCTGAACAACCGCCGGCTGCCGATCCCCGCCGGGAAGGTCCTTGGCGGGGGCACGTCGATCAACGGCATGGTCTTCAACCGCGGTCTGCCCACGGACTACGAGGCCTTCAAGGAGATGGGTCTTGAGCAGTGGGGATACCGCGAATTGCTGCCCTACTTCAAACGAACAGAGACGAACTGGCGCGGAAGCTCGCGCTATCACGGCGACAAGGGCCCCATCCGGGTAAACCGGTTCAACAGCATCCACCCCGTGGCCGCCGACGCCTTGCTGGCCGCCCAGGCGATGGGCTTCCCGCTCACCGACGACTTCATGGGCGCCCAACCAACCGGCTTCGGCATCCCCGACACCAACATTCACCGTGGCCGCCGGGTCAGCGCCTACGACGCTTACCTGAAGCCCGTGCTGGACCGCGAGAACCTCACCATCTTGACCGGGGCGCAGGCCACTCGGATCGTGCTTGAAGCCGGCCGCGCCGTCGCCGTCGATTACTTGGTCTCCGGGCAGCCGCAATCCTCCAGGGCCGAACGGGAGATCATCATCGCCGGTGGCGCCTACCGGACCCCGCACCTGCTGATGCACTCCGGGATCGGGAACCCGGACGAACTGCGCCGCCACGGTTTGGCCGTTGCCCACGAGTCGAGCGAAGTGGGCCAGAACCTGGTCGAACAACCGGCCATCGGCGTCGAAGTCGCTTGCCGGCCCGAGCACGCCTTCGACCACGAGATGCGGTGGGACCGAGCCGCGGCGAACGCGCTGAAGTGGGCCGTCACCGGGAAAGGTGCCTTCTCCGGCATGCCGGTGGTGGTCACCGGCGTCGCCTCCACAACCAATGAAACCGAAGGCCCGGACATCCGCTTCATGCTCGGCGGGACCGCTGACTCGCGCCCGTGGCGGCCCTATTCGGACCGTCGACGCGGCGATGTCCTGGTGGCCAACGCCGGCGTCTCCTACCCGCACAGCCGCGGCCAGGTCCGGCTCGCCTCGGGATCCCCGCTGGACGCACCGCGGGTGAACTACAACCTGCTGCAGGACCCTCGCGACGTGGAGGACCTCAAACGCGGCTACCGGGTCCTGCTCAGTTGGCTCGACCAGCCGAGCCTGCGCCGGCACATCGGCGCAATCGCCCGGCCGGCATCGCTGCCCCGGACCGAGGCGGAACTGGAGGACTTCCTCCGCTCGGCCGCCTCGACCACGCAGCACCCGCTGGCCACCTGCCGGATGGGCGTCGACGCCGGCGCCGTGGTCGACCCGGAATTGCGAGTCAACGGCGTGTCAGGCCTGCGCATCGCGGACGCGTCCGTGCTGCCGCGGCAGATCGGCGGGAACCCGACTGGGGTCATCGCCATGCTCGGCGAGAAGGCAGCGGACCTGGTGCTGGGCGCCCTCGCCCCCGCCCCGGTGCTCGAAGCCCAGGAAGCAATCGACGCCGCCCGCGCGGCGCACCCGATCATCGACCTGCCGGATTTCCCTGGATCCGGAAAGTCCGGCGATACCGGCGCCGACTCCCGGGCCGCGGTCGCGGCCGAACCATGGGAGACCAAAACCGGCTGGTGACCGCGGTCGGCCTCGGCTCAGCGCCACCTGACTACGCGTTCCACAAACCCCATCGCAGCAAGACCCCTTAGAAAGGCACCCTCAGATGACTTCACATGATCCCACTGCCCCGCGCGTCCACCCGCTGTTCGGACCCAACAAACTCAAGCTGGGCGTCTTTGGCATGAACGGCTCCGGCACTGTGATGACTAAGCACCCGGACCGGCACACGCCGTCGTGGGCCTACACCTCGCAGCTCGGGCAAATGATCGACCAGGCCGGATTCGAAGCGATCGTCCCGTACTCCCGCTGGCACGCGTTCGGCGACGCCCACCACTTCAGCGGCCAGGTCCTGGACCCGTTCGTCTGGGCCGGCGCGCTGGGAGCCACCACCAGCAACCCGTCGGTTTTCAGCACCGTGCACACCACCACCACCCATCCGATTGTCGCGGCTAAGCAGGGCGCCACGATCGACGACATTTCCAACGGCCGCTTCACCCTGAACGTGGTGTGCGGCTGGTTCATGCCGGAGATGGAGATGTTCGGCGGCGACTTCGATCCAAACCGGCGTTACGATCACGCCGAAGAGTGGATCACCATCATCAAGCGGCTGTGGACGGAGCCGGACGGCTTCGATTTCGACGGCGAGTTCTTCCAGCTCAAGGACGCGATGCTGGCGCCGAAGCCAGCGTCCAGCCCGATGCCGCCGATCATGAACGCGGGCAGCTCCGGCCGCGGCCGGGACTTCGCCGCCAAACATGCCGACGTCGCCTTCATCATGATCCCGGATCCGTCTCCGGAGGCGGTCAGCGCGCAGGTGAAGTCCTACAAGGAATACGCCAGGGAGAAGTACGGCCGGGACATCCAGGTCTGGGCCCATTCCCTGGTGATCCAGCGCGAGGACGCGGCAGCTGGCCGCGCCGCCTTCGACTACTACACCGATACACACGGCGACCACGAAGCGATCGATTTGTTCGCCAGCTTCCAGATCCAAAACCACGCCCAAACCGCTCCGGAAATCCTCCGCGCGGTTCGCGAAGCGGCTGCCGGTGGCGGCGGCGTGCACTTGTTCGGTAACGCCCAGGACATCGCCGACCGACTGGCCATGCTTTCCGACGCGGGGGTCGACGGCGTGCTGACCACCTTCGTGGACTTCGAATCCGGCCTCCGCGAGTTCAACGAGACCGTACTGCCGCTGCTGGAACAGCGCGGCCTGCGCGGCCCCGCCCCGGAATCCGCCGGAGCGGCCGCCGGCCGCGCGGCCGAACAGGTTTCGGCATGACCGGCATGCGTGCGCTTATCCGCTCGGACCGGACCGTCCTGATTCCCGGGGCCCATGACGCGATCACCGCCCGGATGATCGAGGACGCCGGCTTCGACGCCCTGGCCATCGGCGGCGCTTCGCTGGCTGCCACCCAGCTGGCGCTGCCCGACATTGGGCTTCAGAGCTTCGGTGAATACCGGGACGCGGTCGGCAGGATCCTGCAGGGCAGCAAGCTGCCGGCCATGGTCGACGGCGAAAACGGTTTCGGCGACGCCAAGGCCATCACCCGCACCGTTCGATCCTTCGAGGCGCTCGGCGTCGCCGGCATGTCATTCGAGGACTTGAGCTTCCCGCCGGTCCTTGGGGTCCCACCGTCGGTCATCAGCGAGGCCGAGATGACGGTCAAGCTCGAGGCGGCGCTGGCCGCCCGGCAGAACCCGGAGACCTTCATCGTCGGCCGGACCGATGCGGCCGGAATCCTCGGCCTGGACGCCGGGCTGGAACGCGCCCGGCTCTACGAGGACATCGGCGTTGACGCCGTGCTGTTGACCGGGGTTCCCGACGTGGAGTCGCTGAAGCGGGCCCGCGATGCCGTGACCGTCCCGATCATCGCAATCATCGTTGAAAACGGCCCATGGGCCACGGCCACCCCGGAGGAGCTGTCCGCGATGGGCTACGAGTTCGCGCTCTACCCAGCCTCTCTGATGCTCGCCGGCCTCACGGGTTATCGGCAGGGCCTCGACGCCATCCGGTCCGGCAGCACCGCGCTGCCCGCCGACAGCATCGGGCACCAGGGGCTGCGCGCGCTGGTCCGCCCCGAGGAGTGGGCCGCCGTGGATGCCCGCGCCCTGGACGGCATCCACTAACCGTTCGAAAGGCACAAGCATGCAAACACTCACCGTCACCCGGGTCGACGTGCCGGCCTGCAAACTCGGCGAGGGCCCTGTCTGGGACGTTGACGAACAGGCCCTCTACTACGTGGACGCGGCCGGTTTCGCCCTGCACCGGTACGACCCGGCAACCGGCGACCTGAAGACGTGGAACTTCGAGGGCCGGGTAGCCTGCCTGGGCATCCGACGCGACGGCGGCGCCATCCTCGCGCTGTGGAACGGGATGCACCTGTTCGACTTCGCCACCGGCGAGCTCACCCTGATCGGCGATCCCGACCCGGCCCAGCCCCGCACTTCGCTCAACGATGGCAAGGTGGACCCACGCGGCCGCTACATCTGCGGCAGCGTCGACCTGCAGGTGAGCGCCCCGCTGGGCAAGCTCTACAGCATCGGCTCCGACGGTGCCATCGACGTCCTGGACCAGGACATTACGGTCGCCAACGGGCCGTGCTGGTCCCCCGACGGCACCACCTTCTACCACGCCGACAGCGTGCCGAAGACGATCTACGCCTACGACTACGACCTGGACACCGGCGCCGTCGCCAACCGGCGCGTCTTCGCCAAGACCGACTCGCTCGGGGGCATCCCGGACGGCGCCACGGTCGACGCCGAGGGCTACCTCTGGACCGCCGTGTGCGAAGGCGGGGTGGTGGCCCGGTTCGCCCCGGACGGGACACTGGACCGCACCGTCGAGCTGCCCACCAGCATGGTCTCCAGCGTCATGTTCGGCGGTCCCGACCTGGACCGGCTCTTTGTCACCTCCATCGACCCGCGCACCTTCGGCAAGGAGGCCGAGGAGGACGGCGGCCGGATGTTCGTCATCGACGGCCTCGGCGTCCGGGGCCTGCCCGAGCACCGCTACGCCGGCTGAACGCCGGCCTCGCCATCCCGTCGTCCCGATCCAGTCACACAAGCCACCATCCATACGAAAGGCAGAACACCCATGACCACCATTGACATCGAAACCCGCACGACCACCGCACCGGATCCCCTCCAAGGACAGCTCTACATCGGAGGCGCATGGCGCCAGGCCAGCGGCGGCGAGCGCACCGAGGTACTGAACCCGGCCACCGGGCAGGTCGCCGGTTCCGTGGCCAAGGCCACCGCGCAGGACGTGGACGACGCCGTTCGCGCCGCCCGGGACACTTTCGACTCCGGCGTCTGGTCCGGCCTGCTGGCCCGCGACCGGGCCCGCGTGCTGCACCGCGTCGCGGAGCTGATCCGGGAGAACGCCGCGGAACTGGCCCGGCTCGAAAGCCTGGACGTCGGCAAGCCACTGGGCATCGCGCAGGCGGTCGACGTCGCCACGGCCGCTGAGCAGTACGAATACGTCTCCGCGCTGACCATGCAGCTGGACGGCGCCGTCCGGGAAACGCCGTTCCCGGCCCACGCCTTCACCCGCCGCGAGGCGATCGGCGTGGTTGCGGCGATAACCCCGTTCAACTTCCCGCTCATTCTTAGCAGCACGAAGATCGCCGCCGCCCTGGCGATGGGCAACACGGTGGTGCACAAGCCGGCCACCGACACCCCGCTCACGGCGCTGGCGATGGCCCGCATCCTGGCCGAGGCAGGGGTCCCGGACGGCGTGGTCAACGTGGTGACCGGATCCGGCGCCGTCATCGGCGACGCGCTCACCTCGCACCCGCTGGTGGGCAAGGTGGCATTCACCGGCTCCACCGAGGTCGGCGCACACATCGCCGAACTGGCCGGCAAGGGACTGAAGCCGGTCACCGCCGAGCTGGGCGGCAACGGCGCGCACCTAGTGTTCGCCGACGCCGACCTGAACGTGGCGATCCCCTCGATCATCGGCGGCGCCTTGTTCAACGCCGGGCAGTTCTGCATGGCCGGCACCCGCGTCCTGGTTGAGCGGCCGATTTACGACCAGGTGGTGGAGATGCTTGCCCAGGCCGTGCCCGGAATGAACGTGGGCCGGCCGCAGGAGGCGACGACGGAGATGGGCCCGCTGGTCAGCCAGAAGCAGCTGGACAAGGTCACCGGTTACGTCCGCGCCGCCCGGGAGGGCGGGGCGAGAATCGTCGCCGGCGGTGAGCCGATCGAGCTCGACGGCGGCTTCTACCACCAGCCAACCGTGATCGCCGACGTCGCCGACGAGGATCCGATTGTGGCCGAGGAGGTCTTCGGCCCGGTGCTCACGGTCCAGCCGTTCGACGACGAAGCCGAAGCGGTCCGCCGCGCCAACGCCACCCCCTACGGGCTGGCCGCCGGGGTGCAGACCACGGACATCGGCCGCGCCCACCGCGTGACCAAGCAACTGCAGGCCGGCATGGTCTGGGTCAACACCTGGGGCCTTCTCGATCCGGCGATGCCGTTCGGCGGAATGAAGCAGTCCGGCTTCGGTCGCGAATTCGGGCCCGAGGCCCTGGCGGCTTACACACAGCACAAGTCGGTGGTCTTCGGACTCTGAGCCTGATGATGGCTTGAACCGGCTGATGGCCGGAGCCTGCAGGTGGACGGTGTCCCTCGTGAGGGGCACCGTCCACCTGTCTTCTCACTCCACGTCGCACCACTGGCTCAACCCATGGCTGGACGGGGAGCCACCCCCTCGGGCGGTACCGGCCGAGGGGGTGGCTACGCCGTGGCCTGTTCGCGGTAGCGGCGCGGTGACACCCCGTAGGCGCTGCGGAAGACACGGGAGAAGTGCGACGCCTCGTCGAAGCCCCAACGCTCCCCGATCGCCGAAACCGGCTTGTGCATCTGGTGCGGATCCGACAGGTCCCGGCGGCACATCTCCAAGCGCCGCTCCCGGATCCACGCTGCAACTGTGGTTCCCTCCGGCTGGAAGATGCCGTGCAGGTGCCGCGGCGTGATGAACAGGGACTCGGCCACCCGCGTCGGCGTCAACTCTGGGTCGGAAATGTTCGATTCGATGAAGTCCTTCGCCTGCTGCAGCAGCGGCTGCCGCTGCACGCTGATCGGCTGCCCATCGGCGTCACTCTCCAGCACCTGGTGCGCCACGGTTCCGATCAAATCCAGGGCGCTGTGCAGCAGCCTGGTCCCCGCGCGCTCTTCCACAGCACCGAAGCTGCGATCGAACTGGGTCAGGAACGGCCGCACGAACCGCGACAGGACGTCGTCCTGTGGTACCGCGCGGGCAACGATGCCGCCCAGGTTCCACGCGGAGAGCCCGATCATCTTGCGCGGGAAGAGGAAGTACAGCAGGTGGAATGACTCCTTGAACGCCATGCTGTACGGCACGTCCGGGTCGTTCATGAACATCGCTCCAGGGCCCAGCGCCGCTGTCCTGCCCTGCTGGTGGACGTAGCCGTTGCCCGCGAGCAGCAGCCCAAAGTTCATGTACGTAGGTTCGACGTCGCCGATCAGCGCCTCGGTCCGCTCCAGCCGGTGGCCGCGGGCGCGAACCGCGCCGATGACGACATCGTTGTTGCGGCTGGTGTTCATCTGGATGCCGAATTTCTCCTCACTGAGAGGAATCGTGCGAACCGGACCGTAGTAGCTGGACATGACACGGCTCAGCTCGGCGGCATTTGTTGTCGAAATCCTGCTCACCGCGCCGTTGTGGAGCGGCTCGAGCCCGGATGCATCCCCAACATTAATGGTCACTCAGACACTCCTTTGTCCCTGTGCATCCCAGTACCAAGAGGCCGCGGACCGAGGAACGGAGCGGCAGCCCTCCCAGTATGAACGAATGTGGCCTGGATCTCATCCGTATTGTGCACAGAGGGAAATTCAGTTGACCGTGGATGAAATATGTCTGCCTTTAACTGCGGGGCGGACCGCTGCAACGTCCGGCTGCTCAGGGAACGTGACCACAATCCGCGCGTTCTGGCCCGAGGCCAGGTCTGCCAGCCCGTCATTGATCTTCTCCAGCGGGATGGTCTGGGAGACCAGCTGGTCCAGCGGGAAGCGACCCTGGGCGTACATCTCGGCGTACAGCGGTATGTCGTAGCGGAAATTCGTGGACCCCATGAACACCGCGTGCAGACTCTTCTTGGCAATCAGCAGGTCGGCGAACGGGCGCAATTCCAGCACCGTCTCCGGATTCTGGATGCCGATCAGGAAGGTGATCCCGGTGGGCCGGGTCATCTCGATCGCCTGCAGCGCCGCGGCCTTGAGTCCTACTGCCTCAAATGCGTAGTCCACCCCTACGCCCTCGGTCGCCTCGAGGACCCGGGCGACTGCGTCCTGCCGGCCGGCGTCGACGGTGTGGGTTGCGCCGAAGGTTCGGGCCAGTTCGAGTTTGCTCGGCAGCACGTCGACGGCGATCACCTTTCGTGCCCCGGCCAGCGCGGCGCCCCAAATGGTGCTCAGCCCGACGCCGCCGCAGCCGATCACCACCACGGTGTCGCCGACCCGGACACCGGCGGTGTTAATCGCGGCACCTGCGCCGGTGACGACGCCGCAGCCCAAGCTCGCGGCCAGCTCGAACGGCAGTCCGTCGGCAATCGCAACCAGGTTGCTCTCATCGAGCAGCACATACTCCGCGAAGCCGCCGATTTCGGAGAACTGGACCACTGGCCGGCCGTTCGCGGACAGCCGCGGCGGCGCACCGTCCGGCCGTATCACCTGGTGCTGGCGCTGGCAGCGCCAGATGCGCCCGCGGAGGCAGTCGCTGCAGCTGCCGCAGTGGCCGACCTCGCAGGCGGCCACCCGGTCCCCCGGCGCGAAGCCGCGCACCAGCGGTCCAGTCTCGACCACTTCCCCGGCCACCTCGTGCCCGAGCAGCACCGGCATTGGCCAGCCGCTGGCGTGCTGGCTGGCGAACAGGTCCGAATGGCACAGTCCGCTGGCCCTGACCCGCACCAGCACCTCGCGGCCGATGGGCGCGGCGATGTCGATCTCCTGCAGCTGGAGCGGTTCGCCGACCGCTTCGAGCACAGCTGCCTGCATCTTCATAGGGTTCCTTTCGGCCCGGTTCATTTGATGGTGCGGGTCAGAGCCCGCCGGCCACGACCAGCGACGACCCGGTCACGTAGGAGGCCTCGTCGGAGACCAGGAACAGGGCCGCGTAGGCCTGCTCCAGCGGTTCCGAGCCGCGGCCCATCGGGACCCCGGCCTCCACCGCGCCGTAGTTCGGGTCGTCGGCGACCATCGGCGTGCGCACCAGCCCGGAGAGCAGCGAGTTGACCCGCACGCCTCGCGGGGCGTACTCCTGCGCGATGCACCGGGTCATCTGCGTGACCCCGGCCTTGGCAAAGCCGTACACCGAGTGCACCGGCATCGGGCTGATCGCCGCCAGCGAGGTCACGTTCAGCACCGCGCCGCCGCGCTGCGCCTCCATCCGCGGGATCACGAGTTTCATGGCGTGGAAGTAGGAGCGGGCGTCGAGGTCGACGAAGGCGTCGAAGTCCTCCAGTGTCGTCGCCTCCAGCGGCTCGGCGATCATCGTCCCGGCGGTGTTGACCAGGATGTCGATCCGCCCGTAAGCCGCGACCGCCTGATCGACCAGCGACACGACGTCGTCGTCCACTGTGACGTCGGCGGGCACGAACACCGCGTCTCCGCCGGCGGCCTGAATCCGGTCGACGACGGACTTGCCGCGCTCCAGATTCCGCCCGGTCACCACGACCTGCGCGCCCTCCCGGGCGAACAGCCGGGCGATCGCCGCTCCGATGCCGGAGGTGCTGCCGGTCACCAGCGCGACCTTGCCGCGCAACCGGCCGCGGCTCTCGAGCTCTTCGATCTCTGCCATTGAATCGTTTCCTTCCCTCCGTGTTTCCCAGGTGCTTCTCAGGTGCTTCTGAGGTGATTTCAGCGGTGCCGACGCGGGCGGCAGCCTTCAGGAGTACGACGGCGGCTCCGCGGTCATCCCACTCGACCGCCCCGCCGCGGCGGGGCCCGCTGAGGCCTTGGAGGCTGCTGCCAGCATGCCCGGGATTCCGGCGTACTCGCGGAAACTGCCGGCGGCCCAGAAGTCCTGCCAGATCCGCTCGGTGATCCGCCACCCGTCGGCGGTTCTGGCGAGCCGGTCGGTGTAGCAGCCGTGGACTTGGAACAGCATCGCGTCGCCGTCGGGGGTGGTGAGCCCGGTGGGGTGGATGGTCTTGGATTTCACCGTCGCGGCCTCGCCGTCGTCGTCGAAATCAATGCGCAAGTTGGTGCACACGTGGAACACGTACTGGAACAGCTTCCCGGTGAGAAATTCGCCGTGCTTGGCCGCCTGCCAGTGCGTGCGCTCGCCGCCGGAAGCGGTCCAATCGAACACCGTCTCCGGCAGGAAGATCCGCTCCAGCGGTTCGAAGTCCCGGTCGTCGACCGCATGCACGTAGCGGGCGTACAGGTCCTGGATCTCCAGCCGAGCGGAGATTTCGCCCAAACTAAGGGTCATGAGGCTACTCCTGCTTCGGCTTCGGCGGATGGTCCGCTGAGGTATAGGTCGCTGACGCGCTCCGGGTTCTCGCGCAGTTCCGCGGCGGGGGCCTCAAGCGCGATGCGGCCACGGACCAGCACAGACGCCCGGTCCGCGTGGGCGAGGGCCAGCGGGACGTGCTGCTCCACCAACAGCACCGCGGCGCCGTCGTCGGCCGCCGCCCGCAGCGCCACCAACAGGCGCTTGACCACCAGCGGCGCCAGGCCCAAGGACAGCTCATCGGCCAGGATCACCTTCGGCTTCGCGGCCAGGATGCGTCCCAGCGAGAGCATCTGCTGCTGACCACCTGAGAGCAAGCCGGTGACCCGGTCCAGATGCTCCTCCAGTTCGGGGAAAATCTTGATGGCGTCCCCGACCGTGCCCTGCCCCAGTCGGAGGTTGTCGCGAGCGGTCAGCGCGGGGAACACCGCGCGGTCGTCAGTCAGCAGGGCCAGCCCTTGCCGGGCCGCCTTGAACAGCGACTTCGGATGCGGGCCGCCCAGCAGCGACACCGAGCCGCCCAGCGGGGGGATCTCGCCGGCCAAGGTGAGCAGCGTGGTCGTCTTTCCTGCCCCATTGGCGCCGAAGAGCCCGAGCATCTCGCCGGCATGCACGGCCAGATCGATGTCGTTAATGATGGGGTTGCCGTGGTAGCCGGCGGACAGACCGACAGCCTCGATCAGCGGTTCGCCTGCGCGCATCATGCCCGCACCTCTTCCCTGTTGTCCCGGACGTCGCCGTTCTGCGAATCGTCGGTGTCGCCGGTGCCCAGATAGGCGGCTACGACGTCGGCGTCATGCCGGATCTCCTCTGGGCTGCCGTGGGCGATGGTGCGGCCGAAGTCCAGCGCCAGCACGCTGTCAGAGACACCCAGCACCAGCTCGACGTCGTGCTCGATAATCAGCACGCCGATGTTCCATTTCTCCGCGATGTCGCGGATCAGCCGGCCCAGTTCGCGGCGCTCCGCGGCGCCCAGCCCAGCGGCCGGCTCGTCCAGCAGGAGGATCTTGGGCCGGCTGGCCAGCGAGCGGGCGATGGCCAGCAGCCGCCGCTCACCGTAGGACAGGTCAGCCGGCATCGCGTTGATCCGGTCGTGCAGCCCCAGCGTTCGGGCAGCGGCGCTGGCCGCGTCGGTCAACTCGGCCCGGCCGGGCTTCACCCCGGCGAACAGCGAGCTGTGCCAGGGAGCGCCGGCATCGGCCGCCACCACCAGATTGTCGAACACGCTGAGGTCCTCGAACAGCTCCAGCGACTGGAACGAACGGCCCAGCCCGGCCAAGGACCGCGCCCCCGGGCCCAACCGGGTGAGGTCCCGGCCGTCCAGGGCGATGGAACCACTGGGCTGGTTGAACCCCGTGATCGCGTCCACCAGCGTGGTCTTCCCGGCGCCGTTGGGACCGATCACGCCGAGCACGGTGCCGCCGACTACATCCAGGTTTACACGGTCGAGCACCGTGTTTCCGCTGAAGGAGATGCTCAGGTCGCGCACCTCGAGCCGGCCCGTCTGCACCGGCTGCACCGCCCGCTCGTCGGCGGCAAACAGGTAGGGCTTCGGATCCTTGACCAGCTTCAGCACCCGCACCAGCCTGGCCAGCGGTACGCGAATCTGCGCCGCGACGCCGGACGGGGCCGCAATCACAGTGATCAGCAGCAGCAGCCCGCCGATCAGGTTGAACCAGGCGCCGCTGGTGATGGACCTCAGCAGGGTGTCGACGACGGCGCCGGGCACAGTGACGGTGCCGATGATGGTGCCGGAGACGAACCCCAGGCCGCCCACGGCGCTCTGCGCGATGGCGTTGAGCGAGTAGGTGGCGTCGAACTGTCCACCCGGGTTGGCCAGCGTCACGACGCTGTTGGTGAAGGCCAGCAGCACACCGCCAACGCCGGCAATCAGCGCCGAGACGATGAAGGCGTAGAGCTTGGTCCGCGGCACGCTGATGCCCAGTGAGGCGGCGGCGCGCTCGTTGCCGCGGACGGCGATCATCCGCCGTCCGGCGCCCGAGCGGCGCAGGTTCAGCACCATGATTGCCAGCGCGACAAATACGATCAGGACCATGATCGCGTACCGGCGCGGTTCGAACACATTGCTGATGTTCAGCCCGAACAGCTCGGGCTGGCCGACTTTGAGCCCGTCGATGCCGTTGCTGATTGCCGGGTTGTTCAGGATCAGCGCTTGGAAGGACACGGCCAAGCCCAGCGTCACGATGGCCAAGTTTGTGCCTCTGGTGCGCACCGCCGGAAGCCCGAAGAGGAAGCCGACCGGCACGGTCGCCACCACCCCGGCCAGCCCGGCGGCCAGGAACGGCCAGCCTGCGTTGGCCACCAGGTGGGCAGCGACCAGCGCCGCGACTCCGGCCAACGCGTAGGACGCCAGCGATAGCTGTCCGGCGTAGCCGGTGACCACCACCAAGGAGAGCAGGATGATCGCCGCGATGAGCCCGACGGCGACCGCTTGGACCCAGCGCACGGGCAGCCCCCACTGCAGCAGGAACAGCAGCACCACGCCCAAGATCACCACCGGCAGGACCGGAATCCGTCCGGTGCCGATGACCGGCAGCCGCTCCGCGTCTTCGCCGCGCTGCGGCAGCCCACGGCCGCGCGCAGCCAGCAGCACCACGATAATCAGGAACGGCACCGTTTCCTGCAACCCGGGCAGGCTGGTGAACACGCCCAGCTCCGCCTGGATGACGCCGATCGCGACGCCGCCGAGGAACGTGAGCCAGAACGAGGAGAAGTTCCCCAGCAGCGCGGCCGAGAGGATCGGCACGATCAGGCTCAGCGCAAGCACGGGCGTGAGCGAGGTCATCGGCGCCAGCATTACCCCGGCGAATGCTGCAATCCCGCCGGCGATCAGCCAGTTGACCAGGCTAACCGTCCTCGGCGAGATCGTGCCCAGCGCGGCGAGCGAGCGTTCGCTGTTGGAGGCAGCCGTCGTCGCTATCCCGAAGCGGCTTTTGGAATAGAACCAGTACATAGCGCCGGTGAGCACCAGCGCTATGCCGAAGGCAAGGATCCGGTCCAGTCCCACCGGGATGGTGCCCAGCATCAGCACGTCGGTGGGCAGCCATGAGGGGACGACGACGGCGTTATACCCGTATCGGATCATCAGCACGGCCTGCAGCACCAGCAGCACGCCGATGGTGGAGATCGTCTTCGTCAAGAAGCTGGCGTTCCGCAGCGGGCGGACCACGCACACTTCCATCAGCAGGCCCACGGCCATGCCCACGCCGATGGCCATGAGCAGCGCCAGCGGCCAGGGGGCGTGCCCGATGAAGTCCTTGTAGAAGTACGCCGCGGTGATGGCGATCGCCGCGTGGGAGAAGTTGACGACCCGCGTGGTCCGGTAGACCACGTTGACCCCCAGTCCCAGCAGGGCGATCAGCGCTCCCGACGCCGCACCGATGATCGCGAAACGGATGACGTCAATCATGGTCAGTCGAGATTCCCGGCGAGATCGAATTCCTTACCGGTGGGCTGCCAGTCGCCGCCCTTGACCTCGTATTCGATGAACTTGGTGCCGACCACGCGCGGGTTGTTCGGGATCTGTTCGGTGTCGGTGGAGAAGTTGAACGGTGCAGTGAAGCCGTTGTCGATGGTCAGGTCCGAATTCAACGCGTCGGTAACTGCCTGCCCCGTGATGTCGCCGTCGATGGTCTTGGCGGCCTCGGCGAAAGTGATCACCGAGGAGTACGCGTTCATAGTCATTTCGTCGATCACGGTGTCTGACTTGATGGCCTGGATCTCCTCGACGGCCGTGCTGACCGCTGCCTTACCGGTGGATTCGAAGAAGAGCGGCGAGTAGACCAGCGTGCCGTCGGCGGTGTCGCCGAGTTCGTCAATCGTGGAGTTCGGGAACGCGATCGTGCTCAGCGCCACGTTGGTGGTCTTGGTCCCGGTCTGCTTCAGTGCGGTGAGCGTCGCCACAGATTCGGCCGAGCCGCCGCCGAGGAGGACGCAATCGGACTTATCCACCAACTGGGCCGCGACCGAGGTGAAGTCGGTCGTGTTGGCCGGGTAGAGGACGGCCTTTGCTTCGACGCCGACCGTTTTGGCGACGGGTTCGACCAGGCCGAACGCATACTCGCTGGTGGCACTCTGCGGCGCCGCGACCACGAAGTCGGTGCAGCCACGTTCCTTAAGGCCGAGCAGCGCGGCAAAGTTCGGTGCGACGGCGGCGAGCACGGGGAAGGAATTCTCCTGGCTCAGCTCTCCCTGGTTCATCGCCTCGGACTGGATCAGCGGGATCCCCTCCGTAGTGATCTGCTCCAGCACATTGTCGGAGAACAGGCTGAAGGTGCCGACGACGGCAGCGACTCCTTCGTCCACTGCCTGCCGGCCGCAGGCGGTGGCAGCGTTGGCATTCATCTGGTCGTCGCAGCTGATCAGTTCGATCTTGGTGCCGTTGATGCCGCCGGCCTTGTTGACGTGTTCAACGGCGGCCTGGGCCCCGGTTTCGATCTGCGGCAACACGAACGGGGCCTGGCTCATGGAGCCGAAGACCATGATCTTGACGCTGTCGCCGCCTTCGGGCCCGGCCGAGGCATTTCCGCCACATGCGGTCAGCGCCAGGGTGCCGACGCACAACGCGGCCATAGCGGTGGAACGGAGTGTTGCTTTCACGAAAATCTCCTTGGATTGAACGGGTTAAAGGGCTGCGAAGAGCCCGGCATGTCGGTACGGGATTTGCTTGGCTCAAGTGATTCCTCAAGCTATCCGAGGGGCTGGCCGGCGGGCTTGTCATGGAGGGAAGTCGCTTTGACCGCCAGCGAAGTCCGGGTGTCGGTCGTCACTCCACGCACGAGATGCGTCCGCACCGCCCGGTTTAGGTGCGGAGCCGCCGCCCCGATCAGGTGCGGCGGCCCCACCCCGGTCAGGCGTGCGAGGCCAGCGACGCGGCCGTGTCCCAGGCGCCCGGGCGGTCGAGGCCGAGGTGTTCGCGCAGCGTGGTGCCCTCGTACTCCTCCCGGAAGTAGCCGCGCTCCTGGAGTTCGGGGATGAGCAGGTCGCAGATGTCGTCCAGGCCGCCGGGGATGTACGGCGAGTTCAACGAGAAGCCGTCGCAGGCTCGGGATTCAAACCATTCCACCATCCGGTCGGCAGCTTGCGACGCCGAGCCCACGATCCAGCCGTGACCGTGCCCGCGAGCGTTCTCCACAATCAACTGCCGCAGGCTGTAGCCCTGCTCGACGCTGAGCCGCCGGAAGATTTCGGTTCGCTGGCGACTGGCCCGCGAGGACTCCAGGTTGAACCGCTCTGCGGGGATGGGCTCGTCCAGATCGATGTCGTCGAGGCTCGTGTCCAGCCGCTGCTCCATCGTGCGCCGCCCGGTGTCCATGTTCACCAGCGATCCGAGCTCCGCGGCCAGTTCCTGGCCCTCCTTCTCTGTCCTGCCGATGATCGGCACGATGCCGGGCAGGATCTTGACCTGCTCCGGGTCCCTGCCGTTGTCCTTGACCTTGTCTTTGAACTCGGCGTAAAACTGCTGCGCCTTGCTCTGGTCCGGCTGCGCCGTGTAGATCGCGTCGCCTACCGCCGCCCCGAGCCGCATGCCGTCCACAGAGGATCCGGCTTGGACCATCACCGGGCGGCCTTGGGGGGAGCGGCGCATATTGATCGGGCCGGCGACCGAGTAGTGCTCGCCTTCATGGTTGATGGCCCGGATTCGCTCGGGATCGCCCCACCAGCCGCGCTCGCGGTCTACGCTGACTGCGTCATCCGCCCAGGAGTCCCAGAGTTTGGTGACCACGTCCACGAACTCCGTGGCCATCTGGTAGCGCTGCTCCGGCGAGGGCATCTCGGCCATGCCGTAGTTCTCGTTGCCCATGGACGAGGTGACGATGTTCCATCCGGCTCGCCCACCGGAGAGCGAGTCCAGGCCGGAGAACTGGCGGGCCACGTTGTAGGGGGCGTTGAAGGTCGTGGAAGCAGTGCCGATCAAGCCGATCCGCTTCGTCACGGCGGCCAGTGCCGACAGCGTGGTCAGCGGCTCATAATGGCCGGCGACCGTGGGGTCCATGCCCGGGTACTTTCCGGCGGTCACGGTGTCGCCGAAAAAGATCCCATCCAGCTTGGCCGCCTCGGCCTTCTGTGCCATATCGACGACGAGGTCGAGGTAGCCGAGTTCTTCCGCCCGGCTGCCCTTCCGACGCCAGCTGTCGTAGTGGTAGCCGCCGGTGATCATGAAGACGGTCAATGCCATGTGCTTGCGAGGTGCCATATCGGTTCTTTCTGTTCACGGACTGAGGCAGTTGCCGCTGGCTGCTCGTCCGTCCGCAGCCCAGCGGAAGAATCGGCCAGTGTGTCCCACATCCCCCGCGCTCTTCAGCAAAAGGGCTGAGGCCTCTCCCCTTTCCCCGCCGATGCTCTGTCAGGGGACGGTTCAGCCGGTGCGGCCCGACCACTGATTTCTTACTAACAGTTGTTACATTAGGTGACCGGGACCACGCTTGTCACTAACTTTCTTTACCAATCTGAGCCGACCCCAAGTCCTAAAAATTACTCGTTGCGTGATGAGGATCACTCCCCTAGGGTTAGTAACACTTGTTACTCAGAGCCACCGTGAACGCCTAGGAGTCCAGCGTGACCGCATTCAACGCCCCGTGGGACAACGTTGCTTTCCCCGAACCGCTGGCCGACGGCCTTCCCGTCCATCCGCGACCGGCGCAGCACCTGCTTGAAACCGAGAAGGTCGAGACGAAGCACGACTGCGCACAGTGTCCCGGCAGCGAGGTACGCCAGTACCGGGTGCTGAGCGAAGGCGGCTGGTGGAACGTGGCCAAGTGCCAAACCTGCCTGCGGTCCATCGCGCGGACCCCGGCCCCGCTCTTCGGCTCGTACAAGCCACTAGGGCTTGTCCCGGCCATCCGCTTCGGAAAGGAAACCATCTGATGTTCGGTGTTGATGTCGGCGGCACGTTCACGGACGTCGTCGCGGTCAAAGACGGCAAAGTGCACGTCACCAAGGTGCCTAGCAATCCGCAGGACCCGCAGTCCGCGGTGCTCGAGGGCGCCCGCCGGCTTGGCGTGGCCGACTCCGCCGTGTTCAACCATGCCAGCACCAAGGGGCTGAACGCGATCCTGACCCGTTCGCTGCCCAAGATCGGGTTCCTCACCACCCAGGGCCACCGGGACATGCTCGACGCCGGCCGCGGGTGGCGACCTTTCGAGGGCCAGCTGAACCCGCACTGGCGGCGCTCCTTCGGCGACGCTAAGGGCCGGCCACTGGTCCCGCGCTATCTGCGCCGCGGCGTCGCCGAACGGATGCTCGCAGATGGTTCGGTCCACCAGCCGCTCGATCTTCACGACGCCCGCCGCCATCTGGAGGTGCTTAAGCGCTGCGAGGTGGAAGCCGTCGCCATCTGCCTGATCAACTCCTACGTGAATCCCGCGCACGAACAGCAGCTGCGCGACCTGGCCCGGGAGGTCCTCGGCGAAATCCCGATCTCGATCTCCTCCGAGACTTCCCCGCGCTCCCGCGAGTACACCCGCGCGTCCACCACCGTCATCGACATCATGATGAAGCTGATGTACGAGGATTACGCCCACGACATCAGCAGCGGGCTGCAGGAGCAGGGCTTTACCGGGAAGCTAAACTTCGCCGACTGCACCGCTTCGCTGGTGCCGTGGCAGGAGGCCCTGCGGCACCCGTACCGGATCCTGTTCGCCGGCCCCGCCGCCGGGGCGGCATCGTGCGTGCAGCTGGGCAAGGCCCTTCAGGAACCGAACCTGATTTGCGCCGACGTCGGCGGCACCTCCACCGACGTCGCGCTCATCGAGGCCGGAGAGACGTTCACCAATGACTCGTTCGAGGTCGAATTCGATATGGTGATCAGCGCTCTGTCCACTGACATCTCCAGCGTGGGGGCAGGCGGCGGCAGCATCATCTCCATCTCTTCCACCGGCGACATCCAAGTCGGTCCGGAGAGCGCCGGGGCAAACCCGGGGCCGGCGTGCTACGGGCGCGGCGGCACCCTGCCGACCGTGACCGACGCGTGCGCGCTGATGGGGTTCCTAAACCCGAAAGATTTCGCCGAGGGCCAGATCCAGCTGGACCTCGCCGCAGCCCGGAAGGCCTTTGAGGACCTGGACACACCGCTGTCCTTCGAGCAGCGGGTCAGCTACGCGTACCGCATCGCGGTGCACAACATCGCCGAGGAAGTCACCAACGCCGCAATCCGCAAGGGCACCGATCCGCGCGAATTCTCGCTGGTGGCCTACGGCTCGGCCGGACCGATGCTGCTGCCGGCCCTGCTGGACATCCTGCAGCTGAAGAGCATCGTCATCCCGCCGAACCCAGGCCTGTTCTCCGCGCTGGGTCTGCTCAGCACGGACACCGTGTTCTCCGACAGCCGCACCAAGTACGTGGCGCTGACCCCGGGCAACGCGGCCGAGATCCAACAGATTTTCGAATCCATGGAGCAGGATTTGATCGAACGCACCGGCGCCGATCCGAACAGGGTCTTCATCAAGCGCAGCTTCGATGGCCGGCTCTTCGGCCAGTCCTGGGAGACCCCGTTCGTGGAGGTCCCGGCCGGGCCGATCACCGCGGAAAGCCTGCCGCGACTAATCGAGTCCTTCCACCAGGAGTACAAGCGGCGCAACAGCCTGAACTTCCCGGCCATCCCGGTCCAGGCAGTGACCTTCCGCGTCCAGCTGGTGGTGGAGGCGGAGCGGTTCGAATACACCGCCTCCGACGCGTTCGACGACGACGGCGGGCCCGAGCCGGCCGGGCACCGGGCGATCTCCTACTTCCGCGGCCACACCGTCAACGCCCCGGTGTACGACCGGGGCTCGCTTCGACCGGGCCAGTCCGTGCTCGGCCCAGCCATCATCGAGGAAGAACTGTGCACCACTGTGGTGCTGCGGGGCCAGCAGGCCACCGCCGGCCGCTATGGCGAACTCCGCCTCACCTCCGCGTCTGACCAGGAGCTTTCATGAACACCGCCTCTGCACCGACCCAAACCATCGAGCGGCTGCGCGATCTCGACGACGCCGCCTTCGCCGCCCGCTACGATTGCGACCGCTACACCGCCACGGTGCTCAGCAACCGGCTCGAGTACCTGCTGGACCACGTCTGCACGCAGCTGCTGCAGTGCGCCTTCTCGCCGATGCTGCGCGACCTGTATGACTTCGGCGCCACGGTCACCGGACCGCGGAGCCTGAACTACCCGACCCCCGTCGTCGGCAAGGGGCTGGCCTGCTTCACCGGAACCATGACCGAGTCCGTGAAGAACACAATCGAAGAATACGGCCATGAGAATCTCAAGCCCGGAGACGTCATCATCGCCAACGACCCCTACCGCACGGGCACTCATGTCAACGACGTGCTGTTCATCAGGCCCATCTTTTTCGACGGCGAAGTGATCAACTTCGTCACGATCAAGGCACACCAGCTGGACATCGGCGGATCCGTCCCGGGCGGCTTCTCCGCCACCAAGACCAGCATCTATGAAAACGGACTGGTGATCTCCCCGCGCACGCTGGTCCGCGAAGGCGTGCTCGACGTGCAGACCTGGTCGCTGATCATGGACAATGCCCGTTTCGGCAGCACCATCGGGGACGATATCAAGACCATCGTCTCCTGCCTGGACCTGGGCCACGAGCTGATGCTCAAGACCGTCGCCCACTACGGGGTCCCGGCGCTACAGGGCACCACCCGGTACATGGTCGACGCCGACGCCGAGCGGATGGCGGAGGCGCTGGCGGAGCTTCCCGACGGCGAATGGGTCAGCGAGGGGTTGATCGATGCCGATGGCCTGGACGCCTCCGAGCAATACCCGATCAAGGTCACGCTGCGCAAACAAGGCGACCGGCTGGAAGTTGACCTGGGCGGCAGCGCCCGGCAGACCCGGACGTCGGTTAACAGCACGTATCTGGACACCAAGACCGCCGTCGGGGTGGCACTGAAGTACCTGATGGACCCGGCGAAGGCGTTCACCTCCGGCCTCTACCGCAACGTGGACATCATCATTCCTGACGGCAGCATCGCCAACGCCCTCCCGCCGAATGGCGTCGTCTTCATGTACGGGGACGCCACAAACGTCATCATCTCCTGCATCATGAAGGCCTTCAGCCAGGTGCTGGGCGAGAGCGCCATGGGCGGTGACTACGGCTCCCCGAACATCCATACAGCCACTGGCCTGACCCCCGACGGCAACCTCTGGGTTTCCAGCGGTGTAGGCGGTGGCGAGCGCGGCCCTTGGGGCGCCACCAAAACCGGCGACGCCGACAGCTACCAGTTGTTCTTCCAGGCCAACGGGCTTGACCTGTCAGTGGAGATCAGCGAGGTGGACGCTCCGGTAGCTGTGTTGAGCCGCGAATACCAGCGTGACTCGGCCGGATCCGGGTACCACCGTGGCGGCGCAGCAGTTCTCAAAGACACCCAGTGGCTGGCCCCGGCGCAGCACAACATCACTCCGGACCGCGTCCGCGAGGTCACCGGGTTTGGCGCCCACGGCGGCACAGCCGGCGCCTCGGGCGGAGTCTGGCTCTGGGAGGAGGCAGCCCGACGTGGTGATCTAGCCGCCGCGACCAAGGTCGCCGGCGTCTTCAACCCGGAAACCGGTGAGGTGGATCTTGACGGCGAGTACGCCTACTTCGGAGCCAGCAAATCATGGCCGACGGCGGCCGGCGCCGTATTCCGCTATCTCACCAACGGCGGCGGAGGCTGGGGCGACCCGCTGCAGCGCGAGCCGGAGCGGGTGCTTCGCGATGTCCGCGACGGCTACACCTCCATCGATGCAGCTTTGGAGAAGTACGCGGTGGTGATTACCGGCGACCCCGAGTGGGACCCTGAGGGCCTACAGCTGGATCTGGCGGCGACGGCCGCGGTACGGCGGGAACGCGCCCGTAACTAAGTTCACCGCCGGCTGGAAGTGGCTTACGGCGAGGTCGCGCGCCGCCTCAATCGATATGTTCGAGGCGGCGCTCGGCTTTACTGTTCTGAGGGGACCACCGGCTGGCCGGAGCCGGACTCGTCCTCGGCCAAAATTGCCTCGGACTTGGCCAACAGTCGGTCCAGGAACTCACCGAACACGGCCTGCTCCTCGGTTGATAGCACAGAGAAGAGGCGCTCGGCCTGCTGTTCCGCGCTCGGGTAGAGCGCCTCGAAAAGCTCGGTGCCCGCCTCCGTCAGCGTCAACATCTGCCTGCGGTGGTTTTCGGCGTCGGGTTCAGAGGTCAGTCGACCGGCCTCGCGCAAAGCGTTGACGGCGCGACTGACGTTCATCGGGTGAATACCCGTGTACTGGCTGACGTCTTGGCCGGCGATTCCGGGCCTGGCGTGCAGCAAGACGATCACCCTCCACTCGTTCAGCGTCAGCGAATAATCATGCGCATAGGTCTGGAAGAAGGGACGGCTCAGCTGTCCGCCGAGCCGGGTAAGCTTCATGACGCTTTGGAATATCGGCGGGAGGGCTTCTGCGATCGATTGCTCGATGACCGCGGCCGACTCGTTTGGCATGTCTGACCTTTCGGGAATTCTGCGGGGCCACTCCGGGAACGTTGCCGTTCCAGTTTTACGTCTATCCGGAGATACAGCCATTCCGGAGGACAATACTTAGGCCAAATTCTACGTGGCAAGACCTCCGGCGCCCCCGGAACGGCCGGGAGGGAGCCTTCGACTGTGATCAGGCTCCCTCCTGAGAATGAACTGGCTATTTCTTGATCTGCGTCGGCAGCCTGGACTCGTGCTCATCCCAGCTGTCATACAGTTCGGCAATGCGTTGGAGGGTATCGACGTCGTAGTGGCCCATTTCGGCGACGCGCACGTTCTCCGCGACCTGCTCCGGGGTTTGCATGCCGACCAGGACGGTTGAGATATCCTCATTGGACAAGGCGAACCGCAGCGCGGCCTCGGCGCGGGTCTTGACCTCGCCGTCGACGAGGAACTCGAACTGACGGGCCTGGTCGAGGCGGCGCAGGTAGTCGTCCCGGTCCCACCAGCGCCGGGTGTCGTTCTCGGCGAAGACGGTGTTTTCGTCGTAAGCGCCAGTGAGCAGGCCCATGGCCAGCGGACCGCGTGCGATCACGCCTACGCCTTGGCGCCGGCAGTACGGGAACGCGACGCGCGCCGGGTTCTGAGACAAGAGGTGGTAAGCGGCCATTACTGATCCCGCCTGCGGGTGCTTGGCTGCGGCGATAGCGTCAGGGGTGCCGAAGTCGCCGGGGCCAACGGTGACGCCGACAGCGCGGACCTTGCCCTCTTGAACCAAGGTGTCCATTTCCTCCCACCACTCGGCCGAAGAGAGCACCTCCGGCGGGCAGTTGTGGGCCTGATAGAGGTCGACGTAGTCCGTGCCGAGCCGGCGCAAGCTGGCTTCCAGCGCGTCGCGCACGAATTGGCCGGAGTAGATTCGCGGCTGTGCCCCGGCGGCCTCGCCGTATTTCTCCCACTGGTAGCCGAACTTCGTGGCGATGTAGACCTCGTCTCGCCGGCCAGCCACGGCCTTGCCCACCATCTCCTCGGCGTGTCCGAACCCGTAAAGGTCCGCGGTGTCAAAGAAATTAATCCCGGCGTCGAGCGCGGCTTGTAGGGTGGCCACCGAATCGGCGTCCTCCTGGTCGCCCCAGTCGCCGCCGAACTGCATGGTGCCCATCATGAGCGTGGACACCTTCCACCCGGTGCGACCGAATTCGCGGTATTCCATGGTTTCTCCTGTTGATCAGAACTGGTTGGTCAGAACTTGAAGGTGATGTTCTTCGTGTTGGTGAAGGAGTACAGCTCGTCCAAGTGGCCTTCGCGGCCCACTCCGCTGTTCTTGATGCCGCCATACGGCGTGCCCGGCAGCAGTCGCGACACTGTATTAACCCAGACGTATCCGGCCTCCACGTCGCGGGCGAATCGGTGCGCGGTGGTGAAGTCCTGGCTAAAGACGCTGGCGGTCAGACCGTACTCGATCCCATTTGCGATGCTGACGGCGTCGTCGTAATCCTTGAATTTAATCGCCACCAGCACCGGGCCAAAGATCTCTTCCTGTGCGATCCGGGCACCTGGGGCGATCCCGTCGAACATGGTGGGCTTCACAAACAGGCCGTCCTCCATGGACTCCACCGTGGCGCGTCCGCCGCCGGCCACCAGACGTCCTTCCTGCTTGCCGAGTTCGATGTACTGGAGCACTTTCTCAAACTGCGGTCGGCTGGCGATGGCACCGGTGTCGACAGTTTCATCGAGGGGATTTCCGGGCCGGAGCGCGTCGATCTTCGCCGCCACACGGGCCACAAACTCGTCGTGCACCGCCTCGTGCACCATCAGCCGGGAGGTTGAGGCGCAGGACTCACCCTGCCAGCCGAAGTTCATTCCAGTTACCGCCGCCTCCGCGGCCGCATTCAGATCGGCGTCAGGGAACACCACCAAGGGATTCTTGCCGCCCAGTTCCAGGGTGACGTTCTTAACCCCCGCCCGGGCGGCCCGCTCCTGGATGGCCCGGCCGCCAGCAGCCCCGCCGATGAACGCGATGCGGCGAACCTCCGGGTGGTCGATGATCGCATTGCCGGCCTCGTTGGCGTAGCCGGTAATCACGCTGACGACGCCGGACGGGAAGATCTCATTGAAATCCTTTGCCAGCTCCAGCGCCGAGAGCGAGGTGTGCTCGGACGGCTTGAGCAGCACGGTGTTTCCGGTGACCAGCGCCGGCACGATTTTGACGGTCGCGTTCATCAACGGGTGGTTGAACGGGACGATCCGGGCGGTGACGCCGTAGGGCTCATGCACCGAAATATTCAGATGGTCGAACTCGTCCGGGACGGTCTCACCATGCACCTCTGTGGCAAGGTTTGACTGGTACCGCATGTAGCTGGCGGCCATCGTTACAATCCGTCGCATCACCCAGATCGGCGTGCCGTTGTCCTGGGCATCCAATGCGGCCAGCTCTTCACCGCGCTCTTCAAGCCGGTCGGCCAGCTGATGCACCATCGCCACCCGCTCCTGGACCCTGGTTCGCCGCCAGGGCATGGCCGCCTTCGCCGATTCCTCCACGGCTAAGTCGACGTCTTCCTTGCCCAGCCGCGGGATCCGGCCCAACAGTTCACCGGTGGCCGGGCTGAACGAATCTATGGTCTCGCCGCTGCGTGCCTCGACAAACTTGCCGCCGATGAGGGTGGGCGTTACTTCCATGGTGACTCCTCGTTGTTAATGCATAGCTGAATTACCACTGCAGATGACGACGGACTGCTGCACCGTCAGTTTATTTCTCGCCTTCGCGCTGCTAGCCCGGGTGTCCGTCGCCGTGCTCGCCGTCGTGTTGGTGCGTTGTGGCTGCCGCGGGACGCCGTATCAGCCGGTACAGCTGCGAGCGCAACTCGGCAAACTCTGGGCGCTCTTTGGTGGCTACCTGGTCCCGGTCCGAGCCGAGTGGGACGTCGACGACGGCGGCCAGCACCGCGGGTTTGCCGGACAGCGCTAGCACCCGGTCGGAGAGATACACGGCCTCGTCGATGTCGTGGGTGACCAGCACGACGGTGATGCCCAGATGCTGCTTCACCCGTAGCGTCAGGTCCTCCAAATCTGCTCGGGTCTGGGCGTCCACCGAGGCGAACGGTTCGTCCATGATCACCACCGATGGCTGATACGCCAGCGCGCGGGCGATTGCTACCCGCTGCTGCATTCCGCCGGAGAGCTCCCACGGGTACAGTCCGGCCGAGCCCTCCAACCCGACCTCGGCGAGCGCGTCCAGCGCCCGCCGGTCGCGTTCGCTCTTGGGCACACCGGCACTCTTGAGCGGCAGCGCGATGTTCTCCTGGGCGCTCAGCCATGGCATCAGCGAACGGGAGTAGTCCTGGAAGACGACGGCGAGTTCGGCCGGCGGCTCCGTCACGGTCTGGCCCTTGAACAGGATTCGGCCCTGAGTGGGCTGGCGCAGCCCGGCCAGGCACTGCAGCAGGGTGGACTTCCCTGCGCCGGACGGGCCGACAATGCAGACGAACTCGCCGGCGCCGACGGAGAAGTCGATGTCCTTCAGGATCGGCTTGTCCCCGTAAGCGAAGGAGAATCCTTCCACCGCCAAGATGCGCTCAGCGGTGTGCGCCGCGCCGCGATGCTCCTGAGTGTCGGCGTGCGCAACCCGATTCGCTGCTGTCCCCGGGGCCTCCTGGGCGCCGTGGCCTTTAGGCACAGTATCGTTCGGTGCGCCGTTATGGGTGCTCATGCTGCTCCTTGGAGGTGCTTGACCATGCGCTGGTGCCAGCCCAGCACGCGGTTCTCAATGATGCGGAAGGCGATGTTCAGCAGGTAACCGAAAATGCCGAGGATCACCAGACCGGTCCACATGTCCGTGATCCTAAACGTCTGCTGGGCATTGCGGATGAAGTACCCGATCCCGCCCGGCGTCCCGTACATCTCGACTGCCACCATCACCGCGACGGCGATCGCGAGCGAAATGCGCGCGCCGGAGAAGATCTGCGGCATGGCGGCCGGCAGGTAGACGTACCGGAATCGCTCCTGCGGGCGCAGCTTGAACGCGTCCATCACGTTTTTCAGGGCGGGGTCCACGGAGCGGACGCCGTCGATCGTGGTCAGGACGATCGGCCACATCGATATAAAAACGATCATGACCAGTTTCATGCTCTCGCCGGTGCCGAAGAACATCATTGCCACCGGCAGCAGGGCCACGCCGGGGATCGCGCGCAGCGTTTCGGTCAGCGGTCTCACCGCGAGTTCACCGGACCGGGACAACCCCAGAATCACTCCCAGCCCGATGCCCAGCACCAGAGCCAGGCCGAACCCGATCATGACCCGGATCAGGCTGGGCACCAGCTCGCTGACCAGTCCGTTGGGGAACCAGATCTGCCATGTCTTGCTCAGAACCGCCTCACCGGAGGGGAAGTAGAACGACGTGCTCTGTGCGCTGAGGAAGTAGATCAGCACCAGCAGGAGCAACGGGAGCCAAGCCTGCAGCAGCACCGACGTCAGCACCGCCTTCGCGCGCTCCGGCGTCGTGCGCCCCGCTGTGGTGCGCGCCGCCGTCGTCGTCGATGTAGCGTTAGTTTCGCTCATGGCTACTTCGCCTTCCGCATCGAAGCATGCCACCACAGCAGCTTGCGCTGCAGCAGCATCAGGGCCGCGTTGACCGCGAGGCCTATGCCCGCCGCGGCCAGCACGTAGGCGAACATGGTCACTTGTTCGTTGAACAGCAGCGAGTTCTGGATCGCTGACCCAATGCCTGGTGCCCCGCCTATCAGCTCGGCGCCAACTGCCACCAGCAGCGAGGCAGTGACCGCCATCCGCAGGCCCGGCCAAAAGAAGGCCAGGAACTGCGGCGCCAGGATGTACCGGATCCGATCCCTGCGGGTCAGCCGGTAGGACCGGCCGACCACGCCCAGCGACGGGTCCGCGTTCTCGGCGGCATAGATGGACTGGATCAGCACCGGCCACACTGCGGTGAAGGCCGCAACCATCACCACCATCGCGTAGTTCGGACCCAGCAGCAGCAGGGCCAGCGGGATGATGGCCAGCGACGGGATGGTCCGCAGGAAGTCAATGACGAATTTGGAGCTTTGCCCGGCGACGCGGTTCCGGCCCAGTACCATCCCCAGCGGCACCCCGATGATCAGGCTCAACAGCAGCGCGGAGAACCAACTGAGCAGGGTGGACACGATGGTCGTCCAGAACTCGGCGGCCGGCAGCAACTGCAGGAACCGCAACGCGGTCTCCAGCGGTGCCGGCATATTGGCCTTGTCCGCCATCTCGCTCATCGAGAAGACGTGCCACAGCAGCACCGCTGCGGCGACCACGAGCAGCTGGGAAAAGCGCCCCCGCGCCCCGTCCCGCAGCCGCGTCCTGTGCACGCCAGCGGGGCTCGCCGTCACCCGCTGTTTCGCCGGTGCCGGGCGGCTCAGTTCCATCACGGCCTTCCCCTCCCTTTTCGGACCATTCCGGATCGGATCTACTTCACCGGGTACAACGCGTCGAGATCCGGGGTGACATCGTCGGCGAGAATCCCGTTGTCCTTGAGCCGGTCCACCACCTGCTGGGAGTCGGCGGGCTTGAACGCGGCCTCGGCGAAGTTCGGCAGCACGGTCTGGGCCAGCAGCTCGGGCGGGATCTTCATGAACGTGGCCAGCGACGCGTTGACCTTCTCCCGGTCGGTATTGGCCAGGGTGTTGGCCTTGACCACAGCCGCTTGGAAGCGCTCGGCCTGCTCAGTGTTGCCCCCGATGTAGGACTGCTGCGCTGCTAGCACGAACATCGGCGCCCCCGGCATAGCAGCATCGGCGGAGCCGATCATCCGAACCCCGCCCTCGGCCATCGCCAACGTGCCGCCTGGCTCGGCGATAGTGATCGCGTCGTACTGACCCTGCTTCAAACCGGCGACGGCCTGCTGGGTAGGCACGGCGATCCACTCGATCCCGGAGGTGTCCACTCCCTTGGACTGGAGATAGGTGGTGTTGTCCAGCTGCGCCTGGCCGTCGATCGAATTAGTTCCGATCTTCTTGCCCTCCAGGTCCTTGAGCTCCTTGATCGAGGAATCCTCGGCCACCATCAGGTTGGCGAAGCCCTTCTCCGGCTCCTCCTGCGCGTTGACTGCCACCGGCGCGCCGACGACGATCGGCATGCCCTCGGTCTGCGCCAAGATCGTGTTGTGCAGGTCGGCAAAGATGTATTGGGTCTGGCCATTCATCAGCAGCGGCATCATCTCCGCCATCGAGGTGCCCGGCTTCAGCGTTACCTCGAAGCCTGCGTCCTCAAAGATCCCCTCGGAAACGCCCAGATACATCGGCGCGGCGAAGGACGACGGCGGGATGCTGACGGTGACGGCGGTGAGCCCGCCGTCGGCTGCCGCGCCGGTATCCGCGCTGGTCGCGGTCTGGCCCCCGCCGCCACAGGCAGCGGTGAGAAATACGGCTCCGAGGGCGGCCGCGGCGATCGTGGCACGGCGCATTGTTCTGAGCATGTCTGCCTTTCAAACGAAATAGAGTGCTGCGTCGGTCATGTCGGGTGTTGCGGGTCTTTGTGGTGCTGTTTCGGTCGTGCTACGCCGTGGCGGACGCTGTCGGCAGCGCGGGGACCTCCAGATCCACGAGCGGGGCGAACTGCTGACCGCCAAAGATGTCGCGGTCCTGCGGGTGCCCATTCGGGTACTCGCGGGGGAAACTGACTTTGATGGCGTTGGCGGGGCTGTAGTGGAAGATCTCCACCTCTCCGGCGGTCACACCGAACACCTTCCCCATTGACTCCTGATTGATCACGTCGCTGTCCACCACGTGGCGGTAGGTCTCGATGTCCGGGAACATCACGTCCACGGTCAGATTCCACGGGCCGGCGTTCTTACTGCGGATCAGCTGCGCCAGGGATCCCAGAGTCGGCATGGCTAAAGCTCCTTGTATTCGATGGTGTAGGCCTCATGCGGGTCGTCAAGCTCCATCGCGTGATTGAGCACAAAGGAGTAGGCCGGGCCGAGGTCGATTTCGTGCGGGGCAATCGGGAAGGCCAGATTGGAGACCAGCCCCTGCCAGGCCGGCACAGCGAAGTGCAGGATGGTGTGGCTGATGGTGGCGATCACGCTGGCCGCCAGCTCCTGAGTGGGTGCCACCGCGTCCATGAAGATGCCCAGCTCATGCGGCGGGCCGGAATCGCGCGTCTCACGCTCGCCCAGAACAGCGTTCTGCCCGTAGATGCGGAAGCTGACCGTGCACTGGTCCACCAATTCGTCCCCCAGAGCCCGACGGACGGTGTAGTCCGCGCCCTTCTTGGCCTGCTCGAACCAGTTGTCAAAGTCCCGCAGAATCATCGGATCGGTGACCCCGCCCAGGACCGCGGATCGGTAGCCCTGCAGGGCGGCCCCTTCGAGCTTAACGGTGTAGGGCGCAGGTACGAATCGGCTGCCGGAGACCCGGACAGACCTTTCACTGGCTGCCTCATAGGTGACATCGTCCAGCTGCATCGTGCCGCCGGGCTCCCGCATGGCGACGGGATTGGAGGTTTCATACAGCGCATGAGAAGCGATACTCAGCGGAGTGCACGTTTGCTCCGGGCTGACCGGTTCCAACACAAAGGAATCCTCGTCGAACCGGCAGAGCATGCCTTCGGGCTTGATCATCTGGGTGACGGCTGCGCCTCCGCACTCCATGATTTTCGCAGCGTGCCAGGCCAGGCCGGGGTCAACCCCCTTCATGAGCGGGACGGCGGCCATCAGGCCGGCATCGCTGGCCCGGCCGGCGAGGACGACGTCGGCCCCCTCGCCCACGGCGCGCTGGATCGGTTCCGGACCCATCATGGCCACGATGCGGTGGGTCCGGCGCAGTGTCTCCTCATCGATCTCCGGGGCGGGGTCCAGCGGGATGATCTTGCCCTCGCGGTACTTGCGGACCAGCAGATCGCGATCCGGTTCGGCCGGGATAAGTGCCACCTTGAAGCTCAGCTGCTCCTCGGCGGCGATCTCTTGGACAATCCCCCACATCCAGTTCAGGTTCCAGTTGCCCCCGCTGCCGCCGCACGAGCCCACCAGCAGCGGAATGTCCTTCTTCCGGGTTTCCCGAATCAGCAGCGTCAGGTCCCGTTTCACGGCGGCGCGGGAAAAAAAGAACCGGTCCTCGCCCAGGTTATTGGCACCGCCGTCGGTGGATCCCGAGTCCACGGCAACGAAGTCCAGATCCCTCTCGGCCATGGCCGTCTCGAAGAAATCAGGCGTGAATCCGCCGCCCAACATCCCTACCGGCGAAAGATAACTGACCGTCATCTGCGCAACCACCTCATGTCGATCGGATGGCGTCCATGCGGACACCGAAAGTCTCACTAACAGGTGTTACATTACTGACGAGATGTGATCCGCACAACACTTTTCATTAACAAATGTTTCTGAGACTATGGCTGGCAGCAAGCCCTCCAATGTTGGCGGCGAATCCGACCAAATCCCGAGCCCAGGAGCAAAAATGGACCTGCCGACGACCCAAAGGCGTACTCAGTCCACTGACAACGACGTGGTGGACCAGGAAACATTCCGCCAAGTCGCTGGCCAATTCACTACTGGTGTCACCGTAATCACCACGCTCGATGGGAGCCGCCCGGTCGGCACCACGGCGTCTGCCGTAGCCTCGCTCTCAATGGACCCGCCGATGATGCTGGTCTGCCTGAACCGCAGCAGTGCGACCCACGACGCCATCCAAGCCGCGGGAGTTTTCGGAGTCAGCATCATGGCTCGGGACCAAAGCAACACGGCTCTGCGGTTTGCGCGGAAAGGTCTGGACAAGTTCGACGGCATTGCATGGTCCCCGGCGGACAACGGCGCACCACTGATCGCTGGCTCGCTTGCGACCATCGCCTGCCGCACCGTGGAGACCGCGACCGGCGGGACCCACACTGTTTTCCTCGCCGAGGTCGTTGAGGCGCACTCGTCCCCGGGCGAGCCCCTCACTTACTACCGCGGTGTGTTCGGACGCTTCGACGAGGACGACGACGATAAGGCGTACGCCGCGCTCCGACGATGGGTCCTCAGCCGCAGAACTCCCATCAACGAAGATCTCGACCCGCAGGAATTGGCCACAGCCACGGGCTTTCGCCCGGGCAACATCAACAAGGCTCTGGTCCGCTTGGGAGCCCAAAAGCTCGTCGAGTTGTCATCGGCCGGCGCGGCCACGGTCTCACCGATCAGCGCAGAACTTGCTGCTGGCTTCTTTGCCGCACAAGCTGCCATCGAAGTCGGTGTCATCTACACGTCCCTGCAGGGCGCCGACGACGACCATCTGGGCCCCCTGATCGATGCCGGACGCCACATCACGGTCCTCCACGAGAGCGGTTCGACCACATTGGCGACTCAACTGGACGCCGTGAAGGCCTTCCACCGCCTGCTAATCGGGCTCTCCAGCTCCAAACCCTTGCTGGCAGCCTATGAAGAGATGGCGACGACGGAGATCTGGCTGCATGCCCTGGACGAACAGCAATGGTCTCAGTTCCTGGACGTCTCCGCGTTTGCGGGCTTGACCGATGCCCTCGCCGCCCGCGACACCGCGGCGGCCCGCTCTGCGGTCCTGCGACATTCCCAGCGGGTAGCCGACATAGTCCGCGACGTAATCACCGCCCGGGGCGGGAGCATCTAAAGCGGGGCTAGAGCAGGACGGCGGTCGCAGCCGCGTGCGATTCTGGGCGGCGGGTCTCCCGGGTCTCCACGCGTTCGCTGGCGCTCACTCGGTCGACCACCGGTTGGGCTGCGCTCGCTTGGTCGACCGCCGGCGGGTTAGGCGTCCGGTTCTCGGTGCACGGTCAGTCTGGCGGTGGCTGCGGCGCCCAGCACCGCGCAGGAGAACCAGATGGCGCCGCCGGGCCCCAGCGGGGCGGCGACCAGGCCGGCGGCGAGCGGCAGAACCACCTGCCCCACCCGGTTGCCCAGCAGCCTCAGGGCCAGCGCGGAGCCGCGGGACTCCGGCCGGACCGCATGGCTGATCAGCGTCATGGTCAGCGGCTGGCCCAGCCCCAGCAGGAAGCCGCCCACGAACAGCGCCACGGCCGCCGGCCAGAATGGTTCCAGCACAAACGGCGTCATCGCGATCGCGATGCCGGATCCCAGCAGGCTGGCCACCAGCAGCTGGATCCGGCTCCAGCGGTGTACCAGCCAGGGCAGCAGAACCCGCGAGATGATCGACGCGCTGGCGCGGACGGCCAGCAGCACGCCCACCCAGAACGGCGCCACCCCCAGTTCCTCGCCGACCAGCGGCAGAAATGCCACCAGAATGTCAATCACGGACAGCAGCGCCATCGACGCCAGCATGTTCCACGCCACCCCCGGCCGCCGCAGGATCTGCAGCACGGGCTCTTTCACCACCGGCGGCCGGACGGCACCGCCGCCCGCACCGCCGCCGTCGTGCTTGCGGGAGCCGAACCGCCGCCTGGCCGCACCCGGATGCGCACCGATCAGCATCACCGGGGCCCCGGCCAAAGCAATACCGGCGGACAGCAGCAGGGCCAGGTTGATGGCGCCCAGCCAGTCCGGGCCCACGCCCTCCGTGCCGGTGCCCAGCAGCAGCCCGGCCAGCAGCGGACCGAGCAGCTGACCCAGCGAAAAGGCCGCAGTGAACCAGCCAAAGCCGCTGTCCATCTGGTTCAGCGGGGCGTAGCGCCCGATCGCCGACTGACCGGCGATGGTGAAGACCAAGTGCCCCATGCCTAGCAAGGCCATGGCGATCACAATCAGCAGGAACCCCTGCGCCAGCGCCAGCCCGACGGCGGCGACCGCCAGCATCACCGCGCCGAGCGCCACCATGCCCCTGAGCGAGGCAATACGGTCGCTCACCCGCCCGAGCCACAGCGCCGCCACCACCGGCAGCACCGCATAAACCGCGGTCACCACGCCGATCACCGCCGCGTCGCCACCCAGGGCCAGCAACTTGTAGGACACCACCGGCCGCGCCACGTTCAGCGACGTCTGGGTCAACACGGCGGCCGCCATCAGGACCCAGAGCCACAGGCGGGAGCCAGGCTGGCTTGGCGGCTGCGTGCTCATGTCCTCTTTCTTTGCGTGACGTCGGCTCCCCTATTCTGCCCCGTTTGAAGGCTTTCATCGCAAAACCGTTGCGCCGTCCGTACCGCAGTGGTCGAATGGGTGGCATGGCTACTGGGGAAACCATTCTGGCGATCGGAACGAAGAAGGGGCTGTGGCTGGCCACCAGCCAGGACCGGACCAACTGGTCCCTGTCCGGCCCGCACTTTTTGATGAACGAGATCCCCAGCATCGGGATCGACCAGCGCAACGGGTCCACCCGGCTGCTGGTCGGGGCGCGCTCCGAGCACTGGGGCCCGACCGTCTTCCACTCGGATGATCTGGGCGAATCCTGGACCGAGCCGGAGAACGGCGCCATCCGCTTTAACGACGGCGACGGCGCCGCGCTGGAGCGGGTCTGGCAAATCCAGCCGGACGCGGCGGATCGTCCGGGCGTGGTCTGGGCGGGTTGCGAACCGATTTCGGTCTGGAAATCCACCGACGGCGGCGAACACTTCGAACTCAACCGCGCCCTCTGGAACCACCCGGACAAGGAGCAGTGGGGTGCCGGCTACGGCGGGGCGGCCGCCCATTCGATCCTGCCCAGCCCGCAGGATCCGGACACCGTGCATGTTGCCATGAGCACCGGCGGTGTCTACCGCAGCACCGACGGCGGCGAGAGCTGGCAGGCCCGCAACCACGGCATTAGCGCCTACTTCATGCCTGATCCGAATCCCGAGGTGGGCCAGTGCGTCCACAAGATCGCCCGGGATGCGGTGGAACCCTCCACGCTCTTCGCGCAGAACCACCACGGCGTCTACCGGTCGGATGACTCCGGCGACACCTGGCAATCCATTGCCGACGGCCTGCCCAGTGACTTCGGTTTCGTCATGCTCACGCATCCGCGGAAGTCGCGGACCGCGTGGGTGGTCCCGATCAAGGCCGACGGCGAGCGGATCCCGCCGGACGGGCACCTGGCGGTGCATCGGACCGACGACGGCGGTGCCACCTGGGCGCGGTTCGGCACCGGCCTGCCGGAGCTGGACTACAACGTGGTGCTGCGCGATGCGGCTGCCGTGGACACCGGCGATCCGGCCGGATTCTACTTCGGCACCCGCGGCGGTTCCGTGTACGCCAGCGCAGACGAAGGCGAAGCCTTCGTTGAGGTTGCCTCAGGCCTGCCGGACGTCCTCTGCGTCCGGGCCGCCAGTCTGTAAGAGGAGGGACTCGCCATGGTGGGTGTAGCCGAGAAGACGGTCACCGTCGTCGTGCCCAGCCTGCTGGCCAAGGTAACCGGCGAGCGGCGGGAGCTTAGCGTGCCGGCGTCCGCTCCGCGGTCCGTGGCGGAGATTCTAGACGACTTGGCCGGCGACTACCCGGTGTTCAACCGCCGCGTGCGCAATGAAACCGGGGCGATCCGCCGCTACGTCAACCTCTACCTGGACGGCGAAGACATCCGCACGCTGCAGGGGCCGGCCACGCTGGTTGCCCCGGGGCAGGAACTGCTTATCATCCAGTCAGTCGCCGGAGGCTAGTCCGCGCACTACCGACGCATCCACACATCCATCACCTTCAACCGCAGCAGAGACCAGGAGCGCCGCAATGACCAGCACTGGCAACCACGATGCAGAAGTCCCGGAAGCAGACGAGGCCGACCGCGCCTGGCAGGACCGCCCGGTCGACGAGGACGCGCCGGAACAGCCGGCGTCGACAGTGCCGCCGGTCGGCTGGGAAGCCAACGAGGCGGACCTGCAGGAGCAACTGGAGGAGCTTAATGCGGACGCGGACGAGGAGTATCCCCGCGAAGCCGAAGAGCCCGAATAGCCGGGCAGCTTTCCTTCCGGGCCCGCGGACTTAGACGGGCAACCGCTCTAGGCCGGGTCGGCCCGCGTACCGCCATGCTCGCGGTTTCGGGTCAAGACGCTATCCAGTGCCATCTCCAGCCCGTACCGGAATTCGGCAGCATCGTCGATCTCCATCAGGTACGGCTGGGCGTCCATGACGTGCGGCAAGTGGCGGGCCATCGCACGCGCGGAGGGCCGTTCGGCCGTGGGTTCGTTCGCTGCATGCTTGGCCAGTTGGCGGCCGGCCTCCGTCAGGGACGCGCCTAAGGAGTAGGCGACCAGCGCCCGGTATGCCCGGGCGGTATCCGGCGCATCGACCCCCGCACGGCGCAGGGCGCGATAGCTGGCTTCTACGAAAGCCAGGGCGTCCAGTGTGCGGGGCGGGTGGCTGGCGATCAACGAAATGGCGTTGGGGTGGCGCAGCAACACGTCGCGCACGGACAGCATGATCCGCGCCAAAGTATCCCGGGGTGCCGCCTCGCTTCCGGAGGGGGCTTCGATCTCGCCGTACATCACCTGGGCCACCCCGTCGAGCAACGCCTCGCGATCGCGGAAGTATGTGTAGATGGTCATCGGCGCGACCCCGAGAGCGGTCGCCAGTTTCCGCATGCTCAGGCCGTTGACACCGATTCGGTCAATCATTTCCAAGGCGCATGCGGCCACTGATTCACCAGTGAGGCTGATTCGCTGCGGCATGGCACTCCTCTTGGCAAAGCATCGACTCAGCAACTATACAGCATGCTTACTTTTGTGTACGTTGTACGATCTTTTTGTACAGCGTACAAATGCTCTTCTCACCTGCACCTCTCAGCCCTTGGAAGGATTCCCAGTGACCAGTACATCCGTTGAAGCACCGCCGGACGGCACCCGTGCCGCGGTGGCGGCGAGAGTCGAGGAAGCGACCAAAACTTACGGCAGCGGCGATGCGGCTGTAACCGCTCTCGACGCGGTGACAGTCGAGTTCGCCACCGGTGCGTTCACCGCGATCATGGGGCCCTCGGGTTCAGGCAAATCCACCCTGCTGCACTGCATGGCGGGGCTGGATACCTTGTCTTCCGGACGGGCATTCATCGGCGGCACGGACATCGCAGGCCTCTCCGACAAGCAGCTGACCTTCCTGCGGCGGGATCGGCTCGGCTTCATTTTTCAGGCTTTCAATCTCCTTCCCGTGCTGACCGCGCGGGAAAACATTGTCCTGCCGCTGGACCTGGCCGGCCGCAAAGTCGACGCCGACTGGTTTGACCAGGTGGTCGCGAGTCTGGGGCTCACGGAGCGGCTAAATCACCGCCCCTCCCAGCTCTCCGGCGGGCAGCAGCAGCGCGTGGCCGTGGCCCGGGCACTGGTTACCCGCCCGGAGGTGGTTTTCGGCGACGAGCCCACCGGCGCCCTCGATTCACGCACCGGCGCCGAACTGCTCGGCTTCCTGCGTACCGCCGTAGACGAATTGCGGCAGACCGTCGTCATGGTCACCCACGATCCCGTGGCGGCAGCCTATGCAGACCGCGTCATTTTCCTTGCTGACGGCCGCGTTGTCGATGAGCTGGAAAGCCCCACCCGCGACAGCGTGTTGGAAATGATGAAGCGGCTGGGTGGCTGACGGTGTTGCGCTATTCGCTGCGCTCCCTGCTGGCGCACAAGATCCGGCTCTTGCTGACGGTCGCCGCCGTCACGGTGGGAGTGGCCTTCGTGTCCGGGTCCTTCGTCCTGGCGGACACCATGGGCAAGGCCTTCGACGAACTATTCGCCGGCCTGGCCAAAGGCACCGACGTCACGGTGCGCGCGCAATCCAACGACCCCAATGCCACAGCCCGAGGCCAGGTTAAGCCGCTGGACGAAGACATCGTCGCGACAATCCGCAGCGTGTCCTCGGTGCAGAGCGCCGAAGGCTCCGTGACAGGGTTCGCGCTCATCCTGGACAAAGACGGCCAGCCGATCCAGCCGGGCGGGGCGCCCACGTTGGGCGGAAGCATCCACAAAGACAGCGCACTCGCCGGCAACTTCTCCTTCCGTTCCGGCAGCGCGCCGGAACAGCCGGACGAAATGGCGCTGGACGCCGCGTCTGCAGCGAAGGCCGGGTACGCCGTTGGAGACCGGGCCAAAGTCGTGTTCGAAGACGGCACCGAAACCTTCACCATCACCGGCATCGTGGGCTTCGGCGATACCGACAGCATGGCCGGCGCCACGCTGGCGTCCTTTGAAACGTCCGCCGCGCAGAAACTGCTGGGCAAGCACGGGAAATTCGACCAGGTTGACATCCGCGCAGCAGAAGGCGTCTCCGCGGTTGACCTGCGCGAGGAGCTCGCGGACGTGCTCCCTGCCGGCACCGAGGCCCTGACCGCGGACCAGATCTCGGGCGAATCGTCGCAAGCCATCCGCGACAGTCTAGGCATTTTCACTAACGTTTTGCTGACCTTCGCCGCCGTTTCCCTGCTGGTGGGCTCCTTCGTTATCTGGAACACCTTCAACGTTCTGGTCGCCCAGCGCCGCCGCGAGGTGGCACTTCTGCGCGCCGTCGGCGGAACCGGCGGCCAGGTGCTTGGCGGCATCATTCTTGAGGCCGCCTTGATCGGCCTGGTCTCGGCAGGACTGGGACTGGGAGCGGGCGTCGCCCTGGCCGGAGGGATCCGCTCCCTGCTGGCTGCAGTCGGCATCGAGATCCCCACCACCGCCGCGGTGATCGAGCCTCGCACGATCGTTGCCGCGCTGCTTGTCGGGGTGGTAATCACCGTGCTGGCCGCCGTCATTCCGGCGGTTTCCGCCACCCGGGTAGCACCGATGGAGGCGCTGCGGCCGGTCACGACCGGGGACGGCACGCTGGGCAAGCTGCGCTCCACCGCAGGGATGGTGCTTCTGCTGGCGGCCGCGGCCGGGCTGGCAACTGCCGCCGCGCTCCAGGACCAAATGTTGCTGACCGGCGTCAGTGCCTTGGCCGGTTTCGCCGGCTTGGTGGCCGCCGGGCCGCTGCTGGCCCGCGGAATGGCGGCGCTGGCCAACCGCGGCCGGCCGGGAGGCGGCTGGAGCTTGGCTTCCCGCAACATCTCCCGCGCCCCGCAGCGGGCAGCAGCCACCGCTATGGCCCTGACCATCGGGCTGGCAGTGGTCTGTTCGGTCTCGGTGGTAGCTTCCTCCACCAAGGCTTCCGTCAGCGACTTGCTCGACGGCGGCAACAAGGCAGACCTGATCCTGAAGTCCGCCTCACCCACGGGAGGAGTCAGCCCGGCGGTAGCCGACCTGCTCGACGAGCAGCCCGGCGTGGACGCGGTAGCGGAAATGCGGTTCTCGCAGGCCAAGGCTGAGGGTACCCCGGTCAGCGTCGTCGGCGTTTCCCCGGACAGCCTGGACACGGTGATGGACCTGGGCGTCACAGACGGTTCGCTGGCCGGCTTCGGCCCCGGCAAGCTGTTGCTCTCCACCAAGCAGGCAGAGCAGCTCGACACAGGCATCGGAGGTACAGTTACCCTCACGTTCCCTGAAACCGGTGCGCGCAGTTTTGAGGTCGCTGCAATTTTCGAGCGTGACGCCCTTATCGGCGCGGGCCACCTATTGGCGCTTAGCGATTATGCCGACAACGTCACCTCCCGGATGGACGCAGCAGTCATGGTCAAGGCTTCACCGCAGACCGATCCGGAGACGCTCCACCAGGAGGTCGAGGAGGCGCTGGCCGACTATCCCAACGTGCAGATCAGCGATCCCACGGAGTTTGCTAAATCCCAGCAGGCTTCGGTGGACCAGATGCTTGGGCTCGTTACCGCCCTGCTGGCTTTGGCCGTCATCGTTGCGATCCTGGGCATCATCAACACCTTGGTGTTGTCGGTGGTCGAACGGACCCGCGAGCTGGGCCTGATGCGCGCCGTCGGGGCAACCCGCAGCCAGGTACGCACCGTAATCCGTCGTGAGTCCCTGCTCATGTCGCTCTTCGGGGCGATGGCAGGCGTGCTGCTGGGCACCGGCGCCGGCATCGCCCTCACCCGGTCGATGAGCGGGGAAGGGATTTCAAAGCTGGACATCCCGTTCGGCTCACTCCTGCTGTACGTGGTGGTGGCAGCCGTGATAGGCGTCCTAGCGGCCATCGGCCCGGCCCGCCGGGCCAGCCGGGTGGACGTACTCAACGCCATCAGCGTCGCCTGACACCCGACTGCGGCGGCCGGCCCGACAACCGGTCGCCGCAGATCAGCGCAAGGCCGCTACTCCCCTACCAATCCGTCCACTGCCTCGCGCAGCAGGTCGGCGTGCCCGTTATGCCGGGAGTACTCCTCGATCATGTGGACCAGGATCCAGCGCAGGTTCGGAACGTTACCCGTCCGGCCCGGCCTGACCGCCATTCGGTCCAGCCCGCCGGCTGCCACCGCTTCCGCGGCCAGGACGCGGGAACGCGCCACGCTCCCGCTCCACAGGGCCCGCAGCTGTTCGGGAGTATCGCCGCCTGCGGACTCCCAGTCCCAGTCCGGCTCCGCCGTCCAATCCACGCTCTCCCACGGCGGCTGCGGCTCCCGGCCGTGCAGCCGGTGCGAGAACCAGTAGTCCTCCACAAACGCCAAGTGCTTCAGCATGCCGCCCAAGGTCATGCTGGACGGCGGCAGTTTGGCCGCCAGTCCGTCTACGCCCAGACCGGCACACTTCCAGTCAAAGGTGGCCCGCTGGAACTCCAGGAAACCCACCAGGGTCTCCAGTTCGTTGCCGGCCAGTGGCGGTTCCGGGCGGCCTTGCTCGTCGAGGTCGGTCATGACCCGAGAGTCTAGCGGCACTGGAATAATGGCGGCATGCGACTTGCAGTCTTCACCGGTTCGGCCAGCGGATCAGACAGTCTTTACGCTCGGGAGGCGGCGTCCTTTGCCGCCGAGCTGGCCTCCCGCGGTATCGGCATCGTGTACGGCGGCGGGCAGGTGGGGCTGATGGGCACCGTGGCGGACAGCGCGGTGGCCGCCGGCGGCGAGGTGGTGGGCGTGATTCCCTCCTCGCTGGACCGGACCGAGGTGGGTCACACCGGCTTGAGCACCCTGCACGTGGTGGACTCCATGCACGAACGCAAGCAGATGATGGCCGACCTGGCCGATGGTTTTGTGGCACTGCCCGGCGGGGTGGGGACGTTGGAGGAGATTTTCGAAGCGTGGACCTGGCTGCAGCTGGGCATCCACGAGAAACCCGTGGCGTTCCTGAACATCAACAGCTTTTGGGACCCGCTACTGGCCGCGATCGATTCCCTAGTCAGTGCGGGCTTCCTGAAGCAGGCCTACCGCGATGCCGTTATTGTGGCCGGCTCCGCCGGGGAACTGTTGGACGCGATCGACGGCTGGGCGCCGCCGGCCCGCAAGTGGCAGGACCCCGGCGAGCGCACCCGGATCTGACCGACCGGTGCCGCCCCGCTGGACCCGCCGGCGCCGTAGCCCCGCTGGACCCGCCGGCCTGCTGGACCAGCCGGTCCCGCCGGCAGAATACAGAACAGCGCCCCTCCCCTGCGGAAGAGACGCTGTCCGGCGCATCGGACGGAAGGGGGACCCCGCCGTCGTACTGCTTTAAAGCACGGCGTTTACGGGAAGAACTTGTCCAGTTCCGCAGCCTTGTTCAGGGTGCCGTACTTCAAGGCCGCGTCGGCGAGCTTCTGTGCCGCCTCCATGTTGAAGTCCTTGCGGAAGGACGGCAGGGCCATCTCGGCGCGGGCGGCCTCGTCGATCTTGGTGTAGGTGCCCACGATGTCGCGGACCTCGTCCGGGTTCTCCTGCGCGTATTCCAGCGAGCGGTTCATCGCGGCCTGGAACTTCTTGACCAGTTCCGGATCGTTGGCCACGGTGTCGCCGGTGGCGAAGTAGCCGGAGATGTCCAGGTTCTTGTCGAAGTCGGCGAAGTTGTAGGTAACCACGCGGCCGCCGTCATCCACGGACTGGGACAGGAACGGGTCCAGGATCCAGGCTGCGTCAACCTGGCCGTTGGCCAGGGCTGCCGGCGCGTCCGGGAAGCCTACCTCCACGAACTTCACGCTGTCCGGGTCGCCGCCGTCGGCTTCGATCACGCTGCGGATGGTGGTGTCGCCGATGTTGGACAGGGTGTTGACGGAGACGGTCTTGCCGGCCAGGTCCTTGGGCGACTTGATGTCCGAATCTCCCTTGACCACCACGCCGCCGAAGTCGTGCGAGGTATCGCCCGAGGTGGAGTTGCCGTTGGCCACCAGCTTGATGTCCAGGCCCTTGTCATTGGCGACCATGACCGATACCAGGTTGCCGAAAGCGAAGTCGAAGCCACCGCTGACCACGGCCGGGATGGCGGCTGCGCCGCCGGCGACGTTTTGGATGTCCAGATCCAGGCCCTCTTCTTCGAAGAAGCCCTTCGAATCGCCGAGCCAGAGCGGCGCAGTGTCGACGATCGGGATCACGCCGACGGTCACCGGGGTGAGTCCGCCCGAGGCTGCCGGTTCGTTGCCGCCGCCCTCGTTGCCTCCGCCGCTGGGTGATCCGGATCCGCAGGCCGCCAGGCCCAGCGCGGAGACTCCGGCCAGCAGCGTCAGGAATGTTCGCTTCATGTCACTTCCTCATATCGAAAAACTACGTGGCAGCGCCCACGGTCTCCCCCAACGGAAGCGCGGTTCAGCACGCGGCCACAGCCCACCACTATGTCACGGCTCACAACTGATCCTTGCGGCCGCGCAGAAATGTGACGCGTCACCCAATTAATCGGCAGCAACCAGCAAGGCCCCACCCTCCTCGCGGAGAACGGGGCCTTGCGGGTGTTGCCGATAACCGGTGTTGCCTGTGACTACTGCAACCGGTGTTGCCTTGTAACTACTGGGCGGGAACCTGCAGCACCTGGTCCACAAAGATCAGGTTCGGATCCGACACGGTGTCCGTGTTGGCTGCATACAGATCCTCCCAGCCGCCCTGGAGTCCCATCGAATCAGCGATCGTGGCCAGGGTGTCGCCGGGCTGGACTGAGTAGGTTTCGCCACTCACGGCCGGGGCCTGCTCGGCAGGTGCGGCAGCGGGGGCCGGAGCCTGTTGGACCGGCGCCTGCTGCTGAACCGGCGCCTCGGCCACGGGGGCCTGCTGGACCGGAGCCTGCTGGATCTCAGCAGACTGGCTGCTCACCTGCGACCCTCCGCCGCCACCGGACAGTCCCAGCTTGGCTGAGCAAGCCGGCCATGCGCCCCAGCCCTGGTTGTCCAGGACGTTCTCTGCCACTGCGATTTGCTCGGCGCGGCTGGCATTCTCTGCGGAACCGGTGCCGCCGTGGGCTGCCCACGTGCTCGGGGTGAACTGAAGGCCACCCGAGAAGCCGTTACCGGTGCTGGTGCTCCAGCTGCCGCCCGACTCGCACTCGGCCAGAGCGTCCCAGGTGGCACCGTCGGCGGCGTTTGCTGCCGTTCCGGCCATGGCCACGCTGGCTCCGGTCAGTGCCAGGGCGGCCAGGCCGCCACGCAGGGCACGGCTGAAGTTCTTGTTTTTATTTGAGTTCACAATGCTCCGCTGAGGCCGCCTTACGCTCAGTCCGTCCCCGGACATCCCTGCGCCGCCGTCAGCCACTCGTATAGATCGAGGTCATGTGGACGTCTGCCATTCTGACGGCGAAAGGCGTGGGCAGCGTCCGGGCATATTTACTTGGGTAGATCGTGCCGAATGTTCCGGCACCCCCTGGCGAGGCGTCTGGCCTGCGCACTCCGAGGACGCTACCGGAAAGTAACTAACGTTGCAAAATTGTGATTGGCTTACCGTGTGTCGATCCACCCTGCCGAGGGGATCAGGGCTATGTGTGCCTCGTTGCTCCAGCGGCAACTCGTGTTGCGCCAACTCCCCTCCGCTCCGACCTCTTGGGCGCGCCTTACAACGTAAGCAGCGGCAAGCAGGCGAACAACCAGTTTGGGCGCGTAACCGCGCGGTTTTTGCGGTCTGCAACCCGCCTATACGCCGGCCGCCAACGGGGGCATGATGGTTCCGTGGTTACCACGAATCTGCGGGCCGCCCAGGCACCGCTGAAGGCCAAATATCGGCAGCAGCCCGAGGCCGCGATGATCACCCTTTACGCTGAGGGCGAACTTGGTGAAGGAACCAGTTGTTCCGTTGCTACGGGCCGGGCCTGGTGGCAGCCGGACTGCACCCGGCGACCGGTGGCGACGGGAGGCTGGCTTGTTCCGGGGACATGCTGCTGCAGGCGCTGGCGGCGTGTGCCGGAGTGACCTTGCAGGCCGTCGCGGCCTCGCTGGGACTAGAGGTGGCCGGCCGGGTCCATGCCGAGGGCGACCTGGACTTCCGCGGAACGTTGGCGGTGGACAAGGACACCCCGGTGGGCTTCCAACGCATCCGCGTCCGGTTCGAACTGATCAGCGTCGCGGACGACGCGGACCTGGAGACGTTGCTCCGGCTGACCGAACGCTACTGCGTGGTCTGCCAAACGCTGGCGGTCGCTCCGGCGCTTTCCGTGCACCGCGTCCAGCCAAACAACGACGACGGCGCGCCGCCCCTCCCATAGCGCCGCCGCGGCGGCTGCCGGGGGTTGGGGCCTTCCCAGCGCACGGCCCAGCGCGTAGCGTGGTGTTCTTCAGCCGACCGGAAGGAAACCTCCATGGCAGAGAACACCAGTCCGATTGACATCCAGAAGGCGCTGGGCGGCGTTGACTACCCCGCTTCCGCCGCCGATCTGGTCAAGAACGCGGAAAAGTCCGGGGCCGGCGAAGACGTCCTGTCGGCGCTCAGGAATCTTCCCGACCGGCAGTACGAGAGTCCGGCAGAAGTCAGCAAAGCCGTTTCCGGCAACTAGCCCGCCGGCTTATCCACCGGCACCAGTTTCACGTCGATCAGCCTGCCGCCGTCGGCCGTCGCCGTCATGTAGGTACAGGCCGGTTGTCGGCGGCGGTCGGTGGGCGATCCCGGATTGAGCAGCCGGAGGCCTCCGGGCGAGGTGGTGTCCCACGGGATGTGGCTGTGCCCGAACACCAGCACGTCCGCGTCCGGAAAGCGCGCCTCACATCGTTGTTCGCGGCCCTTCGCCGCTCCGGTCTCGTGGATCATGGCGAAGCGGACGCCCTCAACGGTTGCTGCGGCGGTTTCCGGCAGGCGCGCGCGCAGGTCGTCGCCGTCGTTGTTTCCGTACACGGCGATCAGCCGTCGGCTGCGCTGCTCCAGCTGGTCCAGCAGGTCCGCGGTGACCCAGTCACCGGCGTGGAAGACCACGGCGGCCGCGGCTACCGCATCCCACATCTGCTCGGGGAGCCGGCGCGCACGCCGTGGCACGTGGGTGTCCGCGAGGAACAGAATCTTGCTGGCCATACCGGCATCCTTGCATACCCGCTCAGAAACCGAAGGCCATCCGCAGCCCCAGCGCCAGCATGACCACCGCGATCAGTCCGTCCAGGATCCGCCAGGAGCCGGGCCGGGCGAAGAAGGGGCGGAGCAGCCGGGCGCCGAATCCGAGCGCACTGAACCAGGCGATGCTGCCCAGCACGGCGCCGAGGCCGAAATACCAGCGCAGCTCCGGGCCCTGGGTGTTGGCGATGGAACCGAGCAGCAGAACCGTGTCCAGGTAGACGTGCGGGTTCAGCCAAGTCAGCGCCAAGGCCGTGGCGGCCACGGAGGCCAGTCCGCCGCCGCGCTGATTCTCCGAGGCGGTGAGCGCGCCCGGTTTGATCGCCCGTTTGGCGGCGAAGACGGCATATGCCAGCAGGAAGGCCGCCCCGCCCAGCCGGATGATGTCCACCACCGCGGGCGCGGCCTGGATCAGCGCGCCGATTCCGGCGATTCCGGCAGCAATCAGCACCGCGTCGGAGACCGCGCAGATCAGGACGACGACGCCGATGTGCTCGCCCCGGATCCCTTGGCGCAGCACGAAGGCATTCTGCGCCCCGATCGCGATGATGAGGGCCAGCCCGGTCCCGAGGCCCAGCAAAACGGTGGGGGCAATAGCGGTAGTCACAGCAGTCGACGCTATCCGAGCAACAGACACCAGTACAGCTAAAGAATTTTCAGTTACGTAAGCTGAGCTTATGCAGCCGTTTCACTTCGAGCATCTGGCGACCTTCGCCGTCGTCGTCGAGGAAGGCAGCTTTGATGAGGCCTCCCGGACACTGCACGTGACTCCCTCTGCCGTTTCGCAGCGGATCAAGGCCATGGAGCAGGCTGCCGGGCAGGTCCTGCTGCAACGCACGACGCCGGTGCAGCCGACCGCCGCCGGCGATGTGGTCCTCCGGCTGGCGCGGCAGGTTCGGGTCCTGCAGGCCGATGCCCAGCGCGAACTCGGCGGCAGCGTGACCGGGCTGGCCCTGCCGCTGGTGGTCAACGCGGATTCGCTCGCCACGTGGTTCTTGGGTGCGCTGGCCCGGATGCCGCGCGACCGGGGCGTGTTCTTTGAGGTGCACCGTGAAGACGAGCAGCATTCGACCTCGCTGCTACGATCGGGTCGCGTCACCGCGGCGGTGACCGCCACGCCGGAACCGGTCCAGGGCTGTTCCGTGGAAGCCCTCGGCTCGCTCCGCTACCGGGCGGTGGCCAGCACCGACTATCTGGAACACTGGCGGCCCAGCGGGACGCCTGATGACGACCTGGCCTGGCTGGGTGCGGCGCCGGTGCTGGACTTCGACCGCAAGGACGACCTGCAGGAGCGCTTCTACCGGACGGTGACCGGCGCTGGCCTGTCCGCACCCCGCCACTACATGCCGGCATCCGGGGAGTTTGCGGCCGCCGTCCGGCTGGGCATCGGCTGGGCCCTGCTGCCGGAACAGCAGTGCCTGACAGACCTCCGCCGCGGCACGCTGCGCGAGCTGGCCCCGGACCTGCCGGTGGACGTGCCGCTGTACTGGCAGCGCTGGAAAATCAGCTCATCGATCCTCGATGCACTCTCCGCCTACGTGCGGCAGACCGCGGAGGAACAACTGCGCCAGCCGTAGCAGCACCGGACGCAGGACCGCTCCGCGCGGCGCTTCCGCCCGTCACCAAGGCCCGGACATCAGTGTCCGACGCCTAAGGTGGAGGGAAGAATCTGACGAAGGGGCATGATGCAAGACCGCATTCGCAATGCCCGCATGCTCGAGCGCGTAATGTCCGCCGAGCAGGCGGCCGAACTGATCAAACCCGGCATGACGGTGGCTATGAGCGGCTTCACCGGGGCCGGCTACCCCAAAGCCGTGCCGCAGGCGCTGGCCGAGCGGATGGAATCCGCTCATGCGGCCGGCGAGCAGTTTAAGATCCGCGTGCTGACCGGCGCATCAACCGCCCCTGAGCTCGACGGCGCCCTGGCCAAGGTGGACGGGATGGAATTGCGCCTGCCCTACCAGTCCGACCCGGCGCTGCGCGAGCGCATCAACGCCGGCGAACTGGACTACATCGACATCCACCTCAGCCACGTCGCCCAGCACACCTGGTTCGGGTTCTTCGGCGACGTGGACCTCGCCGTCGTCGAAGTGGTCGGCATGCTCGAGGACGGCCGGCTGATCCCGTCGTCCTCGGTCGGCAACAACAAGACCTGGCTGGAGCAGGCAGACAAGGTCATTGTGGAGGTCAACAGCGCGCAGCCCGCCGAACTGGAGGGCATGCACGACGTCTACTACGGCACCGCGCTGCCGCCGAACCGGAAACCAATCCAGCTGCTGCGCCCGGATGACCGGATCGGCGAACCGTATCTTCAGGTGGACCCGGACAAGATCGTGGCGATCGTGCACACGGACGCCCCCGACCGCAACTCCCCGTTCAACCCGCCGGACGAGACCTCGCAGCAAATCGCCGGCCATCTGCTGGACTTCCTGGACCAGGAGGTCCAGCGCGGCCGCCTGACGGACAAGCTGCTGCCGCTGCAGTCCGGCGTCGGCAATATCCCCAACGCGGTGCTGGAAGGCCTGGCCGCCGGCGGTTACCGCGGCCTGACCGCTTACACCGAGGTCATCCAGGACGGCATGCTGAAGCTGATCAAGGACGGCGTGCTGCGGATGGCGTCGGCCACCTCCTTCTCACTCAGCCAGGCCGGGGTGGAGGAGTTCAACGCCAACGTGGACTACTACCGCGAGCGCATCATCCTGCGCACCCAGGAGATCTCCAACCATCCGGAACTGATCCGCCGGCTGGGCTGCATTGCGCTCAACGGCATGATCGAGGCGGACATCTACGGCAACGTGAACTCCACCCACATTGCCGGCACCAAGGTAATGAACGGCATCGGCGGCTCCGGCGACTTCGCCCGGAACGGCTACCTGTCCGTGTTCATGTCGCCGAGCACGGCCAAGGGCGGAAAAATCTCCAGTATCGTGCCGATGGCCAGCCATGTGGACCACACCGAGCACGACACCATGATTGTGGTGACCGAACACGGCCTGGCCGACCTGCGCGGCCTGGCCCCGAAGCAGCGCGCGCGTAAAATCATCGACACCTGCGCGCATCCGGACTACCGGCCGATGCTGCAGGACTATTTCGACCGCGCCTGCCGGGACAGCTTTGCCAAGCACACCCCGCACCTGCTCGGCGAGGCCTTGTCCTGGCACCAGCGCTTTGTGGAGACCGGAAGCATGCGCCCCTAACTCCGGCGCCGCCGGCCCGGCAGTAGCCGGGCCCTGCCGCGACCGCCCGCCGGAGTGTGACGTCGTCGTACTGCGCCCTTTCGCCACCTGGCGAACCTGCCGGTAGGCTGCTGGCTTGTACACGGGAGTCCGGTGAGCCGGGCTGAGAGGAAACTTCTCAAGTTTCGACCGTTGAACCTGATCTGGATCATGCCAGCGCAGGGAGCAACCCTCACACCCGTGCCCTGTCCACACCACAGAAGGGCGCGACCATGCGAACACCTGACGCTGCCGCCACGGCAGCAAACCATCCCTCCCCCGTCAACGCCGGAACAGCTTTCACGGCCACGCCACGCGAATTCGGCGTGGGGGCCAGACTGACCTTGGCGGTGATGGCCGATGACTACGTCGACGTCATCCTGGCGGCGCTGCGGCAGGCCGACGCCACCGGGCTCGAGGTACAGACCGGGAAAGTCAGCACCTACGTCTCCGGCGCCGAACAGGACGTGCTGCGCTATCTGAGCCAGGTGATTGCCGCGGCCGGCCGCAGCGGAGCTCACGTGACGGCCGCGGTCCACCTCTCCCGGGGCTGCCCGGGCGGCGTCAGCTGCGAGATACCCGAGGGCGGCGCGGCGCTGTACTCGGAGATCCCGCAACTGGAAGCCACCGGCATCCAGGCGGCGGCAGACTGGGCGATCTACCCGCTCGCCGACGGCGGAACCGGCACTGCCGGAGCGGATCACATGCGCGACATCTACACCGCCATCGACTACGCCAAGTCCACCGGCGTGACCGTCACCGAAGACCACTACGTCACCCGGCTGGACGGAGACGTCGCCCAGGTCCTGCAGACCATCGCCGCGGGGTGGATCCTGATCGGGCGGTACGTCCAGCACGTGGTCACGCACGCCACCCTGTCCATCAACAGCCCCAGTGCGTCCTGACGCCGGCTCGGAAGGAACCCCCATGTCAACATCATCTGGTCCTGCCCGCACGCGGTCTTCCTGGAGCATGAAGGACCTGGTCCTGCTGGTCGTCCTCGGCGTCGTCTTCGGCTTCCTCTACTGGGTCTTCGTCCAGGCTTGGACTGCCCTCTCGCTCCTGATGGGGCCCGCCGGAGACCTCTCGCAGCACTTTCTGGCCGGCAGCTGGCTGCTGGTCGCGCCGATCGCCATTGCCATCGTCCAGCGCCCCTTTGCCGGCGTCATCGCCGAGGTCCTCGCCTCGGTGATCGAGGTCGTGTTCCTGGGCTCGGCGGTGGGCCCGATGCTGTTCATCGCGGCGGCCATCCAAGGCATCGGCAGCGAAATCCCGTTCGCGGCCACCCGCTACCGGTCCTACGGCTGGGCCACGTATGCCTTGTCCGGCCTGCTCGGTGCCGGCCTGGTCTTCTTCTATTCGGCGTTCCGCTCCGGCTGGTACGGCCAGGACCTGTTTTTCACCCGCCTGGTCATCCACCTGATTTCCGGGGTGGTTCTCGGCGGCCTGCTGGCAAAGCTGATCGTCGACGCCTTGACGAGGACGGGCGTCGTGGACAACTTCGCGATCGGGCGCACGCGTCTGGGCAAGGCCAATGCCCGCTGAACCTGCCCTGCTGCTCGACGACGTCTGCGTTGAGTTTCCCCGGCGGGAGTCCGCTGTGCTGCGCGGCGTCAGGCTGCGGCTGGAGCCTGGCGAGCACCTGATCGTGTTCGGGGCCTCGGGGTCCGGAAAGTCCACGCTGCTGCAGGCGATCACGGGGGTGGTTCCGCATACGGTGCTGTCCACGCTCACGGGCAGCGTGTCCGTGAGCGGGACGGCCACCACCGATGCATCCGTAGTCGAACTCTCGCGCCGTGTCGGCGTCCTCGCCCAGGACCCCTCCTCCAGCGTCTGCCTGCCGGACGTGGAACAGGAACTGGCCCTTCCGCTGGAGAACCGCGCCGTGCCCCCGGGACAGATATCGGCACGCATCGACCGCGCCCTCGCGGCGGTCGGTGCGGCCGGTCTGCGGCAGCGGCAGACGGGCCGGCTTTCCGGCGGAGAGAGCCAGCGCGTGGCGCTGGCAGCCAGCCTGATCGCCGAACCGGCGATCCTGCTGCTCGATGAGCCGACCTCCATGCTCGACCCGGCCGGCCTCACCGCCGTACGCCAGGCTATTGACGCTGCCGCAGCCTCCTATGGTCCGGCTGTGGTGCTGGTCGAACACCGGCTCGACGACTACGCCGGCCGGGCGGGAATTGCCGGGCTGCCGGGCCGGGCCCTCGTGCTCGGCGACGAAGGCCAGGTCCTGGCCGACGGCGCCACCGCGGCGGTGCTGGCCGGCAGCGCCGGCCGGCTCAATGCCCGCGGATGCTGGTTGCCGCTGGAAACGGAACTGCTGGCAGTCACCGGGCAGCCCGGCGGCTTGGATTCGCCCGACGTCTGCTCCGCGCTCCGCGCTCTGGCGCTACCCGACGACGACGGCGGCGCACCGGACGCGCCCGGTGCCGGCGACACGGTCCTCACCGCGGAGAATGTCTCCGTCTCACGCGGCGCCGGACGGAAGAAGCGCCGGCCCCGGCGCGCGGCCGGGGCGGAACCTGTCATCCTCAGAAACGTGGACGTCGAGCTCAGGCGCGGTGAGATCACTGCCCTGCTGGGAGCCAACGGAACGGGCAAAACGTCGTTGCTGCTCACCCTCGCAGGGCTCCTCCCGCCCGCCGAAGGAACGGTGCTCGGCGCCCGCCCCGGCATGGTGTTCCAGAACCCCGAACACCAGTTCGTGGCGCATACCGTTGCGGAGGAAGTCCGGCACGGACTACCCGATGCTCCGCCGGACTTCTTCAATCGGTTGTTGGAACAGCACCGGCTCACGCATTTGGCCGACCAGAGCCCCTTCCGGTTGTCCGGCGGCGAAAAGCGCCGCCTGAGCGTCGCCGCCATGCTGGCCCACGAACGGCCGTCCTTACTGGCGGACGAGCCGACGTTCGGCCTGGACCGAAGGGACACGATTGCCACCGCCAGCGCGTTCAAGCAGGCGGCGGCCGGCGGCAGCGCCATTCTCTTCTCCAGCCACGACCTGCGCACCGTTGCCTCGCTGGCCGACCGCGCCGTCGTTGTCGCCGAGCACACCGTGATTGCCGACGGCGCCGTCTTCGACGTCCTGCGTGATCCGGATGTCCTGGCGCGAGCCGGCCTCAGGCTACCGCCGCTGCTCGACTGGCTGCTCACCGAGTTCGATTCGGACCGCGAAATCCGCCGCGTCCTCGGCCGGCTGGATGCGGCAGTATCCGGCGGGGCTTCCGTGCAGCGCCTGGCCGGGAGCCGTGCATGACCGCCATATCCGCCGGAACACCGGGGTCCTTTGCCTCCGGCAGTGTCATGGCCCGGCGCAATCCCACGGTCAAGCTCGCGCTGTTGTTTGTCGTGTCGCTGGCGATGGTCTTCATTTTTGATCCGGTCACCCCGGCCGTGCTCTACGTCGTGGCCCTGGCCGCCGTCGTTGCTTCCACCCGCCTGCCCCTCAGAACGGTGGCACTGGGCCACGTTCCCTTCCTCGCCTTCGGTCTGGGCATCTTGATGGTCAACGCGCTCAGCCGCCCGGGTCACATCCTGTGGGAGGCCGGCCCGCTGCGGATCACCGCCGAAGGACTCTCCGTCGGCGGCTCCTTGGCCATGCGGACCCTGGTGATCGGCATTCTGGCCATCGGCTTCATCGCTTCCACCGACGGCGTGGCGCTGATGGGAAGCCTGCATCAACATGCCAGGCTCGGCTCCCGGATCACCTATGCCGTGCTGGCTGGCTACCGCATGCTGCAGGAGATGCCCCGGGAGTGGCAAACCATCCGGCAGGCCCACGCCGTCCGGGCGCAGCTCCGCCCGGACGGTTCCCTGCCCAGCGGCCTGACCGCCTACGCCCGTGCGGCCTTTGCCCTGCTCGTTGTCTCGGTGCGCAAAGGCGAACGGATGGCCCAGTCACTGGAATCCCGTGGACTCGGGCTGACGCCCCGGACCACCTGGCGGAAAATTCCCCTCACCCACACCGACTGGCTGATGGCGGCAGCCGTGCTGGCCGTGCTCGGCGGGATCCTGTACGCCAGCCACGTCCTGGGTTATTTGGAAGGATACGATGCGCTCTTCAGCTGACGGCATGCACCTGGTGGCGATGGTCAACCCGCCCACCAGCCAGTATTCGGAGAATTGGCGGCATCCACTCTCCCGGCAAGACTGGCTGAGCGCGGAGTTTTACCTCGATCTGGGACGGACGCTGGAACGAGGCTGCTTCGACATGCTGTTCCTGCCCGACGCCCTGGCCGTCCCGGAGGACAACACGGGCGACTTCGCCACGACGCTGGTCACCGGCGGCAAGGGCGCCATCTATCTCGACCCCCTGGTGACCCTGTCCCTGGTTGCCGGGGCGACCCGGCACCTGGGGTTGGCCGCGACCATCTCTACCACCTTCACTCCTGCTTACAGCATCGCCCGGAAGCTGCTCTCGCTGGATCACCTCTCCGGTGGACGGGTCGCTTGGAACATCGTCACCTCCACCACCGACGCCGAGGCCGCAAACTTCGGTCTGACCGCCATCCCGCCCAAGGTGGAGCGGTATGACCGGGCCGACGACGTCGTCCAGACCGTTGTTGACCTGTGGGAATCTTGGCAGCCCGGGGCCTTGACGCTGGACGGGCCCCGACGCCGGTTCGCGGATCCCGACCTGGTACACCGGATACCGGAACGGCCCCTTTCCGGCGGGAGCCGGCCGCTGAGCCGCGGGCCGATCACGCTGCCGCGCAGTCCACAGGGAAGGCCGGTGCTCATGCAGGCCGGATCCTCGCCGCGCGGCATGGAGTTCGCCGCCCGCTGGGCCGAGGTCGTGTTCGCCGTGGCCGACACACCAGACGCCATGCGGGCCGTGCGGAGCGAGCTCCGGGACCGGGCCTCGGCCGCCGGACGGAATCCGGATCGTCTGGCAGTACTTCCGGCGGTTCAGCCAATCACGGGTCCGACCCGGGCCGCCGCCTTTGCCACCGTGCAGGGTTTGGAAGCGGCACTGGACACGGAGGAAGTTCTGACTAAGCTGGGACGGCTCCTGCACGCGGCGTGGGAGGACCTCAACCCTGACGGCAGCGCCGAGGAATTATTGCTGGCCCACCGCGGCGCCACCGGCAGCGAGGGGTTCGAACAGATGCTGCTCGCTGCAGCCCGCCGTCAATCCATGACAGTCCGCGACCTTGCCAATGCCCAGGCCATGAACCAGCTGCATCCCCAGCCGGTCGGCGATCCGGCGGATATCGCTGACTACCTGTGCGAACTTTACGACTCGGAAGCGGCCGACGGTTTCGTGATCATGTCCGCGCTCTACCCGTCCTCCCTCGAAGAATTCGTCAATGGCGTGGTCCCGGAACTGCAGGCACGAGGCCGGTTCCGGTCCTCGTATTCGGGACGCACCCTGCGCGATCACTTGGGAGCCGCCCTATGAGGCAGCAAGCGCCAAACCGGCAGCGGTAACCGCACGCCCGCTGCGCCCCCGGAGGTCCGGCCTGTTGGCAGGTACCGGGCCACCAAGTGCTCGTCCCGTGGGTCCCAGGGCCCGCTCAGCGCTGGTACACCCGGGCGAGCACGGCGTCGAAGACCCGGTCCGGCAGCAGACGGCGAGCGCTCATGATGGTCCGCGCGCCCCGGCCCACGGGATACCGGCTGCGCGTGTGGCGCGCGGCCACTATGCGGGCAATCCGCTGGCCAACCACCTCCGGTCGCGTTCCCGTCCGTTCCGAATAGGCCGCAGAAACCGTCCGGGCCACGCTCTCAGCCTGCCGCTCGTAAGCTGTCCCCTCCGAGCTCTGCAGGAGGCTGTTCACCGCGATCGAGCTCCACTCGGTCAGGATGGGCCCGGGCTCGATGATCACCACGTCAATGCCGAAGGGTTTGAGCTCAACCCGGAGACTGTCGGACAGACCTTCCACCGCGAATTTGGCGGCGTGATACCAGCCGGCGAGCGGCTCGTAGAACACGCCGCCGATCGAGGACACGTTGATGATCCGGCCGCTCCCCTGCGCGCGCATGGCCGGGGCTGCCAATTGAATCAGCCGCCCCATCCCGAACACGTTCACTTCGAACTGCTGCCGAGCATCATCCAGCGGCACGTCCTCAACAGAGCCGTAGGACGCGTAGCCCGCATTGTTGACCAGCACGTCCAAGCGCCCCTGTTCCGACAGGATCCGCTCCACCCCGCCGACCATGGACGCGTCGTCGGTCAAATCCATGCCGACGACGCGGACCCCGTACCCTTCCAGCGGACGCATCCGCTCCAGCCGGCGCGCTGCCGCGTAGACCGTGAAGCCGCGGCCCGCCAACTCGCGGCAGGTATGTTCGCCGATTCCGGAGGATGCCCCGGTCACCAGTGCCACTTTGTCCCGCGCCATTACTCCCTCACTTCTCCAAGGCGACGACGACGGCGGCGCTCGCCTCGGCGGGCAAGGTCCGGGCGGTGCCGTCCGGCCCAAAGAGCCGCTGGCAGCCATCGATTTCTGCCGTCAGCGGTGCACCGACGTCCAGCCCGTCGGCAACCGGCCACAAGACAACGAACTCCGCCGCCTTTTCGTCGCATTTGGCGGCCGGCGTGTCAGTGGCCGCCGCCTCTAAGACGGCATTCTTGGCCGACCCGTCGAGACTGCCTCCTCCTACAAACTCTCCGGTGAATACCTCCGTGCCTGAAGACTCCAGCTCCGCGTTCGTGCCGGTGGTCGGCGCCGCGGTGGCGTCGGGGCGGTCCACGCTGTAGTGGCAGATCCTGAGCGAGTCCACCTCGCTGACCTCGGGAACCAGGCCTGCGGATCCGGAGACCGTGGCACCGGTGCCCTCCGCGTCTAGGTCCGGGGCGGGCATCGGCGCCACAGCGATTCCGGCCGCCACCGGTTCCTTCCATTCCGCCTGGCAGTTCGCGTCCAGTGCCGCCCTCGGTTGGATGAGTTCCATCTTGTGCTGTGTCGACTCGGCCACAGTCATGCCGCCAAGGACCTCGCGCACGCCTGACTTCGTCTTACCGCAGGAATTCGTCGGCCATGCCGCGCGCATGGCCTGGCCTTGGGCATTCACCAGCCAGAGATCCGGGACCAGTTCCATGTCCGCGGTGCAGGCTTGGTTCGCCCTCGGCTGGTCGCTTGGCTGGGCCAGGGCGTTCACCAGCGCGACCATGTCCCCGGCGAGTCGTTCCTCCGTGACGGCTGACCAGAGGCCGTCGTCGTCTTCGACGGTGGCCACCATGGCATCGCAGCGGATCACTTCGACGGGCACGAATGCTTCGGGCACACTTCCGGCCGCTGGTGGCGGAGACACGGAGGGACTTCCTGGCTCCACGATGTGCTGCGCTGTTGTGCAGTCGACGGCGTCGACCAGCTCGGCCTCGGGCCGTGATCCTTGTCCGGCCCCGCCGGGCAGCTGTCCGCAGGCGGCCAAGCCGACCATCGTCAGCAGCGCCGCGATGACCTGACTGGGCTCCGGTTTTCGCCGTCCGGGCCGCTGCAACTTCTCCACCCCGCCAGTCCCCTCGTCCCTGTCGATGCCGTCAGTGTAACGGCCGCCCAGACTCTTGCCTCCTACGCGGCGCGTCTTCGGCCGATTGGCTGCGGGAAAATTCCTGTGCGAGGGTGCTAGGAGGGCGGCCAATCGCCTTCAATGTTTCCCGTCCGCGGGATTGGACCGCGGTGCGCACGCGCTAAAAAGCGACGTGGCACGGCAGGGGTGATTTCCCCAGCAGCGGAATAAAGTTGATGAGTCAACTAAATCGGATAAGGTATATGCATCTGCATGTACCTGTTGCGGTGAGGGGAAACGGCCCCGGCACCGCCACGCGACAAGGCCGCCTGCGGAACCAACAGCAAGGAGGAAAATCGTGGTTGATCGTTCAACTCTTCACTCAGGCTCCATCGGGACAGTTTCCCAAAAGGGCATCCCGGACGAGGTGGACGTAGTGGTCGTCGGCTCCGGCGGAGCAGGCCTGATGGCCGCGCTCACCGCCGCCAGGGAAGGTGCACGAGTTCTCGTAGTCGAGTCCCGGGAACTTGTTGGCGGCGCCACCGGCATCTCTGCGGGTGCCGCTTGGATCCCCAACCACGGCTTCTCCACTAAGGACCTGAAGGTTAAGGACAGTTTGGATCAGGCCCGGCGCTACATCTACGGCCAGGGCCGCGACCAGGTCCTCGACCACGACTTGGTAGAGAAATTCCTGGAAGCCGGGCCCCACGTTGCACGCTTCATCGAAGAGCACACCTCCTTTGGATGGATTCCGACCATCTGGCCGGACTACCGTTCGGATATTGACGGCGCATCGGTCGGCCGGGCGCTCTTCCCTGGCCCCTACTCCCCCGAGGGCTTGGGGGAGGCGGCAAAGTACGTTCGGCCGGCCCTGACAACCGGCATGGCCAAAAACCCGCTCCCGTTCTGGCTGCTGGGCGGGATCGGCATCGATGACGTCTGGCTGGCCGGACCGGCCTTGGTCGGCGCCCTGCTCGAGGGCAGCCTACGCAACGGCGTCGACGTACGTGTCGAAGCGCCTGCAGTCCGACTGGTCACGGATGAGTCTGGCGTGCGGGGCATCGTCGTGCGAGCCGAGGGTGCCGAGCACACGGTGCGCGCGAACAAGGGCGTCCTGCTGGCCAGTGGTGGGTTTGAGAGCTCGGACGAGGTCACCGCGAAGTACCTCGAGGCGCCCTTCGGCGTGCAGGTTTCGCCCAAGGGCCACGATGGCATCGCGGTCCAGTTGGCCAATGAGGTTGGCGCTGACTTGACCGGGATGGAGGACGCCTGGTGGATGCCCGGCGTGCAGTTGCCCGGTGAGGAACTGGAGGGTCAGCCGCTCAGTCGCGTTTTCTTGGGCGAGCGTGCGCTGCCGCACAGCATCATGGTGAACAGCAAGGGCGAGCGTTTCGCTAACGAGGCTCTGGCGTACGACCAGTTCGGCCAGATCATGCGCGAGGTCGACCCGGAGACGGGCACCATGCCCAATGCCACCGCGTGGCTGATCTTCGACCAGAATTACTGGGAGAAGTTCGGGATCTTCGGCGTTACGCCGGGCGGGGAGGTGCCCGAGTACCTCCACCGCGCCGATACCCTGTCCGCACTGGCTGCCAAGATCGGCGTCGACGAGGTGGGACTGCTCCGCACCGTCGACCGGTTCAACCCCGAGGCCGCACGAGGCCGCGACCCACAGTTCAACCGCGGTGACACCATGTTCGACCGGTATTTCGGTGCCTACTACCCACGGCTGGGCAAGAACTCGCCCGACGCACGCTTCCCCGCCGCCACCGCAAAGGCCAGAGTGCTCATCGCCAAGGCTGTCGGTCCGATCGCGAGCAAGCTCGCGGGACGCGTGGCAAAGAAGAACGATCCCGAGCGTCTGCGTTCCTTCGTGGTCCGGCCCCTGGCGAAAATCATCCGCCCGGTGCTGAAGAGTCCGAAGTCGAGCGTGCTGGGACCGGTCGACACCGCACCCTTCTACGCGCTCAAGGTTGAGGCCAGCGCACTCGGCACTGTCGGCGGTCCGAAGACCGACGCAGGCGGGCGCGCCCTGAACACCGAGGGCGAAGTCATCCCTGGCCTCTACGCCGCCGGCAATGCAGGCGGCGCTCCCACCAAGGGGTTCTACGGAGGCGCCGGCGGAACGATCTCGCTCGGACTGGTGTTCGGCTACCTTGCCGGACTCGAAGCAGCCCGGCGGTCGGACGACGCGTAAGGATCATGTCGGTGGTGACCTCGACCGTCGAGACGACGGTCGAGGTCGCTCCTCACGGACTAGTGTCGCTGCGCGGTAACCGCATGACCCGTCGTGTCCGCGGCCCGCAAGTAGCCGGTTATCCGCTAGGCGCCGGTGCCGGCTGATCAGCCGGGGTGGGTGCGGGGGCGGGCTCTTGCTCGGGCGCCGGTGCCGGCTCCGGTGTGCTGGTGGTTGTCGGTGCCGGTTGCGGCTCGCCGCCGGTATCCACCGGAGGCGTTGCATCCGCTGGCGCGTTCGGGTCGGAGGTGCCCGGTTCCGGCGCCATGGTGGTCGACTCGGGCGCCGGTTGAGGCTCCCCGTCTGCTCCCTGCTCCGAGGTCGGCCGGGTATCGGCTTCCGTGTCGGAGCCTGCGTCGGTGTTGTTGTCACTGAGCGCGGCATCCTGCTCGATGATGCCGAGAATGCGCGTCTTGTAGTCGTTTAGCCGGGCTTGGATTTCGTTCAGGGGAACATCTTCGAGCGATCGTCCGTAAGCTGCTATCTCTTCCCACAGGGTTTCCAACTGGGCCATGCCGGCGTCGCTGAGCGGACCGTCGAGGGTGAGGACAAGCTGGCTGGCCAGGGCGTAGGTGAGGCATTCGACGCAGTTGTAGTTAGCTGCAGCCGAAAGATTTTGTGGGACCACGACGTCGGCCTGTCCGAGGACCAGAACAACTTGGAAGCCGACGGCGACGGCGGTGCAGCCCCGGCAGGAAGCGAAGGCGTAGGCCTCGTTGGTGGCGTCGACCGGTCCATCGTCGGCCCAGACAAGCGCGAAGGCGACATCGTAAACAACGGATCCGTCCTCGGTGTTGACGGCGAGGGCCTGGTTTCCGTCCTCCTCGGGCGCCAGCGGTCGGTCGAAGGGGAAAACCCAGGCCGGGGTCGTGTTTCCGGCGCCAGTTTCAGCAACGGTGCCGGACCCGCCGTCGTTCGCTGCATTCTTACTGGTGTCTGCGGTGGCGGTCCCGCGGGGGACGAGAACCATCGCCAGCCGCGGGTTCTCCGCTGTCGGCAGGTCAGTTCCGGACGGCCACGCCGCCACCGTTTGGCCTGAGCTGCCGTCGGCCAGTCCCACCGGGGAAACCGGGGCAAAGGACGCTGCTGCATCGAACAGGGTGCCGCGTTCGTAGGGCTGCACCGGGCGGTAGGCCCCGTCATCGGGCCACCAGGCCCAGGCCAAGCCGGCGAACACGGCGGCGGCAGCGGCGACGGCGGTGACCTGTCGAAGCGGCCGGCCGCGGGCTTTCATCCAGACCGCGGTGCCGAGCTGACGGGCCACGCGCGCCAGAATGTAGGCAATGCCGAGAATGGGAAGGGCGACGGCGGTGATGGCCAGGACACGCACAGCCATGCCGGCTATATCGCCGTCCGAACCGGCCTCTGCCAGCAGCCTCTGTTGTTCCATGATGCTGGCCCACGCCGTTCCCAGCACACGGGGAAGCGAGACCACCATCATGAAGAGGCAGAACAGGAGCAGCGGCACCGTGGCCAGAACCCACGCGGTCACGACGGCCCTGGCCCAGGGTTTGAGCATCTTGGATTCGGGGTCGGACCACCGCCAAGGCAGCAGTCCCAGCAGCGTGGGCTTGATCCGTTGGAACAGGTCGGGGACGCCGGTAGCGTCGGCGAGGATGTGGTACCCGTCGAAGCGGACCAGCGGCAGCAACTGGCGCACCATTTGCAGGATCTGGGTCACCACAACCAGCAGCAGCGCATCGAATCCCGTGAGCCACCAGACGCCCATCGTGCCCACTACGACGATGGCGTTGAAGTACAGGCCGCCAAGGTCCGTGCGGATCCGGCCGCCGCGTCCCAGCCGGTAGGAGTCAGTGACGTCTGTGTAGAAGGCGGGCCAGATTAGGTACAGGCCGACGCCCATGGCTCCCGGGGTAGCGCCGCCGCGGCGGGCCGCGGCGGCGTGGCCGAACTCGTGGAAGCCGGCCGAAAGGATGGTGATGGCAAAAACCAGAAGCAGCAGCCCCGGGTTGGCGAAGGCTTCGTGCGTAGCTGAGCCCAGGCCCTTGACCAAAAGCACCCACCAGCACGCCACCAGGAAGGCCGCGGTAACGGGCAACGCGATCAGGGGATGGAACAGTGCGGCGAACGGAGCCGTCAGCTTCCGGGTCCGCTCCGGATCCGTGACCGTGTAGCGGAAGCGCATGCCCAGCAGCGGACTGGCTATTTTGACCTCGGGTTCTGAGCCGTCCGCAAGCTGCAGCAGGCCCAGCGGCAGCAACTGTTTTTTAATCAGAGTCTGCACGTTTTCGGCAGTGATCAGCCGGCCGGACTTGTTGCCGGCATAATCCGCGATGTGGCCGAGGCTGCGGGTACCGTCCACTCCTTCCAGCACTGCATACAGCAGTGGCGTGAGCTGGAGTGTTTGCCCGTCCGCGCGCCGGACCAGCGCGGGCGGTTCGCGGTAGCCGGACCCCTGCGCCAAACCGAGGAGTTGCACGCCGTCGGCCAGCGCCGGGACTTCAATGGACGGGGGCGCCGCCGACCGGTCTCCGGGAAGCGGGCCACCCAAGGCAGGTGGCCCGCTCGGATTCATGCTCATTCAGGGATTATTGTTCTAGGTCGGACTGCTGGCCGGCATTGGCCTCGGCGGCACCGTCGATCTGCTGGGTGATGATGGCGTCCTGCTGCGCCACCGCGGTCGCTTGGCTGTCGATCGAACCGATATTTGCGGCAACCGCTGCGTCAATCGGCGCGGCAACGTTGGCGTTGGCCGCCACAGCGCCATTGATGGGCGCGGCAATATCGGCGTCCGCGTCCAAGTTGACGTTGACATTGAGCAGGTTCCCGTCCAGCATCGACCCGAGGTTATCCGTGGCCTGTCCGGCGACGGGCAGCGTGCCGTCCGGCAGCAGCGCCGGGCCAGTGCTTGCCGCACCGCTGACGCCCTCCTGCGGCAGCCCGGAAGCACCGGCGGCGGCGTCCGTCCCGGCTCCGGGGCCAGCAGTTGTCTCGGTACCGTCTACGGTGTCGTTGCTCTGGTCGATGTTGCTGTCCTGCGCGGACTCAGCCGTTGCATCGGCCGCAATGCCCTGGTCGATGATGACTCCCTGATCGGACAGGGCCTGCGCGGTGGAGCCGTCCGAGAGGACGTTGGCCGAGGCTGCGGCATCGATGGGGGCCGCGACATTGGCGTTCGCCGCGACGGCTAGGTCGATAGGCGCGGCCGCATCGATGGCGAGGTCGAGATCAGCATTCAGGTCGAGAATGGACGCGACCTCCTTATCCGGTAGCGCGGTCCCTGACTGGGCTTCAAGTTCTTCCGGCGACAGCGGTGTGGGTCCGTTTTCGTTGCTCATCTAAATCTCCGTCTCCGGCGCTTGGCGCCATCTGTTCCAACAGGTGGTCGAAAGATGTCGATTCTTGTCAATGGCCCGGCGGCACCGGGCCCTCGTCGTCAGCCCTTCCTCTGCACTCGATGAAAAGCATACTGATGAATCATTCCATCGGGAAGCCATTCAGAAGTTATTGCTTCGCAACATCGCAATCCCCTGGCGTGGCCAATTCCGCAGTTAGCGTGAAACAGACGTTGATACACGACAGGCTTGGAGAGACGATGCGCAAGGTGGCCACTCTGACAGCTGCTGTCGCCCTGATGCTGCCGCTGGCTGGTTGCGGCAACGGTCTAAAGCCGGAGGCTTCCGCACCGGAGACTCCGGCAGGAGCCGCCCGTGAAGCTGCGACGGAGTCCGGGGCGTTGCCAGCATCTACAACTGCCGTCCCGGCTTCCAGCCCCCCGCTGGAGACCCTGGTCGACGACTTGGGCTTCGTCAGCCTCAAGGACATCCCCGCGTTCTATCTGGCGGCGGTCGAGAGCTTTCCCCACGCCCTTCCCGCAGGTACGGACTGGCCTGCAACTATTCCCAAGGGCTACAACGACCCTCACGGCCTGTACGAGGCCGACTCGCTCGGCGAGACGATCGCCTCCACGTACTGGCACTGCGCCTGGAAGGGAGAGTTCTTGGACGCCCACGAAAGCAACGACCAGAGCCGGCAAGCGGCGGCCCTTGCCATGCTCGATATTTGGGTTTCCGATCCCTACTTCACGGAAAACTTTGAAGACCCCGAGCAGGGCTGGAAAAGCCATGTCCTCGATCCAGCCAGAAACGGCGATCTCCTACCGATGAAGCGCGAACACTGGAACTGCCCGACGCCGGACTGAGTACCGACGACTAGCCGTGTTCAACCGCCATGTTGGCGAAGCGGGAGTAGTGGCCCTGGAAGCCGACCACGATGGTTTTGGTCGGGCCGTTACGGTGCTTGGCCACGATGACGTCAGCTTCGCCCGCGCGCGGGGATTCCTTGTCGTAGATGTCCTCGCGGTGGAGCAGGATGACCATGTCCGCATCCTGCTCGATCGAGCCGGATTCACGCAGGTCCGAGACCATCGGCTTCTTGTCGGTACGCTGCTCGGAACCGCGGTTCAGCTGCGAGAGAGCGATGACCGGGACTTCGAGTTCCTTGGCCAGCAGCTTGAGCGCACGGGAGAACTCCGAGACTTCCTGCTGGCGGGATTCAACGCGCTTGCCGGAGGACATCAGCTGGAGGTAGTCCAGCACCACCAGCTTCAGGTCGTGCCGCTGCTTGAGCCGCCGGCACTTGGCGCGGATCTCCATCAGCGACATGTTCGGGCTGTCGTCGATAAACAGCGGGGCGTCATTCATCCGGCCCATGGTGGTGGCGATCTTGCCCCACTGCTCGTCCTTGATGGTTCCCTTGCGGAGGTCCTGCAGTCCGATGGTGGCCTCTGCGGAGAGCAGGCGCATGGCGATCTCGTTCCGGCCCATTTCCAGGGAGAAGAAGACAGTGGTCATGTTGTTCTTGATTGCTGCCGAGCGCGCAAAATCCAGTGCGAAGGTGGATTTGCCCACTGCCGGCCGGGCCGCGATGACAATCATCTGGCCACCGTGCAGACCCTGGGTGAGTTCGTCGAGTTCATAGAAGCCGGTGGGCACACCGGTCATGCCTTCGCCGCGGTGGCCGGCGGATTCGATCTCATCCACGGTGCCTTCGATGATGTCCTTCAAGGGGACATAGTCTTCGGCGGCGCGACGCTCGGCGACGGCGTAGATCTCGGCCTGGGCCTGATTGACGATGGCATCGACTTCGCCATCCTGGGAATACCCCAGTTGGACAATTTTGGTGCCGGCGTCGACCAAGCGGCGGAGCACTGCGCGTTCGCGGACGATCTCCGCATAGAAGCCCGCATTGGCGGCTGTGGGCACGGACTGGATCAGCGTGTGCAGGTAGGCGGGACCGCCGATGCGGGAAATTTCGCCCCGCTTGGTCAGCAGGTCGGAGACGGTGACCGCGTCCGCCGGTTCGCCACGGCCGTAGAGGTCGATGATGGCTTCGTAGATGCTCTCGTGGGCAGGGCGGTAGAAGTCCACGCCGCGGAGCACTTCAACGCAGTCGGCAATGGCGTCCTTGGACAGCATCATGCCGCCCAGCACTGACTGCTCGGCCACCAGGTCCTGCGGCGGAGTGCGTCCGAATTCGGAATCCCGACCTGTTGCCGAATCCGCGTGCGCTAACGACACCGCTGCCTGCTTTCTTTGTTCCTCGAACGGGTACCGCACCCCTTCTGGTCCAGAACTATCAGGCGGTTCGGACAGTTGCTCGAACCGCCGGAAGGGCGCGCAGGACTACAGCCCGGACGCGGACTGATCAGTGGGATACTCCGCAACGGTAGCCCCCTTCCCGGCTTCCACCAAGCGACTTATCCACTGCCCCTGTGGATAAAATGTGGATTCACAGGCGTGTCTTGTGCACAGGCTGTGCGTAGAGCTGTGGATATTAAACTTAACTCGCGAGTAACGTGCCTCTGACCTGCATAAACGTTGTTCAGGGTCTGTGGATGAAAAGTATTTTCCTGTGAATTATGCCCAGTTTTTGGCGGTTGACAGATCGGAAATTGCAGCGTAGCCAAAAGTTATCCACTGGTTATCCACAGTGTGAATTACATCGGTGTTATCCCCCTCGCCCGGCGAAACGGGAAGGTGCAACGCGGGCGGGACGTAGGATTCAAGTATGGAATTTGTGGTGCCGCTGCTGATCGTCGTACTGGTCATCGCGATCGGACTGGTCATCGTGCGTCATGCGGCGCGGAACAAAACCAGCCGCGCCGGACAAGTACGCAGGTCGCCGGAGCAACCGGCACCGGCAACATCCAAGGAAGCTGCCGCCGCGGCCAGCGCCCGGCTGAACCAGCAGCAACACACAGCGATCTATGCGCTAATCGCGCAAGGACAGGCCCTCTCCGCCATCCGGGAGTATCGCAATGCCACCGGAGCGGGACTCCGGGAGGCAACCGGGGCTGTCGCCCAAATGTCGGCACACCCGCAGCCCTACAAGGCCTCCCCAGAAGATCTCCCTACACTCAGGCCTGCGGATGAGGAGCCAAGGGAGACAGCACCGGAACAGCGGCAAGAGGAGTCGGAGACCCGACAGACTCCCCCCGTACCGGCCCAGGCGGAGGATGCCCCGCCGCAAGAGCCGTCTCCCGCCGCACGGACCACGCCGACGGGATACCGCTACCGGGCCATTGTGTCCAAAGGCGACACCGTCCGGGAAATCGCCAGCACGCGCCTGAACGACGACGTCTATGACCGAATCCGCACCGCGGCTCTCGGCGGCGACCGGGAAGATGCTGTTCGCCTGCTTCTGGACCATTCCGAAGCCACCGAGGCGGACGCGCGCGAGTTTGTGGATCTGATCGGACCCGAAGACGAGGCCTAGCGGCAGAGCCGGGTGGCGCGTCCGGGCCGGGCGGCGCCGTCAGAGCGGGCGGCGCGTCAGGGCCGGGCGGCGCGGTCGTCCGGCGCTGGCAACCCCTCCGGCCTTCTGCGAGACTTCATCCCATGGCCGAGAATAAGACCGCGCCCACGGACGTTTCCGTCGAGGCATTCCTGGCGTCCGTGGAACACCCAGTCCGCCGTCAGGACGCAGAGACGGTCTTGGAGCTGATGCGGAACATCACCGGGCAGGACCCCGTCATGTGGGGGCCGTCGATCATCGGATTCGGCAGCTACCACTACAAGTACGCGAGCGGACGCGAAGGTGACGCTGCCGCCGTCGGCTTCTCCCCCAGGAAGGGCAGTCTGGCCCTGTACGGACTGACCTACGCGCCGGAGTCCGCACCGTTGCTGGCACGCTTGGGCAAGCACAAGACCAGTGTCGCCTGCCTTTACGTTAACAAGCTGGCAGACATCGACCTCGACGTGTTCAAGGAACTGATTGAGCTCGGCTACCGGACCATCACGGCGGCGGACCCGGAATCCTTCCAGAGCTGACCTGACGTACGGTGGTTTGCTGTTGGCGGCTGCTGGTCTTCGCCGGCCAACTGTTCGCCGGTGCCGGCAGGCTCAGAGGTCGACGGTTCCGGTGATCAGCGTTTGCACGTCCCCGCCGATCCAGATCTCGTCACCGTCTGCATCCACATACAACCGGGCGTCGCGCCCCAGCGCCGTTCCCTGCCGGACGGTGTAGCTTGCCGGCGCTTCGTTTTCGCCGATCAGCCACTGGGCCAGGGCGGCGTTCAGACTGCCGGTCGCCGGGTCTTCGGCCGGCAGCTCCTCGAAGCCCATCAGTCCGCGGACCTCGAAGTCGGGCCCGGTGCCCCCGGCGTGGGCACCGACCAGGCCGACGCCGAACGGGGACAGCGCCGGATAGTCGGGCACCACTTCGAGAACCGCCTGGGCGTCCCGCAACTGCAGCGCCTGCCACTGCGGACCGTTGTCGGCCCACTGGTGGCGCAGCACGTCGCCGCGGGCAAGCCCCAGCGCCGCACAGATCTTGGCGACGTTCTCCTCCGGCAGCGGGCCGGTGCGCCGCCGCGGCGGGGCTGCGAAAGCCAGCCGTCCGCCGTCGTTCTTCACCTTCACCAGGCCGGCGGCACATTCCTGAATGATCACGCCATCAGCCTGTGGCTGCCCGCCGGCGGCGAGCCAGACCGCGGCGGTGCCCAGCGTGGGATGTCCGGCAAAAGGGAGCTCTCCGCTGGGCGTGAAGATCCTGACGCGGTAGTCGGCTTCCAGGCTGTCGGGCGGCAACAGGAAAGTGGTCTCGGACAGGTTGGTCCAGTTGGCGAAGCGCTGCATCTGCTCGCCGTCAAGCGTCTCGGCTCCGGAGACCACGGCCAGCGGGTTGCCGGTGCAGGGTCCGGTGGCGAAGACGTCCACTTGGCTGAACTGGTGTGTGCTCATGGGTTACAGCGTAGCGGGCGTTAAACACAGCAGGCCGGGCCCTCGACGGACCCGGCCTGCTGTGTCAGTGAGGCTGTTAGCCAGCAACGACCTTCAGGTCGATGACTGCGGAGACCTCTTCGTGCAGACGCACGGTTGCCTGGTAGTCGCCCACCGACTTGATGTGCTCGGTCAGCTCGACCTTGCGCTTGTCGATGGCGCCGAGGCCGGCGGCCTCGACAGCGGAAGCAACGTCGGACTGCTTGACCGTGCCGAACAGACGGCCGGACTCGCCGGCCTTGACGGTCAGCGTGACCGGCTTGCCGGACAGCTTGGCTGCGAGCTGCTGTGCGTCTTCCAGGGAAGCGATCTCGCGAGCGGCACGCGCGGCCTTGATGGACTGCACCTGCTTCTCGCCGCCCTTGGTCCAGGTCAGGGCGAAGCCGCGGGGCAGAAGGTAGTTACGGGCGTAACCGTTCTTTACCTCGACGACGTCGCCAGCAGTGCCGAGACCGGTCACTTCGTGGGTCAGAATGAGCTTTGCCATGTCAGTACTCTCTCCTCTTCGCTTCGCTTAGCCGCGGCCAGCGC
>NZ_JBNHHC010000026.1:0-93288 GCF_059091865.1 Arthrobacter sp. B0316-1-20 | reverse complement strand
AGTCGTAGTCCGTATCGTAGACGGTGGCCTCGATCCAGGTGGGGTCGACGCCTTCCGGTAGAGATACCGTTCCGGAGATGCTGGCGGCTTTGGCGAGATCGGCGTTGATGGCGGTGCGGTCTTCGCCGTCGCCGAGTTTCAGGATTTGGGCGTCCTCGAAGGATTGGGCGCCGTCGAACCACTGTGAGAGCGCGCCGGAATCGCCGGCGGAGAACTGAATCTTGTACTGACCGGCTGCCAGGCCAAAAACCGTGTAGGTGCCGTCCTCTTTGAGCTGTGCGGAACTGGCCCAGTTGTAGTCGGCGTGGTAAACGATAGCGCTGACCCGGGTGGAGTCAAAGCCTTCCGGCAGCCCGACAGTTCCGGAGATGCTGGCGGCTTTGGCGAGTTCGGCGTTGACGTTGGTACGGTCTTGGCCGTCGCCGAGTTTCAGGTTTTGCGCATCTTCGAAGGAGTGGGCACCGTCGAACCACTCTGAGAGCGCGCCGGAATCGCCAGCGGAGAATTCCAGTTTGTAGTCGCCGGCTGTCAATTCTTCGAGGCTGTAAGTACCGTCTTCTCCCACCGAGGTAGAGGTTACGTAGTTCCATGGGTCGTCGGTGTACGCCCGAACCTCTACTCCGCTGAAGCTGGTGCCGTCGGGAACAACAATGGTCCCGGAGATGGTGGCAGTAGCCGATGCAGCAAGTGAGGGTGCTATTGCGGCTCTCTTCGAGCTTGCAGCCTCATCCTTCGAGCTTGTGGCCTCGCGCTTTGTGTCTGGCCTCGCCGGTTCGGTCTTTTCCTTCACCTTAGATTCGGGGTTGATCCCCGCTTGCTCGTCCAGCTCAGTCGCTGGGGCGGACGGAGCCGTGGCTTCTGCATCGGCCGCAGTGGCGCTGTCTTTCGTTTCAGCATCAGTGCCGGATGGCTTGAGAGTCAAGGAGACGTCGACGCCGGTCAAGGCCTCCGCCCCCAGTGTGATCGGGGCTGCGCTGTCGAATGTCGCAGAGTTTCCGTGCCAAGCTGCGGCGACTTCTTCGTCGCTGCTCACGTACTCAAGCTTGTAGTCGCCCGAGACCAGGTTTGTCAGGACGTAGCGGCCGTCGTCGGCCACCTTCGTAGCTGCGGTGACTTCGTGGTCGGAAGCGGTGAACGCGCGCACCGTGACAGAGGCCGGCGAATGCCCTTCCGGAACTGTCACGGTGCCCTCGATCGAACCGATTTCGGCAGCAATAGCCGGAAGGGTTCCTAAGGAGAGCAACGCTGCCAGCAGGACCGCAAAGACATATCTGAGACTTAGCCGGCTTGGAGGCCGTGAGTGAAACATGAAGTACCCCAACTCGTGTGCGATGAGGGGCACTCTGCTGACGGCGCCAAACTAGATCCCCCCAGTCTGATGACGTCAGACAAGAACGAATATAGGCGAGCCTTTTGCAGTTGTTTCGGGCGAACTAATGCTCTGCTAGCAGAATTAGGGAAAAAATGATGAAACGGTTAAACAACATGATTTTGAGGTCATAAAGGCGGCCACTGATTAAAGAATGGCGTGGGCCTATTGGTGCCATAGGTCGGTGATCTGGACATTCGCGCTACCCAGCAGTCGCCGGAGGGTGGAGACCGACAGTCCGACGACGGCATGCGGGTCGCCGTCGACCCGCTCGATGAAGGCCCCGCCCAGCGAGTCGATGGTGAAAGAACCGGCAACGTGGAGGGGTTCGCCGGTGGCCACGTAGGCGTCGATCTCGGCGTCGGAAAGCTGGGCAAAATGCACCGCTGCTGAGGCGACCGCGCCCACGGTGGCACCCGATCCGGCGTCGTCGTTGTCTTGGTCTTCGGAGTCAAAGGCGGTGGTGCGGCAGTCCACCAGCCAGTGGCCGGTGTGCAGCACGCCGTGCCGGCCGCTCATCTTGCGCAGTCGTTCCCGGGCGACTCCCGGCTCGTACGGTTTGCCGTACGGGTCGCCGTCTAGTTCAAACACCGAGTCGCAGCCGAGCACCAGGGCGCCGTCGGCCTCGGGAAGGGCCGCCACCGCTTCGGCCTTGGCCCGCGCCAGCAGCAGGGCCGTGTCATGCGGGTCGGTGACCCCGTAGCTGGCCGTGACAGCGTCCTCGTCCACCTCCGAGACCAGGACCTGGTGCGTGATGCCGGCTTCGGTCAGGAGTTTGGTGCGGGCGGGGGACGCAGAGGCGAGGATCAGGCGAAGGTCGGTCACCCGACCAAGCCTATCCGCTGCCGGAAAGCCAACCTTGCTTAGCGTGTTTCCGCCCTGTGATCTGAACGTAAAGAACTGCCGCGGTTCTCCCCGAGCCGGTTGCCTGACCGTACGATTTGGGGCGGGAGCTTGCTCCCGCCGGAGAGTATGCCCCGAACGGGCAGAAGGGACCCGGCACAGGAAAGGGCCGGTGCACCGTTGGGGGATGCATCGGCCCTCCTGTTTGCCCGCACAGGTTGAGTGGTTAGGTCAGCTGTCTGTTGGAACCGGTTCGTCGCCCAGCAGCGCGCGCCGCAGCGTATCCAGCCCGACCGAGCCGATGTTCAGCGCCTGGCTGTGGAATGCCTTGATGTCGAACGCAGCACCTTCACGGCGCCGGCGCTCGTCGCGGATCTCCTCCCAGAGCTTCTGGCCCAGCTTGTAGGACGGGGCCTGGCCCGGCCAGCCCAGGTAACGGGTGAACTCAAAGTCCAGTTGGCCCTTGCTGATCGCAATGTTCCGGCGCAGGAACTCGTAGCCCTTCTCCGGAGTCCAGGTTCCGGAACCCCAGCGTTCGGGGACTTCCAGCTCCAGATGGACTCCGATGTCGAACACCACGCGGGCCGCGCGCATCCGCTGTGCGTCGAGCATTCCCATCCGGTCGCCCGGGTCGGCCAGGTAGCCCAGCTCGTCCATCAGTCGTTCGGCATACAGGGCCCAGCCTTCGCCGTGGCCGGAGACCCAGCAGATGTTCCGCCGCCAGTTGTTCAACAGCTCGCGGCGGTAGGTCGCCGTCGCAATCTGGAGGTGGTGGCCGGGAACGCCCTCATGGTAGACCGTGGTGGCCTCTTTCCAGGTGGTGAAGCTGTCCTCGCCTTCCGGTACGGACCACCACATGCGGCCGGGCCGGGCAAAGTCATCGCTGGGGCCGGTGTAGTAGATGCCGCCTTCATGCGTCGGCGCGATCATGCACTCCAGCCGGCGCATCGGCTCGTAGATGTCGAAGTGTCCGGACAGTTCGTCCACGGCCTTGTCGGACAGGTCCTGCATCCAGGCCTGCAGTTCATCCGTGCCGTGCAACTGCCGCTTCGGGTCAGCATCCAGCAGTTCCATCGCTTCTTCGATGCCGGCGCCGGGCCGGATCTGCTCGGCGACGGCTTCCTGTTCCGCGATGATCCTGTCCAGCTCCGCCACGCCCCAGGCGTAGGTGTCCTCCAGATCCACCGCGGAACCCAGGAACCGGCGCGACATCAGTGCGTAGCGTTCCCGGCCAACGGCGTCCTTCTCCGGCGCGGCCGGCAACACCTCGGTTTCCAGCACGGCCGCAAGCTGGCCGTAGGCAGTGGCCGCGGCTTCGGCGGCCGCCGCCAGCCTGTCGCGCAGATCCTGGGACAGCTCGCCCTCTTCGGCCGCAGCCTGCCCGGCCAGGGTCCGGAAGAAGCCGTCCTCGGCCGCATACGCTCCGGTTTGCTCCATGACAATGCGCACTTGCCGCTTGGCAGCGACCAGCCCGCGGTCCTTGGCTTCGCGGAGGGAGGATACATAGCCGGCGATCGCATCGGGGACGTGGGCCATCCGGCCGGCAATGTTGTTCCAGTCCTCGACGGTCCGGGTGGGCATCAGGTCGAAGATGGCGCGGATGTCCTGGGCCGGCGAGGCGATGTTGTTCAGGTCGGCCAGATTCCAGCCGGTCTCGTGGATTTCCAGTTCGAGGCCCAGCCGCTCGTGCATCGCGTCCAGCGTGACCCGGTCCACGTCGTCGGTGGGTTCCAGATCCTCCAGCCGCCGCAGGGCTTCCCGGGTGACCTCGGCGAAGGCCTCCGCGCCGGCCGGCGAGAAGTCGGGATACTCGGTCTCGTGTCCGGGGATGCCCAGCGAGGTTGCCAGCGATGGATCCAGCTCCAACAGGGCTGCTGTGTAGGCGTCCGCCACGGCGTCGATGGCGGACGGAATGCGCCCGGGTTCCGGGGTCTTGGTCAGTTCAGATGTCTGCTCAGTCACACCGAGAGCCTACCGGCAACCAGTTGCCTTGGGCCACGTAACGCTGCGGTGGCGGTCTTTTTAGCCCCTCGAATCACGGTCTGACTCCAGTTGTCATCGGATCGTAGCCAGCGGCATCTGGCACTGATCCCCGCCAACGCCTAGGTTGGGGTCAACGGTCAGGAGAACATGGTGCGAAGAAGGACGACGGCGGCGCTTGCCGCTTTGGGGCTGGCGCCGGTCGTTATGCTCGGCGGCTGCGCGGCGCCTCCCGAACTGCTGACGGCGGAGGGGGTGGCCCGGGCTGACGCGGCGGGCGAGTTTCCGGCGGAAATCGACGCATTGCGGAGATCCGCCTTCAGGCTGGGGGCAGCCATGCTCGCGGCTGCCCCGGAGCGGAACCAGGTGACGGCCCCGGCGAGTCTGCTCTACGCCGTGGCGATGCTCCGTGCCGGCGCCGGCAGCACTACCGCCGACGAGATGGACAGAGTTTTAGGTTTGCCGGAGCAGAATCTGGACGCTGCCTTGAACTCCCTGCTGGCCCGGTGGGAAGAATTCGACGGCGACCCCGGCTCAGTCGATGAGGATGAGCCGCCCAGCCGGCCGCTGATGCATCTGGCGAACGGGGTCTTCGTGGACGCACAGACGCCGACCGGCGAGGGCTACCTGCGCATTCTGGCGGAGCATTACGGTTCCGGCGTCTACCCGTTGGACTATTCCGATCCGTCGACGAAAGAGGCCATGGACGCATGGGTGGACCACCACACCGGCGGCCGGATCACCGAAGCTCCGGGCAGTTTTAGCCCCGACAACACGCTGACCCTGCTCAACGCGGTGTACTTCGCGGCTGCCTGGGAGCAGCCGTTTGACCCGTCGGCTACCGAGGACGCAGATTTCACCACCGCGTCGGGGGAGCGGGTTTCCGTACCCATGATGGGCAACCTGGTCCAGGCCTGGTACGCCCGCGGGAAGGGCTGGCAAGGCATGGACCTGCCCTATGCCGACGGGTTCGTCATGCGGCTCATCCTGCCCGACGGCGGCACACCGGTCATGGACCAGGCCGGACTGGCGGAAGTGGCGACGGTGATGGATGGCGCCGACGAGGCCATGGTCGTTCTCGAGCTGCCCCGCTGGAACCACACGCACCGGCAGGACCTGTTGCCGATCCTGCGCGGGCTCGGACTCGGCGAGACTTTTGGCCCGGCGCCGGACCTGGAGGCCATCCAGCCGTACGCCTCGGTGACCGGGGCGGCCCAGCAGGCCAACATCACGGTCGGCGAAAAGGGAACCATCGCCGCCGCCGTGACCGAACTGGATGTGCTGTCCGGTTCGTTGCCGCCGGAGCCCGACATCGAGCTTTCGTTCGACCGGCCCTTCCTTTACCAAATCATCCACTTGCCCACAGGTTTTCCGCTCTTCCTCGGCACCGTGATGGATCCGCGCTGAGCCACCCCGCCGTCGGAATGATCTAACGGAAAGTGTGCCGCCAGGCTCCGGGTCCATGCGAGACGAACGGCCTCAGCAGCGGCCGGCGGGGGCGCCGGGCCCGGCGCGACGGAGTGCCCGCCTGCCCAGAGGACTGCAGGGCGGCAACGACGGCGGTCAGGGCTGCGAGTTCCTCCCGCGTCGGGTTGCCCTTGGTCACCGTCAGCAGGGGTGGCAGCCGCACTGCATCGTCGCCGAGCTGGAGTCCGGCTGGATCGGATGCGGGTGCGGTAGCTGCGGTTTCTGGCCGAGTGCTCATAGCGGAATGTTCCCGTGCTTCTTGTGCGGCATGGTGGCCCGTTTGTCGCGCAGTGCGCGCAGCCCGCGGACCACTTGGAGGCGGGTGTCCGACGGCGCTATCACGGCGTCGACATAGCCGAGTTCGGCAGCCTGGTAAGGGTTGAGCAGCTCTTCCTCGTACTGCGCAATGATCTCCTGCCGGCGGGCCTCGACGTCGCCGCCATCCGCAGCCACGGCCGCAAGGTCGCGGCGGTAGAGGATATTGACGGCGCCCTGGGCACCCATCACCCCGATCTGCGCCGTGGGCCAGGCCAGGTTCAGGTCGGCACCGAGCTTCTTGGAACCCATCACAATGTACGCCCCGCCGTAGGCCTTGCGGGTGATAACGGTCAGCTTGGGCACGGTGGCCTCGGCGTAGGCGTAGAGCAGCTTGGCTCCACGCCGGATGATGCCGTTGAACTCCTGGTCCTTGCCGGGCAGGAAGCCGGGCACATCCACCAAGGTGAGGATGGGGACATTGAAGGCGTCGCAGTGGCGGACGAACCGGGCCGCCTTTTCCGAGGCGTTGATGTCCAACGTGCCGGCAAACTGCATGGGCTGGTTAGCGACGATGCCGACCGTGTGCCCTTCGACGCGGCCGTAGCCAATGATCACGTTCGGTGCGTACAGGGACTGCATCTCCAGGAAGTTGCCGTCGTCGACGACGTGCTCGATCACGGTCCGCATGTCGTAGGGCTGGTTGGCCGAGTCCGGAATCAGCTCATCCAAGGTCAGGTCGTCGTCGGTGATCTCGAGTACTTCATCGAATTCGAGCGGCGGGGCCTCGGCCAGGTTGTTCGAGGGGAGGAACTCCAGCAGTTCGCGAACGAATTCGATGGCATCGGACTCGTCGGCGGCCAGGTAGGTCGCGGTGCCGGTGGTGGCATTGTGCTGGCGTGCTCCGCCCAGAGTCTCCATGTCCACTTCTTCGCCGGTGACGGTCTTAATCACGTCAGGCCCGGTGATGAACATGTGGCTGGTCTTGTCCACCATCACCACAAAATCCGTCAGGGCGGGGGAGTAGGCGGCGCCGCCCGCGCACGGCCCCATGATCAGCGATATCTGGGGCACGACGCCGGACGCGGCAACGTTGTTGCGGAAGATGTCCGCGAACATGGCCAGCGAGGCCACGCCTTCCTGGATGCGGGCGCCGCCACCGTCGTTGATGCCGATCACGGGGCAGCCATTACGCAGGGCGAATTCCTGCACCTTGACGATCTTCTCGCCGTTGACCTGCGACAGCGATCCGCCATAAACCGAGAAGTCCTGGCTGTACACCCCCACCAGGCGTCCATCGACGGTGCCGTAACCGGAGACAACGCCGTCGCCGAGCGGCTTCTTTTTCTCCATCCCGAAGGCAGTGGACCGGTGCGTTGCCAAGGCGTCGAATTCGACGAAGGAACCTTCGTCGACCAGCAGTTCGATCCGTTCCCGGGCGGTGTTCTTGCCACGGGCATGTTGCTTCTCGATCGCCTCGGCGCCGGAGGGCTGCAGGGACTCCGCCTGGCGGCGGCGGAAGTCCGCAATCTTGCCTGCAGTGGTCTGCAGGTCAAGGTCTTGATCGAGGCTCATGAAATCTCCGGATTCTGCCGAGGGTGTCGGACGCTGGCGGCCTGCAGGCAATTAAGTAGGTTTCGTACAAAACAGCGGAGCACAGGCGCGTCGCTGAACCAAGTCTAGTGAGCAGCGGCGGGACGCCTGCTGTAGGAACCCTACAATTTCGCCGCCGCTGCTTTTGGCCACCACTTGCGTTCAACCGGTACCAGCAGGAGACCGAAGGGAACGCGGCCCGCGCCGCCGCCCCTCAGCTGCCTGCGATCAGTAGGATGGAACACATGAGCCAGAGTTTTTCCGACGTCGACCGACCCGCCCTGGACTTTGACGGTCTCAGCGACGCTCTCTGTGCCCCCTTGGGTCCGTACCGGAAGCTTGAACTGGTGGAATCCACCGGCTCCACCAATACCGATCTGGCCGCTTGGGCGGTAGCTGACAAGGTGGGCTGGTCGGACCTGAGCATCCTGATCGCCGAGGAGCAAACGGCCGGCCGCGGCCGACTCGAACGCCAATGGACTGCCCCGGCCCGCTCATCGGTGATCGTGAGCATCCTGCTGCGACCCTTCAACCGCGCCGGCAACCCGGTGCCTACCCAGAGCTACGCCTGGTTCTCGCTCTTGGCTGCGGCGTCGCTGGCGGAGGCGCTAGGCGAGTACGCGCAGCTCAAGGCAGAGGTCAAATGGCCCAACGACGTGCTGGTCTCCGGGCGAAAGATCGCCGGCATCTTGGCCCAAGTCGTCAACTACCCGGACGGCTCGCCCCCCGCCGTCGTGCTGGGCACTGGCCTAAACGTCACCCTCTCCCGGGATGAGCTTCCTGTTCCCACCGCCACCAGCGTTGCGCTGGAAAAGGGGCAGACAACGGACCGGAACATTCTGCTGATGTCCTATGTGCGGATCTTCGCAAAGCGCTACCGGCAATTCTGCGATGTTAACGGTGATCCGGCAGCTGAATGGAACGACGGGTCCAGCCTCCTCGCACGGATGCGCGATGTCATGGTCACGCTGGGACAGCAGGTGCGGGCCGAGCTTCCGGACGGCCAGCAGATCATCGGCGAGGCTTTCGGCCTTGACGCTTACGGGGCCGTCAAGATCCGTGATGCCGAAGGCACCGAACATGTTGTGGCGGCCGGTGACGTCGTGCATCTGCGGCCGCACGAAGGCCCGTGAGTTGACCTGGACCCCTTGCCGGATCCGGGAGCCGCGTTGCGGTTGAAACTGGATCCGGGGGAACGCGTCATTGTCATGACGCGGCCGCAGGCCCGGAAACTGACTGTGCCGGTGGCGGCTGGGATGCTGGTGCTCGGTGCTGGCTTCTACCTGCTGGCGAACCTGAGCAGCTCCAACCCGCCGGACTGGATTGTCGAGTGGCGCCCGCTGCTGCTCGCCGGACTGGCCGTGGTAGTGGCGGCGCTGCTGTCACGCCTGTTCCTCTTGCCGCTGCTGCGGTGGATGAGTACCCGGTACCTGCTCACCAGCAAGCGGCTCATCGTCCGCCGGGGCATGGGCCGGCGGCATGAGCGCCAGCTGCTGCTGGCGGCCATTGCCGAGCTGCACACTGAGCAGTCGATCATGCAGCGGACGCTGCGCAGCGGCAACCTCACCATCGACCTGGGGCATGGGCGGACCAGTCGGATAGTTGACGTACCGGAGGTCTTCCGGTTCAGGGCTTTGGTGGTGGAGGCCATTGAGCAGCTGCCGCGCACCGCCATGTTTGATGGTGTAGACATGGAAACAGAGACCGAGTGGAACAGCTGGGACAGCTGACAGAGGAGGATGCACAGGATGGACATCAGCAGCGCGCAGGATGAACCGCGCCGGCTACCGGTGCCGCGTGATCCCGAGCTGCCCCAACTGTTGCGCCGCGAAGTACCGCCGCCGGCCGCGGACGAGCCGGACGAAGAGCTGGAAGAGACCCGCCCGGAGGACCCGGAACCCATTCTGGAAGCCGAGCCGGTAGCGGAAGACATACGGACCACCGGGGGACACCCGGCCGGCGAACCCGAGCCGTTGACGTTGTCCATGCCCCGCGTGCCGTTGCCCGCCCAGACCGCTCCCGCCGGCGGCTCCAATGGGAAGGTGGACCGGCAGGCCATCAAGGACCTTGAAGTCCGGCTGCTCGGCTCGGAACGGACCATGAAGCGCCGCGAAGTTGCAGCCGGTGCCGGCGTATCCCTGTTGTCGGCCCGAAAGATCTGGCGCGCCTTGGGATTCGCCAACCTCGGAGATGAGGATCTCGCGTTCACCCAGGCAGACCTGGACGCGCTGACCACCATCATCGACTTGGTCCGCGAGGAGCGCCTGACCGAGGACGCGGCCATTTCGATCACCCGGTCTGTGGGACAGATGACCGACCGCATGGTGGTCTGGCAGGTCGAGGCCCTGGTGGAAGAGATGGTGCACCAGCGGGGCCTCACCGATGCCCAGGCTCGCCAGCGGCTGGTTCATGAGCTGCCGAACCTGATCGACTCCTTGGAGAAGGTCCTGGTCTACTCCTACCGCCGCCAGCTCAATGCCGGGGTGGCCCGCCTGACCGTGCGGGCCGAGGCCGGGCTGGGGGCCGGCACCGGCGCGGACGACGAGGACTCGCTGCCCTTGTTGCGGGCCGTGGGCTTCGCGGACCTGGTTTCCTATACCAGCCTGTCCCGCCAGATGAACGAGAAGACCCTCGCCCAACTGGTCCAGCGCTTCGAGAACCGTTGTGCCGAGATTATTTCGGTGGGCGGCGGACGGCTGGTGAAGACGATCGGCGATGAAGTCCTCTACATTGCGTCCTCGCCGCAGGCCGGGGCCGAAATCTCGCTGGCCTTGGCCAAAGCGATTGGCGACGATGATTTGCTGCCCTCGGCGCGGGTGGCCATGGTGTGGGGCAGGGTGCTTTCCCGGCTCGGCGATATTTATGGCCCCACGGTCAATCTGGCCGCGCGGCTGACCACACTCGCCGAGCCCGGGACGGTGCTGGTCGATGCCACTACTGCGTCGACACTCGCCGGTGACGAGCGGTTCGTGCTGATCCCGCAGAAAGTCCGCACCGTCCGCGGCTTCGGCGAGGTCAATCCGGTCACCGTTGCACACGGCACCGGCAAGGGACTGATCGTCGACTAGCTTCGGCTCGCCAAACGCTTGCGCCGCCTGATGCGCTCGCGCTCCAACTGCACCCTGCGTCGGCGCACCAATACCTTCTTGGCCTGACTGGCCGCAGGCTCGGCCTGGGGTGTCGGCGCGTGGCCTGTGGTTCCGGGCAGGGGTGGGGCGGTGGAGGTGTAGGTGTGGCCGGTCGGCGTGGTCGTTTCCACTGCGCGTGCGGTTGCATCGACGGGTTTGGCGGACCAGCCGTCGGCTTCCTTCGATTGGTTGCAGCGCTCGCACAGCCCCTGCCCGTTGGCCAGGCTGGTGGGCCCGCCCTCGGCGTAGGCGACGATGTGGTCGATGTGCCGGATCGGCGCGTCGCACCACGGGCCGGTGCAGAACGCGTCCCGGGCCATCACCATCCGCCGGATCCCGTCCGGGAACTTCCGGGCCTTCGAGTCCATGCCCAGCAGCTGCCCGGTCCCCGGCGTGGTATACAGCCGCCGGATCCAGACATCCTCTACGCCGCCGACTTTCAGGTTCCGCAGCCTGTCCTGCCGGGCCCGTTCGCGGGCGGTCTGCCAGCCCGGCTCGGTCCCCGCCGGCGGTGCCTTCTGCCCGAAGGCGCTGCCCGGCGGGCCGGGCGGGATCTGGCCTGGCGGGCTTTGGCTTGCCGGGTTCCGGCCGGCACCTGCGCTCCCGGGCGCGGCGGCGGGCTCGATTGGCGGGTCCTGTGGAAGGCGGATCAGGTCGCGGGCGTACTGGGCCGGGACGATGCCGTAGCCGGTCAGCCAGGCAGGTTCGGTCCCGCCCTGCAGCAGCGCCCGGTCGGTCATCACCAGCTGCACCTCCAGCCGGGCCGGGTCGGCGGTGCTCCGCCCGGTGACTCGTTCGAACACGGTATCGGCCATCATCTGGCCCCTGCTCCTGGGATCCCCGGCATTGCGCAGCCGCTCCGCTTCCTGATGCAGCGCGGCCATCACCGCCACCCCCTGGGCCACCGGCAGCAGGGTCCGGACCGAGACCATCACATCCGGCTCCGGCCGGGAGGAGACATGCCGGTCCGCTTCGGCCTTCGCCGCCCGGCCCACCACCGCCCGCGGATCCAGCCGGTACGCGATCCGTTTGGCCTCGGCCTCCAACTGCCGGTTCCCCATCCCGCGCAGACGGTCCGGGTTCCCGGCCAGTTCCCGGTCCACGCGGCCGCGGTGCTCCGGGCTCAGGCAGTCGGTTTCCCGGACCAGGATCGCCGCCCGCCACTCATTCAACTGCCCCGCCTGCAGTGCCGTGAGCGTGTGCGGCATCTGGTTGACCAGGACCCTGGCCCGGCCCAGCAGCAGGGCCGCCCGGTGCGGGGACTCCCGACGCGCCAACCCGACCTGCTTGGCGATCCCTTCACCCCGCCGCGCAGCCGGGACGCCGGCGGCGGCACGCTCGGCCCGGATCCGCTGCTCCAACGCGACCATCAGCCTGGCCTGGTCCGCGGCGATCGCGTCCTTGGCATCCTCCCTGGCGGCGAGCTGGTCCACCAACTCCGCCGCGGACGCCTCAAGATCAACCGGCGGCAACGAAACTCCCACGCCGCTGACGGCCGAAGATCCTGCCGGCCCGGGAACGCCGATCGCAGGCCCGACAGCGCCGGGCGCAGGCATGGTGCCGGGGTCAGCCGGAGCTGCGGCGGAAGGTTGCGGTGCTGTCGGATCAAACATTCTCACGCGTCTCAATCTTCAGCGTGCCCGCGGGGCACGGCTTCGACTACGAACGGTCACGGAACAAAGCCCGCCAGACACCACCGGGAAAACCGACGGCCAACATTTGGTACAGAACTGCTACTGAAAACAGCCTATAAGCCGGGTCTGACGGTTTTCGGAAGGACCCCACGTGCATGGACAACTATCGCTCTGCGCTGCCTGTGTAGGACTGGTCAACGGTTGTACGTCCAAGCCCTGAGTGGAGCGACGACAGGCCTCCGCCCCAATGACGTCACGCCTCCGCCAAAGTGACCGCGAATGAGCAGGGAAAGACTAAGGGAACCACAAGGAAAGATCAGGCAGCGGTGGAACGGCAAGCACCGCCGTCGTGCTTGACATTGCTTCGTGAGGGGAGTTCTCCCCATGCGTCGGGTTTACGCGCTTTGGTTATACGTGCAATAGTCGGTAAGGGTCCTTGGCATGCCAAGGGCCGTCTTTCGGTGCCTGCTGGCGGGGTCGTTGCCTGCGGTGGGGCACAGCGAAACGGCGCGGGCTGACAAGGGAAGAATGGCATTGCGGGGAAAAATGTTGGGGCGGACACGGCGGCGCAAGACGCTGGCATCGACGACAACTTTCTCTGTGGCGACCGCCCTGGTGGTCGGCGGCGCCATCTACTACCAAGGTTTCCCCACCGCAGATGTGGATCTGAACGACGGCGGCGTGTGGGTCACCAACAACAGCCAAGGCATGGTCGGCCACCTGAACTACCAGTCCCAGGTGCTGGACGGCGGTTTCCGGGCCAACAGTGACGGCTTCGATGTCATGCAGAGCGCCGGCACGGTGTTCATGGAGAACCAAGACCAGGCCATGCTGAGCCCGGTGGACGTGGCACAGATGGAACGCGGGTCGGAGCAGCAACTGCCGGGCAACGCGGCGGTGGCATTCGGCGATCAGCTGCTGTCCATCACCGATACCGTCAAGGGACAGATCTGGATCAGCCCGGCCAGCGAGCTGGGGTCGTTCAATGAGGAGACAGCGGAGCCGCTGCTGACCGATGCCAAGGGCAGCGTGGCCACGGTATCGAAGCAGGACACCGTCTTCGTTGCCGATCCGGATGCCGGCGAAGTAGTCCGCTACGAAGTCAATGATGAAGGTTTAGCCGAACGTACGGGCGCCGATCGGGTGGACACGCTCGCCGAAGCCGGGGATCTGCAGATGGCCGCCGTTGGCGAGAAATCTGTGGTGTTCGACGCCGAGGCCGGCCTGCTGGTTCTGCCCGGCGGCCGCGAGGTCACGTTGCCGGACGCGCGCGGAGGAGTGTTGCAGCAAAGCGGCGACGAGAGCCCGTTTGTGGCAGTGGCCACCGAATCGGCGCTGATCAAGCAGCCGTTGAACGGCTCCGACGCCGAGATCCTGCCGATGGAAGGCACCGGAACGCCGGCAGCCCCGGTCCAGCTGGCAGGTTGCCTGCACGCGGCCTGGGCAGGGATCAACCACTACCTCCGGGACTGCGGCAACGACGCCGACGATCTCGCCCAGCCCATCCAGGGCACCGGGGCGAACGCGTCGCTGGTGTTCCGGGTGAACCGGGATGTGGTGGTCCTCAACGATTTGAACGCCGGCAATGTCTGGCTGGTGCTCGAAAACATGCAACTGGTGGACAACTGGAGCGACCTGATCCCGCCGGAGCAGGAGAACGAAGAGGACGAAGAGGACTCGGCGGACGAGAACCCGGTTAACACGCTGCCCGACCGGACCGAAGAAAACCAGCCGCCGGTGGCGCAGGACGATACGTTCGGCGTGCGGGCGGGCCGCACCACCACGCTGACCATTCTGGACAATGATTCAGATCCCGACGGCGATGTACTCACCGCACGCCTGCGCGGCGACGGCCCGGGCATCGGCGAGGTGCAAGGAATCTACGACAGTACCGGCCTGCAGATCCTGGTCAACGGGGACGCGGCTCCCGGCCGGCACACCTTTGGCTACGAGGTCGACGACGGCCGCGGCGGCACCGATACCGCCCGGGTGGCCATCGACGTCCGCGCCGAGGGCAGCAACCTGCCGCCGGAACCGAAGCGGAAGACCACCATCCTGGTGGAACAGGGCCGCGAAATCAGCCAGAACATCCTCAGCGACTGGATTGATCCGGATGGCGACGACTTGTTCCTGGAGGGAGCAGACAACAGCGCAGAAGGCGACCTGGTCCGCACGCGGCCCGACGGGCTGCTGACCTTCCAGGACGTGGGCAAGACCTTCGGCAAGAAGGACGTGACGGTCAGGGTTTCGGATGGTTCCGAAACGACCGACGGCGTGGTGGTTTTCGACGTCCGCCCCCCCGGCGCGCTGCCGCCGCTGGCGAACGCCGATCATTTTTCCGCGACCGTGGGGCAGGAAATCCAGATCGCCCCGCTGAAGAACGACCAGGATCCGAACGGCGGGGAACTGCGGCTGGCCAAGACAGGCTCCGTCGCCGGTACCGAGATCGTCCCTGACTATGACGCCGGCACGGTCAAGTTCAGGGCGGAGAAGACAGGCACCTACTACTTCACCTATCTGGTCACCAACGGCCCGTCCAGCACTACCGGCCTGATCCGGATCGATGCGACCGAGGACAACGACGACGGCGCTCCGGTGGCGGTGCGGGACGTGGCGCTGCTGCCGGAGAACGGCCAAGTGCTGGTGGATGTGCTGGCCAACGACGCCGACCCGGCCGGCGGCGTCTTGGTGGTCACCTCGGTGGACGCGAACGGCGCGCCGGTCGCCGTCGAAGTGCTGGACCACAACATCCTGCGCATCTCCGATGTGAAGGGGCTGCATGAGCAAACCACCATCGGCTACACCGTCTCCAACGGTACCGCCTCGGCCACCGGCGAGGTCAGCGTGATCTCCGTGGAAGGTGAGGACAAGCCGCTGCCGCCCCAGGCCGAGGCCGACACCGCCACCGTGCGTGTGGGGGATGTGGTGACTGTGGACGTGCTGGCCAACGACACGCATCCGAACGGCCACACGCTGGTGCTGGAAGATGAGCTCGCCGAGGCCCCGGATCCCGCCGATGGCCGCATCTTCACGGCTGAGAACACCGTGCGTTTCATTGCCGGGCAGCAGGCCAAGACGGTCTACGCGGTTTACGAAGTGGCGGACCGGGCCGGCCAAAAGGATTCGGCCCAGCTGCGGATCAACATCCTCCCCCGCGACGATGAATCGAATTCGCAGCCCGCTCCCAAGAGCCTGGAAGCCCGGGCCATCGCCGGTTCCACCGTCAGGATCCCCATCCCGCTCAACGGGATCGACCCGGACGGCGACTCGGTGTACCTGACGGGTGTCCACAAAGCGCCCGAACAGGGCGCGGCCGTGGCCGGGCCCAATTACATCGAATACACGGCGTCGGCACAGGGCGCCGGGACAGATCGATTCACCTACCAAGTCAAGGACCGGCTGGGCGCCGTTAACACGGCCACGGTCCGGGTGGGAATTGCCCCCGCACAGGAGAACAACCAGAACCCGGTGGCGCTCGACGACGGGATCGAGATCCGGCCGGGCCGGACGGTCGCGGTCGACGTGCTGAAGAACGATTCGGATCCGGACGGTGACCTGCTCCGCCTGGACCCCAATAAGGTCGTCGGCTCGCCGGAGTCGATTGCCGCCAGGGCCGAGGACGGACGCGTCTACCTGACGACGCCAACCGAGGAAGGCACGGTCAACGCGCGGTACACGGTGGGCGACGGCCGCGGCGGCTCTGCCGTGGGTACCGTGACGGCCCAGGTGCGCGAGGATGCGCCGCTGCAGGCGCCGCTGGCTCGCGATGACCGGGTGGAATCGGCCGACATCAAGGGCCGCACCGCCGTCGATGTCCCGGTGCTGGAAAACGACGAGGACCCCGACGGCGTGGCCAAGGACCTCGAAGTGATCGTGGACGGCGCCTATCCGACGGCGCGCACGGTCGCCGACGGCCAGGTCAACGTGGAACTGACCGAGGACGTGCAGCTGATCCCGTACACCGTCCGGGACGTGGACGGGCTGCAGGCAACCGCAGTCATTTGGGTGCCGCCGCTGGGCGAGCAGTATCCGGTGCTGCGGGACAACACTCCGCACGACGTGACCGCGGGTGACGAACTGCAACTGGACCTGACCGAACTGGTGGAAGTCCGTCCCGGCCGCACACCGCGGATCACCGAGGCGGAGAACATCCGCGCCATCGGCACCAGCGATGACGACTGGATGAGCGACGAGAGCACGCTCAGGTACAAGGCGGACATCGACTACGCCGGCCGTGGCTCGATCACGTTTGAGGTGACCGACGGCTCGGGCCCCGACGACCCGGAGGGGCTCAAGTCCACGCTGACCATCATGACCAAGGTGATTCCGGCCGAGGACCGGAATTTCCCGCCGGAGCTGACCACCGGCACGCTGGAGGTGGCCAAGGGCGAAGACGCCGTGAGCTACGACCTGCGCCCACTGGCCACCGACCCGAACCCGGAGGATCTGGAAAAACTGCAGTTCGCCGTCGAAGGCGGGACGCCGGAAGGATTCGACGTCAGCCTTGAAGGCAGCGTGCTGCGCGTGGCGGCGGAGGCCGACATCGCAACGGGAGCCACCGGCGTCGTCAATTTCTCCGTCACTGACGGCCGCTCGGATAAGGTGACCAGCCGGGTGACGGTGGCAGCGACCGCCTCCACTCGCCCGCTGCCCGTGGCCAACGACGACGAGGTCCCGGAGGCGGTGCAAGGCGAAGCGGTGCCGGTGGACGTGCTCGCCAACGACGTCAATCCGTTCCCGGAAACGCCGCTAACGATCGTGAGCGCGGCTGCCGGCAACGGCGGAACCGCCGAGATCGACGGCGAGCGGATCATCGTGACGCCCGGCTCGGACTTCTCCGGGACCATGAATGTTGAATACGCGGTGGAGGACAAAACCCGCGAGGGCAGCCGGCAGGCCACGGCGAACATTTCGCTGGTGGTCAAGGGCCGCCCGGAAACGCCCAGCACGCCGCTGGTTGATTCGGTGCGCAACCAAAGCGTGGTCCTGTCCTGGACGGCGCCGAGCGACAACGGCGACCAGATCACCGGGTACACCGTGAATGCCACGGGTGGGGGATTCAGCCAGCAGTGCGCTACCACCACCTGTACATTGACCGGCTTGAAGAACGACGTCGAATACACCTTTACGGTGACGGCGGAGAACAGCGTGGGCACGTCCGATCCGTCCGCCGAGTCCGCTGTCGCGCGGCCAGACGTGCGGCCTGCAACGCCGGCCGCACCGCAGCTGAAGTTCGGCGACAAGTCCTTGAACGTCTCATGGAGCGCTCCGGAGAACGAGGGCTCGGCGATCGAGAGCTACACGCTGGAAATTTCGCCGGCGCCGCCGAACGGCCAGCTGCAGAAGACGGGGCTAACCGGGACCAGCTACAAGTGGGAGGGGCTGGAAAACGGCCAGGCCTACGAAGTCCGAGTGCAGGCGCATAACCGGGCGCCGGAGCCAAGCGAGTTCAGCGCCTACTCGGCTTCGGAGGTACCCGCCGGCCCACCGGCCGCGCCTACCGCGCCGGCTACCGAGCGCGTCAAGTCCGTGGGCGACCAGAGCCAGCTGAAGGTGAGCTGGGCAGCACCGTCCAACAACGGCGGCGAGATCCTTGACTACACAGTGCGCGAATACCAGGCCGGGAAGCTGAACCGGACCTTCCCAGCGGTGAACGCGACCTCGCAGACGGTGACGGCACCCAACTCGGAAACCGCCTACACCTACTCGGTTACGGCACGGAACAAAGCCGGCTCGGGCGAGGCCAGTGCGCAGTCCAACGCCCGTCGGGCGGTCGGCGCGCCAGACGCACCGACGGGTGTTGCCTTGAAGGAAGCACAGACCGGCGGCGCTGGGCGGTCGGTGACGGTGTCCTTCAACGAGCTCACCGCCGCACAGCGCAACGGCGCCCAGGCCGGCGAAATCAGCTACCGGGCGACCTTCAGCGACAACCGGACCATGACCATCTCGAACGGGCAGCAGGTGGGCGGCTTTACCAACGGCAAGGCCGTTAACGTCCGCATCACCTCGGTGGCCAACAGCGACGGCGCGAGCTACTCCAGTGCGCCAAGCCCGGCATCCGCAAGTGCGACGCCGTACGGAGCGCCCGGGAACGCAACAGCTTCCGCAGCGGGCCAGAGCGGCGAGACCAACAGCCCGCAGGTAACCGTGCACTGGGGCCCACCCAACACCGCCAGCCATGACGTAGCCAAGCTACAGATCAACGTAGAGGGCAAGGGATGGGAGAACGTCTCGGTCTCGTCAGGCAGCCGAACGGTCAACCCCGGTTACGAAGCGTCTGTCAGCATTAAGGTGCGGGCGGCCAACTCCAAGGGCGAATTCGGCGCCGTCGCATCGGCCTCTGCCACAAGTGGCAGCAAACCCAAGCCGAAGCCCCCGACCTCGTGGACGCTGCAGGTTGGCGGAAAACTCGACCCTGGATTCCGTACGTGCATGGACCCTCGCTCCGGCACGAACTACAGCCCGGGGCCTCCGGCCTCCTGCGCGGGCGGACACTGGGCGAACGAGCGGAACGAATACCCCACCTTGGTGACAAACTGCTGGCTCGTCCGAGCCGGAACCTACTGGTATAAGCAGGAATCGGGCGGCAAGGCCAAGAACATCGGACTGTACATCAAGGGTGAACACGTCACGCTCGCGAGCGGCGGATCGCACTTGGGCGGTGCGCCTCCGGCCCAAATGGAGCAGTGCAAGTAGGAGGCACACCACGGGTTCCTTTGGGCGCGATCCTCAAAATCGTCCGTAAAGTAACTAAAGGCTTTTGACACTGATGCAACACGAAGAGAGACCGAGAACCGAATGACGATGACTTCCGAGCAGGCCGAGTGGTTCGCCGAGACGTTCGGGAAGCTGGCCGCCAATGTGGGCCAAGCGGTGCTGGGCAAGAACCAAGTGGTGCGGTTGGTGCTCACCGCCATGCTGGCCGAGGGGCATGTGCTGTTGGAGGATGCGCCGGGCACGGGCAAGACGATGCTGGCCCGGTCGCTGTCCGCCACGGTGCAGGGTTCGAACTCGCGCATTCAGTTCACGCCGGATCTGCTGCCGTCGGACGTCACCGGCATCACGATTTACGACCAGAAGACGCAGAAGTTCGAGTTCCACAAGGGCCCGATCTTTGCCACGGTGGTGCTGGCGGACGAGATCAACCGTGCCTCGCCGAAGACCCAGTCGGCGCTGCTGGAAGTGATGGAAGAAGGCCGGGTGACGGTGGACGGCGTGACCTACGACGCCGGACGGCCCTTCATGGTGATCGCCACGCAGAACCCGATCGAACAGGCCGGCACCTACCGGTTGCCGGAAGCCCAGCTGGACCGCTTCCTGATCAAGACGTCAATCGGTTACCCTGACCGGGCTTCGACGGTGGAGCTGCTGGGCGGGGCGAGTACCCGCGACCGGTCGGCGGCACTGACTCCGATCATCACCACGGAGGCCGTGCGGGACATGGCGGATCTGGCGGCCACCAACCATGTGGACACCTCGGTGCTGGAGTACGTGTCTCATCTGTGCGAGGAAACCCGCAACGCGGCCGAGTCGCGCTTGGGCGTGAGCGTCCGCGGCGCCCTGGCCATGGTCCGGGCTGCCAAGGTGTGGGCCGCATCCCAGGGCCGGAACTTCGTGCTGCCGGACGACGTCAAGGAATTGGCTCCGGTGGTTTGGAACCACAGGTTCGTGATGGACCCCGAGGCGGAGTTTGCCGGCGCTACGCCGGAGGCCGTGATGTCCCGTGTGCTGGCCGAGGTGCCGGCTCCGCAGCAGCGGGTGACGGTCTAAGGCCGTGCCCGAGCTACATTCCCTGCCGAAAGCGGCTGCATGACGGGGACGACGACGAAGCGGGCACCCGACCAAACCAGCAGGCTCTCCGGCCTCGGCGAAACGATCCGCCGGGTAACCCCGGATAAGTCCAGCAAGCTGCATCCGGCCTCGCTGGCCGCCGAAGCCACTTCGCTCACCGAGCAGTACCTGCAGCCGGGCTGGCAGCGGATCCAGCAGGCCACCGGGCGCTACCTGAGACCAGTACTGGAAACGGTTAGTCCGCTGGGCTGGGTGGTGGCCGGCGGTGCGCTGCTGTTGCTGGTGCTCGGAGCGTCCTTCGGCTGGCAGGAAGCCAAGATCGCAGCGCTGATGGGCTTGTTCCTGCTGCTGCTGGCCATCGGGTTTGTCATCGGCCGTTCTTCATACGGCGTTGAATTGGATCTGGCACGCACCAGGGTCGCCGTCGGCGACCGGGCCGTGGGCAGCATAGCGGTGACGAACACCGCGGACAAGCCGTTGCTGCCGGCCGCGCTGGAGCTGCCGGTGGGAGCGGCCACAGCCGTGTTCCAGCTGCCGCGGATGAAAGCCGGCCAGGTGCATGAAGACCTGTTCACCATCCCGACGCAGCGCCGCGCCGTCATCGTGGTCGGCCCGGTCCGCTCGGTGCGCCAGGATCCGCTGGGCCTGCTGCGCCGCCAGATGATGTGGACGGAACCGACCGATCTGTTCGTTCACCCGCGCACCACGGCGCTGGGCAGCTCGGCCTCCGGCTTCATCCGCGACCTCGAGGGCCTGCCCACCAAGGAACTGGCCAGCGCGGACGTCTCCTTCCACGCGCTGCGCGATTATGTCCCCGGCGATGACCGCCGCTACATCCACTGGAAGACGACGGCGCGCACCAACTCGCTGATGGTGCGCCAGTTCGAGGAAACACGTCGCGCCCATTTGGCCGTCGCGGTCTCCACCAACACCGAGGAATACAGCTCCGAGGAAGACTTCGAGCTGGCTGTCTCGGTGGCTGCCTCGATTGGGCTCCAGGCTATCCGCGAGCAGCGCAACCTGAGCATGCTGACCCAGCGGGGCCCGTTGCGCAGCGAAACCGGCCGCATTCTGCTGGACGAAATGACCCGGATCGAAGGCAAGCCGCAGCGTTCCACCGCGGTGGAGCTGGCCCGGGGTACCGCCGAGGCCGTTCCCAACGCGTCCGTGATGTTCCTAATCGTCGGCGACCAGGTCTCGGCCACCCAGCTGCGCCAGGCCTCGTCCGCGGTCCCGGCCGGCATTCGCGCCTTCGCCATCCGCTGCGGTGGCGGGCTCGAGGCAGCGCGGGCCACCATCGGTGACCTGTCGGTGTTGTCGCTGCCCAGCTTGGACGACCTGGCCATTGTGCTTCGGAAGGCCGCCGCATGAACGGCAGCCCCAAGATTCCGCCGCCGGGCCGGCGGCCTGCCCGCCCCAGGACCGCCGGGGAACTGGCGGCCTGGCTGCCGCGGCCGGGACGCCAGATGGCTATCGACGCTGCCGTCCTGGTGCTGCTGCTCGGGTTGGGGCTGGCCGGCTTCCACCACGTTTTCGGCGGCAACGGCCGTTACCTGACCGCGGGTTTCGGCGGCATCGTCGTCGGACTGCTGCTGTCGCTGGCCTGCGCCCGCTACCGGTTGGGCCTGTTGTCCACGGCCACCGTAGGACTGGGCGCCTACCTGCTGCTCGGTAGCGCCTTCGCTGCGTCCACCGAGGCCATCGGCGGGGTGCTGCCGTCGCTGGAGTCCCTGCGCACCGTGCTGACCGGCTTAGTCTTCGCGTGGAAGGACATCCTCACCGTTGCCCCGCCGGTGGGAGTCTCCGGCGGCATGCTGGTGGTTCCGTTCCTCGGCGCGTTGGCCGCCGCCCTGCTGGCGGGCACCCTGGCGTGGCGCGTCCGCAAACCGTACTGGCCGCTGCTGCCGGTGCTGGCGTTCTTCCTGCTCGGCATCGCCTTCGGCACCGACGTCCCGGCGCTGCCGGTGCTGCGCGGCGTGCTGCTGGTCGCGGTGTCGGCGGCCTGGCTTGCCTGGCATCGCCATCTGGCCCGCGGCGATGCGTCCGCCGGCGTGGCGGCCGGCCCGTCGCTGGCCGACCCGGCCGCGCACCGGGCGGGGCTGCGGCGCAGGCTGGGCATAGGCGCCGGCATGCTCGCAGCAGCGGTGGTGTTGACGGCGCTGGCCGGCCCAGCGCTCACGGCGCGGGGCGAGCGCGAGGTGCTGCGCGACGTCGTCGTTCCGCCGGTCAATCTCTATGACTACCCGAGCCCGCTGATGGATTTCCGCGGCTACGTGAAGGACCGGCCCGACGAGACGCTGTTCACCGTGGCGGGGCTGCCGAAGGGCCAGCGGGTGCGGTTGGCGGCGCTGGATACCTTCGACGGCACCGTATACAACGTGAATCCGGAAAGCGGCGGCAACTTCACCCCGGTGGGTGATGCCGGCTCGCTGGGCCAGGTGTCCGACGACAGCACGCGGCTGGACATCCGGATCGGAGATTACCGCGGCGTCTGGCTGCCGGTTGGCGGGCGGATCAACGCCATGGCGTTCGACGGTGAACGGGCCGGCGAGCTGGGCGGTTCGTTGTTCTACAACGACGAATCGAAAACCGCCCTGACCACGCGGTACCTGCAGGCCGGCGACGGCTACTCGGTGCAAACCACTTTCTCGCGCCGGTGGGAAGACGCCCAGCTGGCCCAGTACGACTTCGCATCCGTCCGCCTGCCGGAACCGGCCCGGGTCCCGGACATCATTGCAGCGAAGGCTAACGAATTCGTGGGCGAAGCGACGGTGCCGATCGAACAGGTCCGCCAGCTCGAGCGGAACCTGCACGAGAACGGTTTCTTCAGCAATGGCAAGGAAGACGAGGCCCGCAGCCTGTCCGGCCACCATGCCGGGCGGATGATCCAGCTGCTGGATGCCGAACAGATGATTGGCGACGACGAGCAGTACGCCGTCGCCATGGCGCTGATGTCCCGGCACCTGGGCATCCCGGCGCGGGTGGTGATGGGTTTTTACCCGGATCCGCAGGACGACCGCTCCGGCACTGAACCGGTGGAGATCAAGGGCGAGGACGTGCACGCCTGGGTGGAGGTGGCTTTCGAACACGCCGGTTGGGTGGCGTTCGATCCCACGCCGGACGAGGACAACGAGCCGACTCCGCCGCAGCAGGAGCCGAAATCGACGCCGAAGCCGCAGGTCTTGCAGCCACCGCCTCCGCCGCAGGAACCGGCCGAACTGCCGCCGGACACCGCTCCGGAACCACAGGACGCCGAGCAGCAGGACAAGTCATTCTGGGACCAGTGGGGCTGGCTCTTTGCTGCGGTGGGCCTGGCAGCCATTCCGCTGGCGGTGTTGCTGGCGCCCCTGTTGCTGATCGCCTGGCTGAAGCTGCGGCGGCGCAAGCGGCGGGCCAACGACGGCCTGCCCAGCCAGCGGGTGGGCGGAGGCTGGCGCGAAGTGATGTCGCTGGCCACCGACATGGGAGCGCGGGCGGGCACCAATGCCACCCGGCGCGAGCACGCTGCCGCCTTGGCAGAGCAATTCCCGACGACGGCGGCGGGCACCACGCTGCTGGCGCGCCGGGCCGATGCCGCGATTTTCGGGGCCGCCGAGCCCACCGAGGTCCAGGTGCAGCAGTATTGGGATCACGTGGACCAGTCGCTGGCGGACATGAAAGGCTCGCTGGGCTTCTGGCAGCGGCAGCGGGCCAAATTCACGCCGCGCTCGCTGGTGGCCGACGCCAAGCGGCGTTTCGCGCAGCGCCGGCGGCCACCGGCCGCGGATAGAATCCGTACATTAGACTCACAGGCCGGACGGTCGGAAAAAGGCGGGAGCAGCACGTGGCGGCAAGACTGAATCTGGTCAGCGCTTCGGCCGGAAAACGGCTCGGGGCGTGGCTGATCGACAAGATTCCGCCGGCCGTCCTGATGCTGGCCGCCTACGCTGCCAGCGTTCCCGCGGTGATGCAGGCAGCGGCCTCCGGCAGCGAATCCGCGGCCGCTTCGGCGGTGGGTGGGCTGTTCCTCTGGGCCGGACTGGCTTCGCTGCTGTCGCTGGCCTACACCGTGTGGCTGTGGGGCTGGGAAGCAACCACCGGGAAGACCCCCGGCAACCTTGTGCTGGGTCTGCGCACCGCCAACGAGGACGGCCATGCTGCCGGCTGGGGCGCCATCTTCCTGCGCGGCCTGATCATCGCCGTCGGTGGGCTGGTGTTCGCAGTGGGCGCCGTCGTGGTGGTGGTCTCCAACCTGTGGGACCGGAACCACAAGCGGCAGGGCTGGCATGACAAGGTGGCCAAAACCTTGGTGTTGGACGTGGCGCAGGGACGCGACCCGCTGACTACCGGCGGCCTGTACGGGCCCGCGGCCTTCGCACCGCAGGGCACCGACGCCCACGCCGGCTTTGCCGCCGCCGTTCCGCAAGGACTGCATCCAGACGGGGCCTCCGCGGAGCCAGCCTCGCGGCCTTCCGGCGTCATTTCCGCGATCCCGGGGTTCGGCGCCGACGCGGCTCCGGCACCGGTGGCTGCGCCAGCACCGGTAGCTGCGCCAGAGCCGACCGCTGCGCCGGCACCTGCACCAGCGACTGGTGGCCAGGGCGACCGGAAGGCAGAACCTTCGTACGCGCTGGCCGCGGCGGGACCTGCAGCGGCAGGCATGGCTGCGGGCGATCCCCGCTCTGACGGACATCCGGACGAAGAATTCGCCGCTACCTTGGTCCGCGCATCCAGCCTGCCGGGCCCGCTCACCATTACCTTCGACGACGGGCGCAACGTGGTACTTGAAACGACGGCCCTGATCGGGCGCAACCCGGCGGCTGCCGCCGGCGAGGACATCGACCAACTGATCGACTTCGCGGACATGGGACGCTCGGTATCGAAGACCCACGTGCTGCTGCGCGTGGAGGGCGCCACGGTGTCGGTCACCGACCGGAACTCCACCAATGGGACCGCCGTGACCGGTGCTGACGGCACCCGCCGGCAACTGGTCCCGGGGGAGCCCGTGGCAGCGGCCCCCGGCGCCACCGTAGAGTTCGGCGACCGCAGCTTCACCATCGGAGCGGCATGAGCGCGGCACCGGGTGCCGGCGATGTCCGGCTCAACGTCGGGGCCGGCTCCGACCGTGGATTACGGCGAATGTTGAACGAGGACGCGTATTTGGCCGACGGCACGATGTTCGCGGTGGCTGACGGGATGGGCGGCCATGAGGCCGGGGAAGTGGCCAGCCGCATTTGTGTGGAGACGCTGCAAGATTATGTGGCCAGCCACGAGCTTGGCGCTCACGAGCTGGAACAGCTGATTGCCCGGGCGGACGCGCGGATCAGGGCGGCGGCCGCGTCCCGTGCGGGGACCACGGTGTCCGGCGCGGCGCTGGTCTCCGAACGCGGTGTGCCCTACTGGCTGGTGTTCAATGTGGGCGACTCGCGCACCTACCGGCTGCACCAGGGCAGCCTCGAACAGATCAGCGTGGACCACTCCGAGGTGCAAGAACTGCTGGAGGCCGGACGGATCACGGCACAGGAGGCCCTGGTGCACCCGCGCCGGCATGTTATCACCCGGGCGCTGGGCACCGGCGAAGACAACCAGCCGGATTTTTGGATGGTGCCGGTGGAACCGGGGGACCGGATCATGATCTGTTCCGACGGGCTGACCTCGGAGGTCAGTAATGACCACATCTACACCATCCTCACCTCGGTGTCCCACCCACAGGAAGCGGTCGATTCGCTGATTCAGGCTGCCTTGCGTTCGGGCGGCCGGGACAATATCACCGTGGTGGTGATCGACGCCGACGGCGACCAAGGCGACCCCGAGGACGCCTCCACCGCGCCACGGCAGGAGGACACGACGACGCTGCCCCGGCTGGCAGCTTCCGGAGAGCCAGCCCCGGAGGAGGATGACCGGTGACGGACCTGACCTACTGTCCGGGGCAGTGGATCGGCTTGGTCAGCGGGGGTACCGCAGTGCTCCTCGAGCCGGGCGCCGCCGATGACTTGGTGCAGCAGCTCTGGCAGGCACTGGAGTCCGGCGCCACGCTGGAGTCCTTGCTGGCCACCGTCGTGTCCTGCTGCGGCGCCGATCTCTCTGCCTTGCCGCAGTTCGGCATCATTTCCTTGACTGACGGCATCCATGCGGTGCTGCGCGGGGCCGTGGTGGTGTCTGCGGATTCGGACGGGCAGGAACTGAGCGGGCGCGGAGTCTCCAGCTGGACCGAGGGGCGGCTGGCGTCCGACAGCGTGATGATTGTGGCGGGATCCGGCGGGACCGGAATGACAGACCAGCCGGGCCGGTGGCTGCCGCTGCGTGCCGGCGCCGTGCAGATGGGAATGCTTCGGCTGGGCGCGGTACCCGCCGAGCTGTCGGCCGCTTCCGGACCGGCTGCTGCCCCGGCGGTTCCCGCTGCGCAGTCCGTCCCCGCGGCCCCGGCTGCCGGCGCAACCCGGTCCGCACCGCCAGAGCCAGCTTCCGGGGCAGAGGTGTCCGAAAGTTTGGAAATGACCGGCATCTATGTGCCGGATGATGAACTCGACGGCGCTGCGGCCCAGCCCGTCTCCGCCGCTGAAGGACCGGTTGGCGGCCAGGCGGCTTCGGACAGCGAAGCGGCCGTCGACGACCTGGACCACACGATTGTCCATACCGCCGCGCAACGGGCCAACCTGCCACCAGCACCGCAGCGGCAGTCCCCGGACGCTGACCAGGGGGGCGCCGCCGTCGCACAGGATGGCCAGGCACACCGCTCAGGCGGGAAGCCGGCCCAGCCGGTGGACCTGATCGATGCCGTTCCTTGGTTGACGCGGTCCGGCTCGGCGCGTGCTGCGGCATCGGCGGTCCCGGTTCCGCAGCCGGTGGTCGCTGCCAACCGCGGCCCGGGTGTGGCCGCGCAGCCCACAGGGGTCGACGACGGCGACCACGACGGGCAGACGCTGATGCGCAGCGAACTGCCTGATGTTCCCGCCGCGCCGGCTGCCGCTGCATTGGCGTCGGCGACGCCGGCGCCGAGCACCGCGCCGATGGTGCTGGCCCGGATGTGCAGCCACGGCCACGCCAACCCGCCGACCAGTTCCGCCTGCGCCCTCTGCGGTGCTCCGCTGGACGAGGACGCCCAGGAGGTGCAACGGCCGGTACTCGGGCGGATGCGGGTTTCCACAGGTGACGTGGTGGAGCTGGACCGGCCGGTGATCGTCGGACGGCAGCCCTCGGCCAGCCGGGTGCAGGGCAGCGTGATGCCGCGGCTGGTGCCGGTGCACAGCGCCAGCGGGGACATCTCGCGTTCGCATGTTGAAGTCAGGCTGGAGGGTTGGCATGTGATCCTGTCGGACCTGAAGTCCACCAACGGCACGGTGCTGCTGCGCGGCCGGCAGGCTCCGCGGAGGCTGGGCCACGGGGAAGCGGTCATGCTGCTGGACGGCGACATCGCAGACCTCGGGGACGGCATCTCGCTGCGCTTCGAGGACCTGCCGTGAGCGCAAAGCGTCCGCCCGCGCCGCCGCCGGCCATTGAGGGCTACCGCTATGTCCGGTTGCTAGGCTCGGGCGGCTTTTCCGATGTGTACCTTTACGAACAGGACCGGCCCAAGCGCCGGGTGGCCGTCAAGGTGCTGCTGTCCGGATTAAGGACCGAGGACGCGCGCCGCCGCTTCGAGTCCGAGGCGAACCTGATGGCGCAGCTGTCCACGCACCCGTTCATTGTCACGATCTACGAGGCCAACCTCACCGCCGATGGACATTCCTACCTGGCCATGGAGTACTGCTCGCGGCCGAGCCTGGACGCGCGCTACCGCAATGGACCGCTGGGGGTGGACGAGGTGCTGACCCTCGGCATCCAGGTGGCCTCCGCCGTGGAAACCGCACACCGGGCGGGAATCGCGCACCGCGACATCAAACCGGCCAACATCCTGGTCACCGACTACAACCGGCCGGCGCTGACCGACTTCGGCATCTCCTCCAGCACCGACGCCGCGGACAGCGACGCCGGCATGTCCATTCCGTGGTCGCCGCCGGAAGCCTTCAAGGGCGACGCCGGCAACGGCACCCGCAGCGATGTCTGGGCTTTGGGCGCCACGGTCTACACGTTGCTGGCCGGACGCTCCCCGTTCATGCAGCCCGGCGGGAACAACTCGCAGCGCGAACTGATGGACCGCATTGCCCATGCACCGCTGCCGCCGCTGCGCCGCGCCGATGTGCCGGCATCGCTGGAACTGGCCCTGGCCACCGCGATGGCCAAATCGCCGGGCTCGCGGTTCAAATCGGCCCACGCCTTCGCGCTGTCCCTGCAACGGGTCCAGGCGGAACTGAACCTTTCGGTCACCCCGTTCGAGGTGCTGGAGGAGGCGCCGTCGGTAGCCGACGACGGAGACGACGACGGCGAAGCAACGCGGGTCCGCGGTATTGTCTCGATCGACCCAACCGCGGCACCGCCGGCCGCGGGGTCGGCCTTCCCGGAACGCACCGAGCGGTTGCCCGCAGCATCGGACGGCCGGCGGCTGGAACTGGAGCCTGAGGGCTCCACCGTCCTGAGGGACTCGGAGCAAGACCAGTGGGCGGATTCCGACGGCGGTACGCGCCGCCGTCCCTGGGCGTGGGTGGCCGGCGCGGTCGGCGCCGTGGCCGTGGCTGCCGGCGTTATCTTCGTGCTCAACGGACCGGCGCCCGAGGCTGCCGTGCCGGATGCGCCTGTCAGCCGGGCGCCGGCCAATGCGCTGGAAGGCCTCTCCGGCAACGTGGTGCCGCCCGAGGACCTGGCCGGGCGGGTGCAAGGCGGCGAAGCCGTCTTCAGCTGGACCAACCCGGACCCGCGCGAGGACGACCTGTTCATCTGGACGCCAGTCACCGCGCTGGGCCAGGGCGAGCCTGAACGCACCGGCGAGCCAAAGGCGGCGCTGCCCTTGGCGGAAAACGACCGGACCTGCATCGAAGTAGTGGTGGTGCGGGCGAACGGCAGGGCCTCGGATCCGGTCCGCGGCTGTGCCGACGAATAGTCACCTGCCCGCTGGAATAGAGTTAGAAGGCGGGTTCATGAAACGATCAACTCGCATCGACCCGTTCGGTCAACACAACACATAGGGGGCTACCGGTGGCGGATGTGAGCATTGAGTTCTGCGGGGAGTGGTATGAACCCAAGGACGACGACGTGTTCACCATTGGGCGCGAAGGCGATCTGGAGATCGACGACAATCCGTACCTGCACCGCAAGTTCCTGCAGATCGCCCATTACGACGACATCTGGTGGCTGGCCAACGTGGGATCGCTGATCTCGGCCACCGTCGCCGACTCCACCGGCGGCATGCAGGCCTGGCTGGCGCCGGGCGCACGGATCCCGCTGGTTTTCAGCTTGACGAACATCGTGTTCACCGCCGGCCCGACCACCTACGAGTTGTCCGTCCACGTCAAGACGCCGTCCTTCCGCCAGGAACACCGGGACACTGACGCGGTGGGGGAGACCACCATCGGCCCGGTGATCTTCACCGATTCGCAAAGGGCGCTGATCCTGGCCCTGGCCGAGCCGATGCTCAAGCGCGACGGCACCGGACTGAGTTCGATTCCGTCGTCCTCACAGGCGGCCGCCCGGCTGGGCTGGCCGCTGACCAAATTCAACCGCAAGTTGGACAATGTCTGCGACAAACTGGACCGCGTGGGCGTCGCCGGGCTGCGCGGCGGCGGCGGCAAGCTCGCCACCAACCGGCGGGCGCGGCTGGTCGAACACGCGGTGACCTCCCATCTGGTTACCGCAGCCGACCTGCCGCTGCTCGACCAACAGTTGGATGCCGAAGACTAAGCAGCACCGCCGCACCTGTTGCAGCCACCGGGGGCTACCGTTGCGCTGGGAGGCAGGCACCGCCGTCGTCGCCTGAACGGCACTCCTGGGGCAAGATAGTCAGGTGAGCACAGTCGAAACATCTGCCAATGAGATTCCCAGCGACGAGATCCGGGACGAATACGAGCAGCTGACCGAGAACGTCCGCAAGTACCGCTACGCGTACTACAACGAGGACGCCCCGCTGGTCTCGGACACCGAATTCGACGCGCTGTACCGGCGGCTGGAAGAAATCGAGGCGCTGCATCCGGAACTGGTGGCCAACGACTCGCCCACCCAGGAAGTCGGCGGCGAGGTTTCGGCCGCCTTCGCCCCGGTGGAGCACCTGCAGCGGATGTACTCGCTGGAGGACGTCTTCTCGCTGGACGAGCTCAAGGCCTGGGTGGACCGTGCCACCGCTTCCGTGGCGAACCTGGGCAACGGCCGCAAACTGCGCTGGCTCAGCGAAGTGAAGATCGACGGACTGGCCGTCAACCTGCTCTACCGCAACGGCGAACTGGTCCGGGCCGCCACCCGCGGCGACGGGACCACCGGCGAAGACATCACCCACAATGTGCTGACCATCGGGGACATCCCGCGCAAGCTGACCGGCAGCAACTTCCCAACCGAGGTGGAGATCCGCGGCGAAATCTTCATCCCCACCAAAGACTTCCTGGCCCTGAACGAACGGATGGTGGAGGCCGGCAAGGCCCCGTTCGCCAACCCGCGCAACTCAGCGGCCGGCTCGCTTCGCCAGAAAGACCCGAAGGTGACGGCGGAGCGGCCGCTGCACATGTTTGTCCACGGGATCGGCGCCCGCGAAGGCCTCGCCGCGGAAAGCCAATCGGATACCTACGAGCTGCTGAGCGGCTGGGGGCTGCCCACCAGTCCCTACTTCAAAGTGGTGGACAGCTTTGAGGACGTGCTCGACTTCATCGAGCATTACGGCGAGCACCGGCACGACCTGCTGCACGAGATCGACGGCATTGTGGTCAAGGTGGACGATTTCGGCCTGCAGCGCGCGCTCGGCCACACATCCCGGGTGCCGCGCTGGTCGGTGGCGTACAAATATCCGCCGGAAGAGGTCCACACCAAGCTGCTGGATATCCGGGTGAACGTGGGCCGCACCGGCCGGGTCACCCCGTACGGCGTGATGGAGCCGGTGAAGGTTGCCGGTTCTACGGTGGAAATGGCCACCCTGCACAACCAGGATGTGGTCAAGGCCAAAGGCGTGAAGATCGGCGACATCGTGGTGCTGCGCAAGGCCGGCGACGTAATCCCGGAGATCGTCGGCCCGGTCATGGCGCTGCGCGAGGCGCAGGATCCGCCGGTGCGCGACTTCGTGATGCCCACCGACTGCCCCTCCTGCGGCACGCCGCTGGCGCCCGGCAAGGAGGGCGACGTCGATCTGCGCTGCCCGAATGCCAAGTCCTGCCCCGCGCAGTTGACCGAGCGGGTGGCCCATTTAGCCGGCCGCGGCGCCTTCGACATCGAGGCGCTGGGCTATGAGGCAGCGCTGGCGCTGACCCGCCCGGCCGAACCCGAGCAGGCCCCGCTCACCAACGAGGCCGGGATCTTCAGCCTCAAGCCCGAGGACCTGGCCGACGTGCGAATCCGGCGCGAGAAGAAAACCAAGGGTGTGCTAACCGGCGAGACCGAGCTGGTGCCCTACTTCTACACCAAGGGCACCGCCAAGAAGCCTTCAGTTCCCACGGCCAACACCAGGAAGCTCTTCGAGGAGCTGGAGAAGGCCAAGACCCAGCCGCTCTGGCGCGTTCTGGTGGCTTTGTCCATCCGGCACGTGGGTCCCACCGCTTCCCGCGCCCTGGCCACGGCCTTCGGGTCGATGGACGCTATCCGGGCCGCCAGCGAGGACCAGCTGGCGCACGTGGACGGGGTGGGCCCCACCATCGCGGCGGCGCTGAAAGAGTGGTTCGCCGAGGACTGGCATGCCGGGATTGTCGACGCCTGGGCCGCAGCGGGAGTGCGGATGGCCGACGAGGTGGATGAGAGCACCCCGCGCACGCTGGAGGGGATGACCGTGGTGGTGACCGGCACGTTGCCGAACTTCAGCCGCGACGAGGCCAAGGAAGCGATCATCATCCGCGGCGGCAAGGCTTCCGGATCCGTTTCAAAGAACACCAGCTATGTGGTGGCCGGCGAGAACGCCGGAACCAAACTGGACAAGGCCGAATCCCTCGGCTTGCCTGTCCTGGACGAGGACGGGTTCCGCCGATTGCTGGAAACCGGCACAGCATGACGGGGGAGCGGCCGGCCGCAGACGTCAGCTGGCAGCGGATCCTCTCCACGCTGGCCAGTCATCGGCTGCGCACACTCTACGCGGCCGTGGTGCTGGCCCAGCAGCCCGAAATGACCGCCAAGGAACGGCAGAAGCTGCTCGCGTCCGGCCTGGTGATGGACGACGGCGGTGCCCTCACCGTTGCTCCGGACGTCTTCAAGGCAGCGCTGGCGGCGGCGCGGACGCCGGGACCCATCGGTCCGGAACGCTTCCTCGCCGGTGGGCTGGTGGTGTTGCCGCACCGAGCGGCCGACCGGCTGGAACTCTTGGGCTACCTCCGCGACCGCGTCATCGCGGCCGGAGAAACGCTGACTGAAAAGGAATTAAACGCCAGGCTGGCCGCGTTCACTGAAGACGTGCCGATGCTCCGGCGCGCCATGGTGGACTACGGGTTCCTGGTCCGCGAGCCGGACGGCAGCGCCTACCGCCGGGCGGCTGCGACCGGTTGACTGGCTTGTCGACGACGGTCCCCGCGTCAGGCCGTCGCCGCGCGACTCGCGGCGTGGGCCCAACCGGAAATGTAGACGTGACTCGCATCACCGGCCATGGGAGCATGGATGTGTGGAGCGGCCATGAACGAGTTTTTCGCCGATGGTTTTCCCTGGTGGTTCATCTGGGTTGGCTTCGCCGTGGTCTCCGGCATGGGACAGCATGCCAAACGCACCAAGCGCCAGCAGGCCGGGAACCGGGCCGGGGGCCAGCGCCGGGAAACGGCTTGGTCGGAAGCGGCCCGGCGCGAGTCGGAGCGGCGGCATGCTGCCGCTGCCGCCCAAGAGCAGCGGCTGCGCGATACCGAGAAGCTGATGGCGGACCATCACGCGGTCAACGTCCGCTGGCTGGACTATGAGCTGGATGTAGCGAAACTGATCGACTATCCGATGATGTCCGACGTGCGTGAACCGCTGACCGTGGCCTTCCTGCGCGCCAAACGGACCGCCGACGGGCTGCTGCCGGTCACTGCGGCGGAAATCGCCACCGACGAGCGGCTGCGTGAATACCGGGAGGCTGTCCGCGCCTTTGAGGTCGCCTTCGACATTGCCGAACGCGAGGCCCGCCGGATCCGCGACCAACATTTCACCGGCCCGGAACGGCTGCGGCTGAATACCGCCCGACGGCTGCTGACCATTGCGGTGGACCGGGCTGCCACACCGGCCGAGCGGCAACTGGCCTACGTGCGGGCGCGCAAGGAACTGGACGGGCTGTTGGCCCTGCCCGCCGAGGCGCTTGCAGCCCTGCAGCGGCAGGTGCATCCCGAATTGCTGCCGAAGCCTGACCCGCCGGCCGGTCCGCGGCGCGGCGACCACCCGGAGCAACGGCCTGGTCCCGTCGCCGATCCCCAGCCCGGCTGACCGGACAAACAACAGCATTGGCGTGCACCGCCCGAGGTGCGGGAAACTGGTGAGGCAAGCACCGCCGTCGTGTTTTCCCCTCATCCCTGACTTCCAGCTAGGACGCCCTTTACTTCCATGCAGATCACCATCCGCCCTGCCACCACTGCTGATTACGACGACGTGGCGCGCCTGACGCGCGAGGCATACCTGGCCGCGGGCCATTTTCCGGCAGCCGACCACCCGTACCTGGTGCACATCTCCGATGTGGCGCACCGGGCCGCACATGCCGAGATCTGGGTGGCCGAGCGCGGCGGAGAAGTGGCCGGCGCGGTGACGCTGGCGCTCGCCGGCGGCGAATATGCGGACATCGCCCGGGAAGGCGAGCTGGAGTTTCGGATGCTGGCGGTCGATCCGGGGCTGCAGCGCTCAGGCGTCGGGAGGGCACTGGTGGAGGCGATCGTGGAACATGCCCGCACCCTGGAGGGGATTGACACGGTGAGCCTGACCACCGGCAGCGACTGGACCGCGGCGCACCGGCTGTACGAATCGCTGGGATTCGACCGCTTGCCAGAGCGGGATTGGCCGGTGCCCGGAACGGATATCCGGCTGCTGGTCTTCGCCAAGCGGCTTTAGGCTGCCGCACGCCGCCCGCAGCCCGGAACGATGCGGGCTCAGCGCTGGCTCAGAGTGAAGGAATCGACGAAGGTCCCGCCGCCGACACGGACGAACTGTGCCCGGAGCGAATCGTCGGCCACTTGGATCTCCAGAAACCCATGAGTGGGCTCCACATTCCTCCCGGAGTACGCCGCGAAGTACGGCGCCTCGACATCTGACGCGTTGACATCGCGCAGCGGCCGCCCGCCGGTGCCGACCGTCGCGAAGACTGTGCCGGCGCCGGCCTCGAAGTCGGCGTCGGTATCGGAAACGCAGGCGCCGTTGCTGTGCGCCGGCAGCAGTGACGGGCAGCCAGGGCTTATGGCCAGTTGATGGGTGCGCTGGTAAAGGTGCTCATGGCCGTGCAGCACCAGGTCCACCTTTCGGTCCAGCAGCAGATCCGTCAGGTCAGGACCCGGCTCGCAGTCGTAGCGGCCCAGAGTGTGGCAGGGCGTGTGCGAGGCAACCACCACCCACGGAATGTCCGTGGCCCGGGCGTAGTCTATGGCAGTGGCGGTCCAGTCGTAATGCTGGTCTCCGGGCAGGTAATCCCATCGGCCGGAATCGGCATAATGCAAGCCCGGCGAAATCATCACCAACCGCAACACAGGATCGTGCTGCGGGATGTCCACGAACCATTCCCGCCCGTAGACGCCGTTGATGCCGGGCAAGCGGGGAGGAAGGCAGCGCGCGAAGGCGTCGATCGAACCGTTCCGGCCGTCGCTCTCGTGGTTTCCGGAGAGCAACTGCAGGGGAACATCACGCCCCAGTCGTTCGGTGACGAAACTGCACCAAGCCGATTCGGCACCCGGCTTTCCGTAGGACAGGTCTCCGAGCGCTAGGCCGAACTGGGCTCTGCTTCCCGCCATCGCTTCCAGGACCTCAGCGGCAGCCTCTCCGTCGCCGAAGTCCCCGGCCACCGCGAATGTCACCGTCCTGCCGGAGGGTGGGCTTGACTGGGCGGAGGGGGATGCGCTTTCCGGATCCGAGCCGAGGGCCGACGGGACCGGCGTACTCCGGCCGGTGGCCGGCGATGCCGGGGCCGCGGAGTCTTGCGGGAGGCTGCCGCAGCACGAGAGCAGCAAAGCGGCGAGGGCCGCCGCAACCAATCGAGCTGAACGCATGGGGCCTCCTCGCCGGGGATGGGGCGCAATTCCACGTGCTGGCGAGCAGTCTAACGTCTCCACCGTTTCCTCCGCTTCTGTGGGAATTCCAGACCGTCCTGCGCCGGTAGACTGAACAGGAAAAGCAATCCATCCGCGTAGGAGACTCATGTCTGAGATCAATCGTGCGGCGGTGGCGCATCTGGCGCGCCTGGCCCACATTGAGATGACCGCCGAAGAACTGGACAAGATGGCCGGCGAACTCGACGTTATTGTCGATTCCATTAAGTCCGTCCAGGAAGTTGCCCGGCCCGACGTGCCGGCGACGTCGCACCCGATCCCGCTGGCCAACGTGTTCCGCGAAGATGTCGTGGGCGAGACCTTGAGCCAGGAACTGGCCTTGGCGAACGCACCGGACGCGGCCGATGGCCGGTTCAAGGTTCCGGCCATCCTGGACGAGGAGTAGGACGCACCGATGAGTGAATTAATTACCAACAGCGCAGCGAAGCTGGCTGAACTGCTGGCCGCATCAGAGGTGTCGTCGACCGAGGTCACCCAGGCACACCTGGACCGCATTGCCGCCGTCGACGGCGACGTCAACGCATTCCTGCATGTGAACACCGATGAGGCGCTCGCCGTCGCAGCCGAGGTGGACAAGGCCCGAGCCGCCGGCGAAGAGCTGCACGCCCTGGCCGGTGTCCCGATCGCGATCAAGGACCTGATCGTTACCGTGGGCCAGCCCACCACCGCCGGCTCGAAGATGCTCGAGGGCTGGATGAGCCCGTACGACGCCACCGTGATTCAGAAAATCCGGGCGGCGCGGATGCCGATGCTGGGCAAGACCAACCTGGACGAATTCGCGATGGGCTCCTCCACCGAGCACTCCGCCTTCGGCCCCACCCGCAACCCCTGGGACCTGGAGCGCATCCCCGGTGGCTCCGGCGGCGGTTCCGCGGCGGCGGTAACGGCGTTCGAGGCCCCGCTGGCGCTGGGCACGGACACCGGCGGATCGATCCGGCAACCGGCCGCGGTAACCGGGTCGGTGGGCGTGAAGCCGACCTATGGCGGAGTTTCCCGCTACGGCGCCATCGCGATGGCCTCGTCACTGGACCAGATCGGGCCGGTAACCCGGACCGTGCTGGACGCTGCGCTGCTGCACGAGGTCATCGGCGGGCACGACCCGGCCGACTCCACCTCGCTGACCGATCCGGTGGGTGCCCTGGTCGAGGCCGCCCGGAACGGCGATGTGCGCGGCATGCGCATCGGCGTGATCAAGGAACTGCAGGGCGAAGGCTACTCCGCCGGCGTGCAGGCCCGCTTCGACGAGGCACTGGAGTTGCTGCGCGGCGCCGGCGCCGACGTGGTGGAAGTGTCCTGCCCGAACTTCAAGTACGCGCTGGGCGCCTACTACCTGGTGATGCCCTCGGAGGCCTCCTCCAACCTGGCCAAGTACGACGGCGTCCGCTTCGGGCACCGGGTGCTGCCGGAAGACGGCGCGATGACTATCGAGCGCGTGATGGGCGCCACCCGCGCGGCCGGCTTCGGTGACGAGGTCAAGCGCCGCATTATCCTGGGGACCTACGCCTTGTCCGCCGGCTATTACGACGCCTACTACGGCTCGGCGCAGAAGGTCCGCACCCTGGTGCAGCGCGATTTCGCCGCAGCTTTCGAAGCCGCGGACGTGCTGATCTCGCCGACCGCGCCGACCACGGCCTTCAAGCTGGGCGAAAAGCTGGACGATCCGATGGCGATGTACCTCAACGACGTGGCCACCATTCCGGCGAACCTGGCCGGTGTTCCGGGCATTTCAGTGCCCGGCGGCCTGGCCGACGGACTGCCGGTGGGCATTCAGTTCCTGGCTCCGGCCCGTGAAGATGCCCGCCTGTACCGTGCCGGCGCCGGCCTCGAAAACCTGTTGGAAGCCACGTGGGGTGGCCCGCTGCTGGCCCAGGCTCCCGCTCTCGGAGGTGTGAAGTAAATGGCTGAAACTCAAGAACTGGTCGCCTTCGACGAGGCGATGGAGAAGTACGATCCGGTCCTCGGCTTCGAGGTCCACGTTGAGCTGAACACGAAAACGAAAATGTTCTCGGCCGCTCCGAACGCGTTCGGCGATGTGCCGAACACGAACGTGTCCCCGGTGGACCTTGGCCTGCCCGGCGTGCTGCCGGTGATCAACAAGTCGGCCGTGGAATACTCGATCATGATCGGGCTGGCCCTGAACTGCAAGATCGCCGAGTCGTGCTTCTTCGCCCGGAAGAACTACTTCTACCCGGATACCCCGAAGAACTTCCAGACGTCCCAGTATGAGGACCCGATCTGCTACGACGGTTACTTGGATATCGAGCTCGAAGACGGCGAAGTGTTCCGCGTGGAGATCGAACGGGCCCACATGGAAGAGGACGCCGGAAAGCTCACCCACATGGGCGGTGCCACCGGACGCATCCAGGGCGCCGAGTACTCGCTGGTGGACTACAACCGCGCCGGAGTGCCGCTGGTGGAGATCGTGACCAAGCCGATTGTCGGCGCCGGCTCCCGTGCTCCGGAACTGGCCCGCGCTTACGTGGCCGCCGTCCGCGAGATCGTCAAGAACCTGGGCGTCTCGGATGCCCGGATGGAACGCGGCAACGTCCGCTGCGATGCCAACGTGTCCCTGATGCCGAAGGGCGCCCAGCAGTTCGGCACCCGCTCCGAGACCAAGAACGTGAACTCGCTTCGTGCGGTCGAACGTGCGGTCTATTTCGAAATCCAGCGCCATGCCGCTGTGTTGGAATCCGGGCAGAAGGTTGTCCAGGAGACCCGTCACTGGCACGAGGACACCCGGTCCACCACATCCGGCCGGCCGAAGTCGGACGCCGACGACTACCGTTATTTCCCGGAGCCGGATCTGGTGCCCGTCGTCACCACCGAAGAGTGGATCGAGGAACTGCGTGCCCGGCTGCCGGAGCCGCCGGCCGAACGGCGCAAGCGGCTGAAGGCCGACTGGGGCTACTCAGATGCCGAGTTCCGCGACGTCGTCAACGCCGGCGTGATGGATTCGATCGAGGAGACCATCGCCGCCGGTGCCTCCGCGGCAGTGGCCCGCAAGTGGTGGATGGGCGAGATTTCCCGCCGTGCCAAGGAAGCCGAGGTTGAACCGTCGGAGTTGGGCGTGAGCCCGCAGACGGTGGTCGAACTGGACCGTTTGGTGCAGGCCGGCAAGATCAACGACAAACTGGCCCGCCAGGTGCTTGACGGTGTGCTCGCCGGCGAAGGCAGCCCGGAAGAGGTTGTGGAGAAGCGCGGCCTGGCCGTGGTTTCCGACGATTCGGCGCTGCTTGAAGCGATCGACGCGGCGCTGGTTGCCCAGCCGGAGGTGGCGGAGAAGATCCGTGGCGGCAAGGTCCAGGCTGCCGGAGCCATCGTCGGGGGAGTCATGAAGGCGACCCGCGGACAGGCCGACGCCGGCCGCGTGCGCGAGCTCATCTTCGAACGCCTCGGCGTTCAGGGTTAGTCGGGGGAGAACAAGTGCTCGCCTTTGCTCGGAGCTCTACCGGCACCGATATCGGCCCGGTTCCCCAGCGCGTCGTCCGAACACGCCGGGGCACGTCCGCCGGCACCGATATTGGACTGACGCCGCTGACCTAGCGGTTCCACAGGCCACAACCTGATGTCGACAACGCCCCTGCCGTTACCGGCGGGGGCGTTGTCTGTGCAGCAGGCGAGTGAGCAGGCGTGTCCGGCTGGCCCCGGATGCTTCCGGATGATCTGATGGAAGTCCCCGCATCAGATCGGCAGGCACGCGATCGGCGGCGCCGCTGGCGGGGCTCTGCCTCACGATTAAAGGAAATGGAACAGATGGCCTTGATGCCCGCTGCGGAGATCGACATCACCAACGACCTGGTGCAGCGGTTGCTATCCGACCAGTTTCCGGATCTGGCCCGGCAACCGCTGGTTCGGGTGGCCAACGGGTGGGACAACGTCACGTTCAAACTCGGCGGCGAGCTGGCCATCCGGCTGCCGCGCCGCGAGGCAGCCGCGGAGCTGCTGGTGAACGAGCAGCAGTGGCTGCCGTTGCTGGCCCCGGGGCTGCCGGTCGCCGTGCCCGCCCCGGTGCGCTGCGGCAAGCCGTCGTCGTACTATCCCTGGTCCTGGTCGGTGGTGGCGTGGCTTGAGGGCAGGGCCGCCTGGCGCCTCCGTGCGGAGGAACGGCGCTCGCTGGCCCCCGGGTTGGCCGCGTTCGTAGCTACACTGCACGTGCCTGCGCCGTCCGGCGCGCCGGTGAATCCGGTCCGCGGCGTGCCGCTGGCCTCGCGCAGCGCAGCCGTCCTGCAGCGGTTGGATTCGGGTGCGGTCCCGCAGGCCGAGCGCGTCGCAGCGCTGTGGCGTCAGCTGTCGGCCATGCCGGCCTGGGACGGGCCTGCGCTATGGCTGCACGGCGACCTCCACCCGGGCAACCTGGTGGTGGAGGGTACCCGGCTGGCGGGCGTGATCGACTTCGGCGACATTACAGCGGGTGATCCCGCCACTGACCTGGCCGCCGCCTGGCTGGTGTTCGATGCCGTGGGACGCAGGGAATTCATCGCCGCGGTGGAATCGCGCACCGATGTGACGCCGGAGAGCTGGCAGCGCGGCCGCGGTTGGGCGTTAGCCATGGCGACGGCGCTGCTGACCTCCTCCGACGACAACCGGTTGTTGCGCTCCGTGGGGGAGCGGGCACTGGCCGAGGTGCTGTCCGGCAACTAGTCGCCGCGCCAATGCCGCAGTAGCATGACCGGACTGCCCAACAGCTTGGCGGAACAGAGGAGACGCGATGCTCGGAACCGGAGGGCTGCGGCTGCACGCCACGGTTTTGGGCGGCCCCGATCCATTGGCCCTGGCGGACTTCTACGGCCGGCTTCTGGGCTGGGACGTTCGCACCAGGGAGCCGGACTGGGTCACGTTGGCCAATCCAAGTGGAGGTCCCGGCCTGTCCTTCCAGCTGGAAGAGGACTACCGTCGGCCGGTCTGGCCCGAAGAACCTGGCCGGCAACAGATGCTGATGCACCTGGACTTTCTGGTCGATGACTTGGCCAGTGCCTGCGACCACGCGGAAGCAGCCGGCGCCGAGCTGGCGGCCTTTCAGCCGCAGGACGACGTCCGCGTTTTCTTCGACCCGGCAGGCCATCCGTTCTGCCTCTTCGAAAACTAGGAACGCTCGGCCACCCACGCCAAAGTGGGCGACCGAGCGCCGAGGACGCCCGACTAACTCATCCGTCGAACAGTCGGGAGCGGATCAGGAAGCGCTTGCCCTCCGGCGCCTCCACCGAGAACCCGCTGCCGCGCCCGTCCACCACGTCCACGGTCAGGTGCGTGTGCTTCCAGTACGCGAACTGTTCCCGCGACATCCAGAAGTCAAGGCTTCCGCGGTCCGGAAGCTCGAACGTTCCCAGCAGCACGTCCGCGTCTGCCGTGAGGAATTCGCCCGCCGGATAGCACATCGGCGACGACCCATCGCAGCAGCCTCCGGATTGGTGGAACATCAAAGGCCCGTGGGTCTCCCAAAGTTTCTGCAGCAACCCGACGGCCGGACCGGTCAGCGCTACCCGGGAAAAGTCCTCCCCGGGCAGCGCTGCCGCGGCCTCGAGCGCCGTCTCGTGTTCGGCAGCGGGAGGGGCAGATGCACCCGGCCGCTGCGGTGAAGCAGACGCCATGACCGAACCTGTCTCTAGAAGAAGCCGAGCTTGTTCTCGTTGTAGCTGACCAGCAGGTTCTTGGTCTGCTGGTAGTGGTCCAGCATCATCGCGTGGTTTTCGCGGCCAATCCCGGAGGACTTGTAGCCGCCGAACGCCGCCCCCGCCGGGTAGGCGTGGTAATTGTTCACCCACACCCGGCCGGCCTGGATTTCGCGGCCGGCCCGGTAGGCCACGTTGCCGTTGCGGCTCCACACCCCGGCGCCCAGCCCGTAGAGGGTGTCGTTCGCGATCTCCAGGGCCTCCTCGTAGTCACCAAACCGGGTCACGGAGACGACCGGTCCGAAGATCTCCTCCTGGAAGATGCGCATGCTGTTGTCGCCCTCGAAGATGGTCGGCTTCACGTAGTAGCCCTCGGCCAGGTCCCCGTCCAGAATGTTGCGTCCGCCGCCGGTCAGGACCTTCGCCCCCTCCTGCTTGCCGATGTCCATGTAGGACAAGATCTTCTCCAGCTGGTCGTTGGAGGCCTGCGCACCGATCTGGGTGTCCGTGTCCAGCGGATTGCCCTGGATGATCGCCTCGGTCCGGGCCAGCGCGTCGGCCATGAACGAGTCGTAGATGGAATCCTGCACCAGCGCCCTGGACGGACAGGTGCAGACTTCACCCTGGTTGAACGCGAACAGCGTAAAGCCCTCCAGCGCCTTGTCGTAGAACGCGTCGTTCTCGGAAGCCACGTCGGAGAAGAAGATGTTCGGGCTCTTCCCGCCCAGCTCCAGTGTCACCGGGATCAGGTTTTGGGATGCGTACTGGCTGATCAGCCGGCCGGTGGTGGTCTCGCCGGTGAAGGCGATCTTGCGGATCCGCGGGCTGGAAGCGAGCGGCTTGCCGGCCTCCACACCGAAACCGTTGACCACGTTGACCACGCCGGCCGGCAGGATGTCCGCGATCAGCTCCATCAGCACCAGGATGGACGCAGGGGTCTGCTCCGCAGGCTTAAGCACGACGGCGTTGCCCGCCGCGAGCGCGGGCGCCAGCTTCCAGGTGGCCATCAGGATGGGGAAATTCCACGGAATGATCTGGCCGACCACGCCCAGCGGCTCGTGGTAGTGGTAGGCGGTGGTGTCGTCGTCGAGCTGGGAGAGCCGGCCCTCCTGGGCGCGGATGGCGGAGGCGAAATAGCGGAAGTGGTCGGCGGCCAGCGGGATATCGGCCGCCAGCGTCTCGCGCACGGCCTTGCCGTTGTCCCAGGTTTCCGCCACGGCCAGCAGTTCGAGGTTCTCCTCGATCCGGTCGGCGATCCGGTTCAGCACCGCTGCCCGGTCCGCCACCGAGGTCTTGCCCCAGGACGGCGCCGCCTTGTGCGCGGCATCCAGGGCCAGGTCGATGTCTTCGGCGGTCCCGCGTGCCACCTCGCAGAACGGCTTGCCGGTCACGGGGGAGATGTTCTCAAAGTACTGGTTCTTCACCGGGGCGACCCATTCGCCGCCGATCCAGTTCTCGTAGCGTTGCTTGAAGCTGACCGGTGATCCCTCGGTTCCGGGCTGGGCGTAAACAGTCATGTTGACTCCTTCGGCTTCGGTTCCGGACCGCACTGATCCGGCAGACTGCACTGTCTGTGGTGATGAGCCTAGGGGAGACAAGGTTGCATCGAGGTTGCACCGGGCGTCATGGCCGGTCAGCCGCCCCGGACTCCAACTGCTCCAAGCGGGCGACGACGCCGGCCCGCCGCGGTGAGCGCGGCGGCAGGAGGCGGAGCGCCGCGTGCCAGGCATCGCCGTCGTCCTTCGCTTCGGGAAGCTCAAGGTAGCGCAGCACCGTTTCCGGCGAGGCACTGCTGAGCACCGACTCGCGCAGCGTAGCGCTGACGTGGTGGCGGAAATCGATGATGCCCGGCGCCTCGGACGCCGGAATGATCTGGCCCTGGTAAAGATCGAGGGCCTGGCGGTAGGAGCCGCGGGCCAAGCACTGCAGGGCCCGCTGCGCGTCGACGGCCAGCGGCTGCCGCAGGCGGTAGGGCCGTGATTCGGGGACCGCGGCCGGGCTGATGCCGGCCAGCAGTTTGCGCAGCCGGACCATCTCGGCCCGGAGAGTTGCGCCGCGGGCATGCGGGTTGAGCTGGTCGGCCAGCTGCTCGGCCGTCAGGCCGGCCGGGTGCAGGGCCATCAGAGTGAGGATCTCGGTGTGCCGCTGAGACAATTCGATCCGCCGCCCGGCCAGCTCCAACATGCCATGGTCCCGGCCGGTGATGGTGAGGCCGGCGGGCTGTTGTCTGGCCCGGCGGCTGGGCGCCGCCTGCAGGCGGATGATCCGCAGCTCGGCCTCGGCCGCAGCCACCGCCGCCCGGACCAACGAGAGCGTATGTGGAGCGGCGGCTTCCTCCCGGCCGGTCAGATCGACCACGCCGAGAACCGCGCCGGAATCGGGATCATGGATGGGGACGGCGGTACAGCTCCAGGAATGGACCGCCCTGCTGAAGTGTTCGGCGCCGGCGATCTGCACCCCGTGTCCCAGGGCGAGGGCAGTGCCGGGGGCGCTGGTGCCCACGGATGCCTCGGACCAGTCGGTGCCCGGCATGAACATCATGCCCTCCGCGCGTTCCCTGAGCTGGGTGTCTCCGTCCACCCAGAGCAGGCGCCCGTGCTGGTCCCCAACGGCCACCAGCATGCCCGCATCCTGGCTGGGTTCCACCAGCAGCCGGCTGAAGACAGGCATGATGGCGGCCAACGGATGGTCCCGGCGGAAGGCGTCCAGCTCATCGTCGGCCAGGACCAGCCGCGCCAACGCGCGGTCCGGGTCAGTGGCATGCCGCAAGGACCGTTGCCACGAGTCGCGGACCACTGGGCGCAGGCCGCCGAGGCTCAGGTTTTCGCCACCGCCGATCAGCCCATCCGGATAGAGCCCTTCGTGGGCCTCGTAGGCCCGGTCCTGCACGGGTCGGGACGCTGGCTGGGCAGAGTGCGGCACTGGAGATCCCCCTTGTACCGGATCACTGCCACGGATCTGTGGCAGGAGTCACAGTGTAGCCTGCGCTGGTCGGGGCGATCCACCGTGCCGGGCGCCCGCTCCGGGACAGCGTCTGGCCCGGCGGGAGGCCGCAGCGACGACGAGGTGGGCGTCGGCGCGGCGGGCGCGAAGGCTCAGGCCGGCAGCAGTCGCAAGGGCAACGAGGCGTAGCCCTTGAGCGTGTTGTGCAGGTATGGGACCGGTTCGCCGGTGAGTTCGATCCGCTCCACGTTGTGGGCCAGCCAGGTCAGCACAACGTGCATCTCCAGCCGGGTGATCGGCTGGCCAACGCAGCGGTGGATCCCGTTGCCGAAGGCGATCATGCCGGCGGCGTCGCGCTCAATCCGAAAGACGTCCGCATCCGGCCCGAACTGGTCCTCGTCCCGGTTGGCCGAGCCCAAGAACAGGGCCAGCTTGCTGCCGGCCGCCAGGCTGACCCCGGCGATTTCGGTGTCAGCGGACGTGGTCCGGTAGAAGGACTGGAACGGCGACTCGAAGCGCAGCACCTCGTTGATGGCCAGCGACACCATCTGCGGGTTTTTGCGCAGGATGCGCCACTGTTCCGGATGCTCGGCAAAGAGCTTGAGGGCGTTTCCGATGCCGATCACGGTGGTATCGAGACCCGCGGACAGCAGGGCCCTTACCACCAGCGGTGCCATCTCTGCCGGCAGTTCGCCGCGGTCCACGTACTGCCACAATTGTTCGCCCATGCCGCCGGGGCTGAGGTTTTCCCGCCGCGTCCGGTCCATCACCCACTCGGGTGTCCCGGCACCTTGTTCGAAGTAGTAGCGGTGGCGTGCGTTTTCCGGGCCGAAGTGGCTGAAGTTCATCGCGCCATGGGTCAGCAGGTTCGCCTCGCGGCCCTCCCGCGGGATGCCCACGGCGTCGCCGAACGCCCGGAGCGGGAACACTTCGGCCAGGTCTTTGATCCCGTCGATCGAACCGCGCTCCAGCAGCCCCGGCAGCAACTGGCCGGCATAGGCTTCGAATCCGGACCGCAGCGCGCGCGTTCCCTTGGGCGAGATCACTCCGGCCATGGCGTCCCGCATCAGCGTGTGCCGCGGCGGGTCGGACTCGAGGATGCCCTGTGGCCGCCAGTTCGGTTCCTTGAGCAGGTCCTTGGGTCCCACACCGGCGGCGGAGATGAAGGTCCGGTGGTCGGCGAGGATGTCGCGGCACTCGGCGTAGCGCGCGAAGGCCGGCACCTGGTACTTCTCCAGCCAGACCGCCGGGCCGGCTGCGCGCATCCGGCTGAACAGGCTGTACGGTTCGGCCAGCACATCGTCCGAGTACGGGTCGTCGGCGATCGCCGGAAGGATCTGGTGCGTAGTGGTTGCCACAGGCAGGTCTCGCTCACGTCGAAGGGAAGAAGTGCTTGCCAGCAAAGCTACCGCCCCGTGCGCCGGGCGGACAGTGTGACGCGCTCCACATCTCCGAAACTCTTCCGTAGAGTTTCCCTAGTGACCCGGGCCACCGCCCGGGCGGCCGCGTGCTCCCGGCCGGACCGAGCGAAAGGACAACGCGTGAAGGCGCTCTTCAAGTCCGGCCCGCAGGCCGGCTTTGAGCTGGTGGACCGGCCCGAACCGGAACCCGGTTTCGGCGAGGTCAAGATCAAAGTCATGACCACCGGCATCTGCGGCACCGATTTGCACATCCAGGCGTGGGACGACTGGGCAGCGGGCGCGGTGAACACTCCGCTGATTCCCGGTCACGAGTTCTATGGCGAAGTCGTGGCCGCGGGCCCGGGCGTGCGGGATGTGCAGATCGGGGACCGGGTCTCGGGCGAGGGGCACATCGTCTGCGGCACCTGCCGCAACTGCAGGGCCGGCCGGCGGCAGATGTGCATCCGCACGGTCAGCGTGGGGGTGCAGCGGGACGGCGCCTTTGCCGAGTATGTGGTGATACCGGAAACCAACGTCTGGGTGCACTCCGATCCGGCCGTCACGCCGGAACTGGGCGCCATCTTCGACCCGTTCGGCAATGCCGTCCACACCGCCCTGAGCTTCCCGCTGGTCGGTGAAGACGTCCTGATCACCGGGGCCGGACCCATCGGGCTGATGGCGATTGCCGTGGTCCGCCACGCGGGAGCGCGCAAGATCGCCGTCACCGATGTGTCCGCGCCGCGGCTGCAGTTGGCCAAACAGATGGGCGCCGACATGGTGGTTGATGTCAGCCAGACCCGGCTGGCGGAGGCACAGCGCCAGCTGGATCTGGCCGAGGGCTTCGACATCGGACTGGAGATGTCCGGCCGCGCCTCTGCGCTGCGGGCGATGATCGACAACATGACCCACGGCGGCCGGATCGCCCTGCTGGGGCTGCCGGCCGAGGACATCAGCATCGACTGGGCCAAGGTGATCACCCACATGCTCACGCTCAAGGGCATCTATGGCCGCGAAATGTTCGAAACCTGGTACGCGATGAGCGCCATGCTTTCGTCCAGTCCCACACTGCACGCGGCGATTTCCTCGGTGATCACGGACGTGCTCCCCGCCGCCGAGTGGGAGCGCGGGTTCGAGACCGCGCGGCACGGCGAAGGCGGCAAAGTGGTCCTCGACTGGACCCGGTTCTAGGGAGGCAAGCATGTACGGAGCACTCAAGGAGCAGCTGACAGCCGAGCTGGACGAGATCCGCGATGCCGGACTGTTCAAGGCAGAGCGCCGCATCACCACACCGCAGTCCAGCCACATTGCAGCGGGCCCGGCGGGCGGATCCACCCGCGACGTGCTGAATTTCTGTGCGAACAACTATCTGGGCCTGGCCGACCATCCGGAGATCATCGCCGCCGCGAAGGCCGCGATGGACGAACGCGGGTTCGGCATGGCCAGCGTTCGGTTCATCTGCGGCACGCAGGACCTGCACCTGCAGCTGGAACAGGCGGTGTCCCGCTTCCTCGGAACCGAGGACACCATTCTGTTTTCGTCCTGTTTCGACGCCAACGGCGGGGTCTTCGAGTCCCTGTTTGGTCCCGACGATGCCATTATTTCCGACGCGCTGAACCACGCCTCGATCATCGACGGCATCCGGCTGTCCAAGGCGGCGCGCTTGCGCTACGCGAACCGGGACATGGCCGAACTCGAAGCCCGGTTGCAGGAAGCCGCGCAACTGAATGACGGCGCGGGCGCCAGACGGACGGTCGTGGTCACCGACGGCGTCTTCTCCATGGACGGCTACCTGGCCCCGCTGGAACAAATCTGCGAACTGGCCGGGACGTACGGAGCACTGGTGATGGTGGACGACTCGCACGCCGTCGGCTTCATGGGGGCCAGCGGTGCGGGCACGCCGGAACATGCAGGCGTGTCGGACAAGGTGGACATCTACACCGGCACCTTCGGCAAAGCCCTGGGCGGCGCGTCCGGCGGCTACGTCTCCGGACGCCGCGAGATCGTCGCCATGCTCCGGCAGAAGGCCCGGCCGTACCTGTTCTCCAACTCGGTGGCCCCGGCCATCGTGGCGGCCACGCTGAAGGCGCTGGAGCTGGTGGGCGGTTCGGCCGAGCTACGGTCCCGGCTGCAGGACAACACCGCGCTGTTCCGGCGCCGGATGGCGGAGGAAGGCTTCGACCTGCTGGAAGGCGTTCACCCGATTGTCCCGGTGATGTTCCACGACGCAGTCCTCGCCGGCCGGACGGCCGAGGCCATGCTGGACCACGGCGTGTACGTCACCGCCTTCAGCTACCCGGTGGTTCCCAAGGGTGCGGCGCGGATCCGTGTGCAACTGTCGGCGGCCCACACGGCGGAGGATATCGAAGCCTGCGTCGCCGCGTTCGTCGCCTCCCGGCGTGCGGTTCAGCCGGCATGAGCCCGATCAGCTGCCGGCGGTGGGCTTCGATCCCGAGGCCCGAGGCTTTTTCTGGCTGGCCGGGCAGGGCTGTTACGGCTTCCAGACCTCCGCCGGAATCGCCGAGCTCGCGGCGGGGCTGATTCTGGGAGAGCACGACGGCGCCGGTGACGTTCCCGCTGCGCTCAGCCCCCGCCGTCGTACTTTGCCGCTGTAGAAGGACGCGCCGGGGCGCTGCTAGACAGGCTGTCCGGCGGCCTCGGCCTCTAAAGCGCCGTAGAAGCGCAGTCCCAGTTCCCGGGCCCCGGCGGCGTTGTAGTGGATCTGTCCTTCGTCCTGGCCGGCGCCGGAGGGGCCCTCGACGAACGCCGTCTTCGGCCGGAGCGAGGGGATGGCACGGTGGGCGGCATCGATGCCGCGGCGTCCCGGATCGCTGGGGAGCCACTCCGGCACCATGCCGCCGATCAGGAACGGCGCCGGCCCCAGGGCCTCGCGGACCAGGTCGATGATCTGCAGCAGCTTGGCCTGGTACCAGGCCTGGGAGGAACCCAACACGGCGTCCGCCTCGCCTTGGTGCCAGAGGACCGCGGCCAGGCGGTTGTGTGGGTTCAGTGCCAGCGCGCGTTGGCCGGCCTCCAGTGCGCGATGGAACAGATTGGTCCGCGCTCTGGTGTTGTCCGGGTCCCAGGAGTAGTCCGGGTTGCCGGTGATGGACGTGCCGCCCAGGGCCGCGGGCACCAGCAGCACTTTGCGGCCGGCCGGCTGGGCCAGCCACAGCTGGCGGGCGAATTCGAGCCCGGGGCCGATGGCGGGCCGGCCCTCCACCCGCACGCTGGCGACGTGGCAGAGCGGTTCGCTGGCGGTGATGACCTGCCCGGTCCGGGGACCGGAAGCAGCCAGCTGGTCGATGCCGTCCAACTCCACATCGATTGCGGGGTCAAAAGGCAGGCCGCAGCCCTGCATGTTGGACTGGCCCAGCAGCAGGACCACGTCGTAACCTGCCTGCCGGGGGTCGATCCGCCCGTTCGGGCTGGCTTTCGCCGCCGGAGTGGCCGTCGGGGCCAGGAGCTGGACCAGCGCTCGGTGGGTGGCCGACGTCGGGTCGAGGACTAGCCGGGCGAGCTGCTCGTCGCCGGGCACGGCATCCGGCCGGCCCGCCGCTGCCGCACCAGCCGTACCGAGGACCCCGGCGCCGATTCCGGCGGCGAGGACAGGGACGGTTCGTTGCAGCAGCTTTCGGCGGCTGGGCCGGGCCTCGGGTATCTCGGCGCCCATGCGGCAGGTCCTTCTCCGGCGCCGGCCCCCAATGTTCCCGACGTTGGTTCCGGCCCGGCGATCCGGAACCAACGTATTTCCGGCACCAGTGTAGTGCCGTTCGGGTCAGTTCAGTGCGCTGCCCGCGGCCTGCTCAACGGCGGCCAGCAGCACGCCGCTGTCCACCAGCACGCGGACGGCCTCGATCTCCGGGGAGAGATAGCGGTCCGTGCCCGGTCCTGCCACTACGGTGCGGATTTCACGGCGCACGGCGGTGACCGCCGGTGCGGACTTGGATGAATCCACGCCGCCGTCGCGCATGTCCAGGGCGCGGGCGCTGGTGAGCAGTTCGATGGCCAGCACCCGGGTCAGGCCGTCCAAGGCGCGCCGCAGCTTCAGGCCGGCGGACCAGCCCATCGAGACGTGGTCTTCCTGCATGGCGGAGGACGGGATGGAGTCCACCGACGCGGGATTGGCCAGCCGCTTGAGCTCGCTGACAATCCCGGCCTGGGTGTACTGGGCGATCATGTGCCCGGAGTCCACGCCCGGATCGTCGGCCAGGAAGGCGTTGAGCCCGTGGCTGCGGGCGCTGTCCAGGAAGCGGTCGGTGCGCCGTTCGCTCATCGAGGCGAGGTCGGCGACGGCAATGGCCAGGAAATCCAGCGCGTAGCCGACCGGAGCGCCATGGAAGTTGCCGTTGGACTCCACCCTGCCGTCCGCCGTAACCACCGGATTATCGACGGCGGAGGACAGTTCGTAGCCGGCCACCGATTCCACGTGGGCCAGAGTGGCGCGGGCTGCGCCGTGCACCTGCGGGGCGCAGCGCAGCGAGTACGCATCCTGGACCCGGGTGAACCGGTGCTGCCCGTGCTTCTGTTCCTCAATCAGGGTGGATCCGGCGAGCACCGCGCGCATATTGGCGGCGGCGGCAATCTGGCCGGGATGTGGCCGGAGCGCGTGCAGGTCCTCGGCCAGCACCGCGTCGGTGCCCAGCAAACCTTCAATGCTCATGGCGGCGGCGAGGTCGGCCGTCTTGAGCAGCCGGTGCAGGTCCGCCGAGGCCATGATGAGCATGCCCAGCATCCCGTCGGTGCCGTTGATCAGCGCCAGGCCTTCCTTCTCGCGCAGTTCCACCGGCTCCAGCCCGGCGGCCGCCAGCGCGTCGGCCGCAGGCACCAGTTCGCCGTCGTTGTTGCGGACCTGTCCTTCGCCCATCAGGGCGAGCGCGCAATGGGCCAGCGGAGCCAGGTCCCCGGAGCAGCCCAGGGACCCGTATTCGCCGACCACGGGAGTGATGCCGGCATTGAGGATCCCGGCATATGCCTGGGCCACCAGGGGGCGGACGCCGGTGCGGCCGGTGGCCATGGTGGACAGCCGGTTAAGCATCAGGCCGCGGATCACTTCCCGGTCCACTTCGGCGCCGGAGGATGCCGCGTGGCTGCGGATCAGGCTGCGCTGCAGCTGCGTGCGCAGCTCCACCGGGATCTGTTTGGTGGCCAGGGCGCCGAACCCGGTGCTGACGCCGTAGTGCGGCACGTCGTCGTCCACCAATGCCTCAATGACCTTTCGTGAGGAGGCCATCGCCGCGAGCGACTCCTCGCTGAGTTCCACGGCGGCGCCGTGACGGGCGACGGCGACGACGTCGGCGGGGGAGAGGGGTCCGACGGAGACGGGGACGGTATCGGTCTGGAGCTGGGACTGGGACATGGTGCCTTTCGGGCTGTAACGGTCTGGGAGGGTGCGGGCGCGGGGACTAGTCGGCGATCAGCGCGTCGTAATCGGGGGTGTTTTCCAGGACGCCGTACTTGACGGCCGCCGATCCCAGCTTCTGCAGGCCGTCCCGGTTGATCTCCGGGTACCAGCGGGACATCACCACGGTCTCGGCGAGTTTGGGCGTGATCTTGGCGTAGTCCTGGATGACGGTGCGCACCTCGTCGTCGTTCTCCGCAGCAAACTGGAAGGACTTCTCCAGCGCCCGGCGGAACCGCTCCACGAGTTCGGGATTCTCCTGCATGGTCTGTTCCGAAGTGAAGTAGAAGGCCGAATCGAAGTCCTCGGTGAGGTCCGTCATCGGGCTGGCCACGATCTCGCCACCGGCTTCAAGGATCTGGGTGCGGAAGGGCTCGGTGGTCCAGGCCGCGTCGACGTCGCCGCGCTCCAGTGCCGCCGGCATGTTGGGGTAGGGCATCTCCACGAAGTCGACGCCGTCCGGGTCGCCGCCGGCTTGCTCAACGGCATTCCGGATCGTGACATCGGCAAAGTTGTTCAGCGCGTTGACGGCAACCGTTTTGCCCACCAAATCGGCCGCGTCCTCGATTCCGGCTTCCGGCAGGGCGGCGACCTCGGTCACGTCTTTGCCGGGGACGTTGGTGGAGCTGGATCCATTGGAGACCACGGTGATCGGCAGCCCCTTGTCCCGTGCGATCAGCAGCGAGACGACGTTTGAGTAGCCGAACTGGTATTCGCCGGTCATCACCGCCGGAACGATCGCGGCACCGCCCTGGGCCAGCTGGACAGAGAGCTGGATGCCTTCGTCCTCGAAGTAGCCCTCCTGAATGCCTAGATACACCGGGGCCACGTCCGTGATCGGGATCAGCCCGAGATTTACCTGGTCCAGCTGGGCGTCGGCGGACGGGGCCGCAGGTTGCGTCCCGCCACCGGTCGACGAGGGGCTGCCGGAGCCGCAGCCGGTCAGCAGCAGGGCACCGGCCAGAACCGCTGCCGAAGCGGTGGCCAAAAGGGGGCGGCGGGCGGCGGGGGCCGCGGACAACGGGTGGCGCATCAAGGTCTCCTTTGCCTGCCGTTGCGTGGCAGGACTATTTCGAACAGTAAAACGAATGGGCAGTTACCTGAAACTACCTAGCCAATGTGACGCCGGTCAATACTCTGGGCGAATTTCTTGCCGCTGGATGAAATTGATGTTTTACTGGCTGCAATATACCGATCTCAGCGAGGAGCAGCATGATGCCGAAAACGGGTGCGGATCCCACCACCAGGGCGGCGGACCGCGCGCTGGCTCTGCTGCGCATCGTCTGCGAGAACGACGGCGTCAAACTCGCCGACGCCGCCAAGGCCGTCGACTTGTCCGCCTCAACGGCGCTGCGCCTGTTGCGCACACTGGAAGCCAACGGATTCGCCGCCAAACGCGGGAACGCCCTGTATCGTCCGGGTTTCAGGATGGTGCAGCTGGGCGTGCAGGCGCTCAGCCATGAGTCGCTGGTCGACGCCGGCCGGGATGTGCTGCGTACGCTGGTGGACCGCACCGGGGAATCCGCCTATCTGAGCGTGACCGCCGGCAACGAGCACGGACTGTACGTGGCCATCGAAGAAGGTACGCACACCGTGCGGCACGTCAACTGGGTGGGCCGGACCTTCCCGATCGCGGGCAGCGCGGCGGGCGCCGCGCTCAGCGGACAGGTGGACCGCGGCACCTTCACCGTGATGGCGGACAGTGTGGAGGCCGACGTGACCGCCGTCGCGGCGCCGGTTTTCGCCGGAGACAAAGTCGTAGCGGCGCTGAGCATAGTCGCTCCGAGCTACCGCACCACAGCCGAAGCAGCAGAAAAATTCGGGCTGCTGTTGGCCGAACAGGCCGGCGCGCTCTTCACCGAGCCCGAAACTACGTCCTAGCCGGAAACCACCCCAGCCACAACTTCCCAGCCAGATTCGTCGCAGCCAGAAAGGGCACAACAATGACGTTCACCCAGCACGATCCCTCCCGCACCATCCGGGCTTCCCGCGGCACCACGCTGACCGCCAAGAGCTGGCAGACCGAGGCGCCGCTTCGGATGCTGATGAACAACCTGGACCCGGAAGTGGCCGAGCGCCCCGAGGATCTGGTGGTGTATGGCGGAACCGGCCGCGCCGCGCGGTCCTGGGAGGCCTATGACGCGATCGTGAAGACGCTGGCGGACCTGGAAGACGATGAGACCCTGCTGGTGCAGTCGGGTAAACCGGTAGGCGTGCTCCGGACCAACCCCTGGGCGCCGCGCGTGCTGCTGGCCAACTCGAACCTGGTGGGGGATTGGGCCAACTGGCCGGAGTTCCGCCGGCTGGAAGCCGAGGGCCTGATGATGTACGGCCAGATGACCGCCGGTTCCTGGATCTACATCGGCACCCAGGGCATCCTGCAGGGCACCTTCGAGACGTTCGCCGCCGTCGGGGCCAAGCTGCACGAGGCCGGCAAGACCGGTTCCCCCACGCTGGCCGGCACACTGACTTTGACCGGCGGCTGTGGTGGCATGGGCGGGGCCCAGCCGCTGGCCGTCACGCTCAACGACGGCGCCTGCCTGATCGTGGACGTGGACGAGGCACGTTTGCGCCGGCGCGTGGGCAAGCGCTACCTGGACGAGGTGGAGACGGACCTGGACACCGCGATCGCCAAGGTCATGAAGGCCAAGGAAGAAGGCCGCGGCTGGTCCGTGGGCTACGTGGGCAATGCCGCCGAGGTATTCCCGGAGATCCTGCGCAGGCACCAGGCCGGCGAGCTCACCGTGGACGTGGTCACCGACCAGACCTCCGCCCACGATCCGCTGTCCTACCTGCCCGAAGGAATCTCGGTGGCCGACTGGCAGCGCGAGGCACAGGCTGATCCCGAAGGGTTCACCAAGAAGGCGCAGGCCTCGATGGCCCGGCACGTACAAGCGATGGTGGAATTCCAGGATGCCGGCGCCGAGGTCTTCGACTACGGCAACTCCATCCGCGACGAGGCGCGCAAGGGCGGTTATGACCGGGCCTTCGAGTTCCCAGGATTCGTTCCGGCCTACATCCGTCCGCTGTTCTGCGAGGGGCTTGGGCCGTTCCGCTGGGTAGCGCTCTCGGGCGATCCGAAGGACATCGAGGTCACGGACGCCGCGCTGAAGGAACTCTTCCCGGAGAACGAACACCTGCACCGCTGGCTGGACGCCGCCGCCGAACGGGTGGAGTTCGAAGGGTTGCCGGCGCGCATCTGCTGGCTGGGCTACGGCGAGCGGCACCAGGCCGGCCTGCTGTTCAACCGGCTGGTGGCAGAAGGCAAGGTCTCGGCGCCCATCGTGATCGGCCGCGACCATCTTGACTCCGGTTCCGTCGCCTCGCCCTACCGCGAGACCGAGGCCATGGCCGACGGCTCCGACGCCATCGCCGACTGGCCGCTGCTGAACGCGCTGACGGCGGCAAGCTCCGGGGCCACCTGGGTCTCCATCCACCACGGCGGCGGCGTCGGCATCGGACGTTCTATCCACGCCGGCCAGGTCTCGGTGGCGGACGGCACCGAATTGGCGGCGCAGAAGCTGGAGCGGTTGTTGACCAACGACCCGGGCATGGGTGTGATCCGGCATGTGGATGCGGGCTACGACCGGGCGGTCGAGGTGGCGGCCGAACGCGGTGTCCGGATCCCGATGGCGGAGTAGCTGGCGGCCTGCGGCCGGCTTTCGCCGGCGCTTCGACACCTCGCTCGTTCCTCGCTCGGCGAGGCGCGCCTACACGAAAGCCGGCCTCCGGCCGACCCCATTAATGCTCGGGGAGGCCGGCATGAGCGCCTCTCCGACAGCCGGCCTTTGGCCCTCTCTATAGTTACGAAGGAAGTTGGTTCATGCAGACCGTCACGTCACTCCTGGAATCTATTGCCGATGTTGGGCGGGACGGGCAGCGCGGGGGGTATTCGCGCCCGGTGTTCTCCGGCGCTGAGCTGGATTTGCGCGGCTGGTTCATCGAGCAGGCCGGGCGCCGCGGTCTAGACGTGGAGACGGACCGCAACGGCATCATCTGGGCATGGTGGGGCGAGCCGCAGCGCGGCGCGCTGGTCACCGGCAGCCATCTGGATTCGGTGCCCGGCGGGGGTGCCTTTGACGGTCCGCTGGGCGTCGCATCCGCGCTGGCCGCCGTCGACGTACTCAAGGAGCGCGGCGTGCAGCCGAACCGGTCGCTGGCCGTCACGGTCTTTCCGGAAGAGGAGGGTTCGCGGTTCGGTGTGGCGTGCCTCGGCTCGCGGCTACTGTCCGGGGCCATCGACCCGGACAAGGCCCGGAATCTGCGTGATGAAGATGGCACAACCTTCGCCGATGCCGCCCGGGCCAATGGGTTGGATCCGGCGCACCTCGGTTGCGACGACGAGGCGCTGGCACGGATCGGCGACTTCATTGAGCTGCATGTGGAGCAGGGCCGCGGCCTGGGCGAGGACGGCCCGGCCATCGCCGTCGGCAGTTCCATCCTGGGCCACGGGCGGTGGCGGATCAGCGTGGCCGGCCAGGGCAACCACGCCGGCACCACGCTGATGGCGGACCGTGCGGACCCGATGGTGGCCGCCGCGCAGATCATCCTGGCGGTGCAGCAGACTGCCGCCAAGCAGGCCGATGCCCGGGCCACGGTGGGACGGATCCAGCCGGTGCCCGGCGGCACGAATGTGATCGCCTCGCGGGTGGATTTGTGGCTGGATGCCCGCCATCCCGACGACGCGGTGACCGCGCAGCTGGTGGAAACCATTCACGGCAAGGCGCAGAAGATCGCCGCCTTCGAAGGCTGCTCGGTGTCGCTCACGGAGGAGTCCTACAGCGGCACGGTGCACTTCGACTCGGCCCTGCAACGCCAGCTGGAAAACGCCCTGCCCGGGGCCCCTGTGCTCGCCACCGGTGCCGGGCACGATGCCGGCGTGCTGGCCGCGCGGGTGCCTTCGGGCATGCTGTTCGTGAAGAACCCCTCCGGCATTTCGCACTCGCCGGAGGAATACGTGGAACCCTGGGACGCGGACGCCGGCGCTGCCGCCCTCGCCGACGTGCTGGAGGCACTCCTGTGAGCAGCATCTGGTGCGAACGCGCCTGGCTGGGGCCGGAGGGTGTGGCGGACGACATCCTCCTGGAAACCGACGACGGCGGTGCCATCACCCACGTGGGCACGGCACCGCGGCCGGACCCCGCCACCGGCGTGCTGGTGTTGGACGGCGTGGTCTTCCCGGCTGCCGCCAACGCGCATTCGCATGCCTTCCACCGTGCCCTGCGCGGCCGCACACATGCCGGCCGCGGCGACTTCTGGACCTGGCGGGAGCAGATGTACCGGACGGCCGGCGCGCTGACCCCCGGCAAGTACGAGCGGCTGGCCACGGCCGTGTTCGCCGAGATGGTAACGGCCGGTTTCAGCAGCGTGGCCGACTTCCACTACGTCCACCACCGTCCGGATGGCGCCGCGTACGGCGGTGGCGCCGTCGTCGCAGCCGGTCCCGATGGCGCCGGAAGCGGCAGCCAGGGCAGTGACGGTGAGCACGCGGGCGAGCATGCCATGGAACTGGCGTTGTGCCGGGCCGCCGCCGCCGCCGGAATCCGCCTGACCCTGCTGGACACGTGCTATCTGGCCGGCGGCATCGGCAAGCCGCTGGCCCCTGAACAACAGCGGTTCGGCGACGGCGATGTGCACGCCTGGCTGGACCGGCTGGACTCGCTCCGGAAGGCGGTGGCAGCCGGGTTCGACCCGGCCCAGATCACCGTGGGGGCCGCGCTGCACTCGGTGCGCGGTGTGCCCGAATCCGCGCTGCCGGTCATTGCCGAACGGCTGCCGCCGGAACTGCCGCTGCACATCCACCTCTCCGAACAGCCGGCAGAGAACGAAGCCTGCGTGGCGGAGTACGGGGTCACGCCGGCCGGACTGCTGGCGCGGCACGGCTTGCTGTCGCCACGCCTGAGCGCGGTCCACGCCACCCATTTGACCGAAGAGGACATCGACCTGCTGGGTAGCGCGGGCGCCACCGTGGTGATGTGCCCGACCACCGAGGCCGACCTGGCCGATGGGATCGGCCCGGCCCGGGCCTTGGCCGATGCCGGCGCAGTCATCGCGCTGGGCACGGACCAGCACGCGGTGGTGGACCCGTGGCTGGAGATGCGTGCGTTGGAGCACGGCGAGCGCCTGGCCAGCGGGCAACGCGGACGGTTCACCCCGGACGAACTTCTGCATGCGGCGTCGGCTGGAGCCGTGGCCGCGATGGCGACCCCCACGGCGGGCATCGCCGTCGGCATGGCTGCCGATCTGGTCGCGGTCAACCCAGCCTCGATGCGCACGGTAGGCTCGGACCCCGGCCAGTTGCCGCTGACGGCTACGTCAGCGGATGTCACGGCCGTCGTCGTCGGCGGGGAACTGCTGGCGGTCAACGGCATCCACTCGCGGCTGGGCCAGCCGGCCGACCTGCTGGCCGCGGCACTGAAGGAGATCGCGTGAGCACCGTCATCACCAATATCGGCGAACTGCACACCCAGGACCCGGCCCGCGGCGCTGATTCAGTGCTCCACGATGCCGCGGTGATCATCGAGGGGGAGCGGATCGCCTGGCTCGGCTCCTCGACGCAGGCACCTGACGCCGACGAACAGTTCGATGCCGGCGGACGGGCCGTGTTGCCGGGATGGGTGGACTCGCACACCCACTTGGTCTTCGCCGGCGACCGCACCGCCGAGTTCGAAGCCCGGATGGCCGGACAGTCCTATCAGGCCGGCGGGATCGCGGTCACCACCGGCGCCACCCGCGAGGCCAGCGACTACGAACTGACCCGGCTGCTGCTGGCCCGCGTCGCGGAGGCAGCGGCCGGCGGCACTACCTACCTTGAGACGAAGACCGGCTACGGCCTGGACGTGGAGCAGGAAGCCCGTAGCGCCCGGATCGCCTCTACCGTGGCCGACGAGGTGACGTACCTCGGCGCCCACCTGGTCCCGGACGGCATCGATGCCGACGCGTACACCGACCTGGTGTGCGGCGACATGCTGGCTGCGGTCGGGCCGTATGTGCAGTGGGCGGACGTCTTTTGCGAACGCGGCGCCTTCAACGAGGAGCAGTCGCGCCGGGTCCTCGCTGCCTGCCGCGACGCCGGCCTCGGATTGCGCGTGCACGGCAACCAGCTGGGCGAGGGCCCGGGCGTGCAGCTGGCGGTGGAATTCGGCGCGGCCAGCGTGGACCACGTGAACTACCTCTCCAACGACGACGTCGCAGCGCTCGCCGGAACCTGGGCGGGCTGGGACCGGGCCAGCGGCACGGGGGAGCGCGGCACCGTGGCCACCTGCCTGCCGGCCTGTGATCTATCCACTCGACAGCCGTTGGCGCCGGGACGGCAGCTGCTGGATTCCGGTGCGGAAATTGCGCTGGCATCCAACTGCAACCCCGGCACCTCCTTCACCAGTTCCATGAACTTTTGCGTGACGACGGCGGTGCTGCAGATGGGATTGAGCGTCCAGGAAGCGGTCCGCGCGGCGACCTACGGAGGTGCCCTGGCGCTGGGCCGCCACGTGGGCCGGGACGAGGACGGACAGCGGGCGGTGGGCTCGATCGCCGTCGGGCACCGCGCCGACCTGCACCTGCTCAACGCCCCCTCGGCCACCCATCTGGCCTACCGCCCCGGCATGCCGCTGACGGCGGCCGTGTGGCGGGCCGGCGTGAAAATGGCCGGGAGATCCTAGAGCCGGGGCACCGCTTTCAGCCGATGTGCTCGTAGCGGTTGGGGTCTTTTACATCGTGGCAATGCGCCAGGACCTCGACGGCGCGGGCGGCGTCCTGGTCTTTGAGCGCCTGCAGAATGCTGCGGTGGTCGTGGATGACCTTGGCCTGGTGTTCCGGTCCCTGCCGGTAGGTCAAGGTAATCCGGTGCTGGATGGGGTGGTTCCAGATGGAGGCTATGACGCCGCGCAGGTAGTCGTTGGCGGCAGGCTCCACCAGGGCCAGATGGAACGCGCGGCCCAGCCGGAAGAGTTCGTCGCTGTCCTGCGGGTCGACGATCTCCGTCTCGTCGATGAGCCCACCGAGCCGCACCAGTTGCTGCGGTGTGTAGGAGCCGATGGCGTTCCGGACCGCGAGGGATTCCAGGGCGTAGCGGACCTCGAAAACGTTCTCGATCTCACGCTCGTCGAGTTGGTTGACTATGTAGCCCTTCCCCGGGACCAGCGTGGTCAAGCCCTCCAGCGTCAGCTGGGTGAGCGCGTCGCGGACCGGGGTGCGGGACACGCCGTACTGCGCAGCGACCCCCTCCTGGGCCAGCGCCGAGCCCGGCTTGATGGCCCCGCTGATGATGTCGGTGCTCAACTGCTCATGGACGCGGACGGAGAGCGGTCTCACGTCATTCGGTATCGCAGCCATGGTGGCCTCCTTCTGTTGTGTGCACTCTAGCGTCCGGGCGGCTGCAGGACGCGGATCGAGGCCGAAGTTCGGGTGAAACGGTAACCTATTGAACCTTTTGCGGAAAGTGCTTGACGTCACATCCGCTACCTGAATACAGTGTATACACACGTGATGGAGGAGAACCGAAAATGTATGTGCTGAACACCTGGTATGTGGCGGCGTGGTCAACGGAGGTCACCCGCAAGCCGGTGCGCCGAGTGATCTGCGAGCAGCCGATCGTCCTGTTCCGGACGCAGGACAACGAGGCTATTGCGCTGGCGGATCGCTGCGCGCACCGTGCCTTCCCGCTCTCCGAAGGCCGTACCGTCGGTGATTCAGTGGAATGCGGGTACCACGGATTCACCTACGGTCCGGACGGCATGTGCACGAAGGTGCCGGCCCAGACCTCTATTCCGGAACGCGCAAAGGTGCGCAAGTACCCGGTGGTGGAGCAGGACGGCTGGATCTGGGTCTGGACCGGCGATCCGGAGCTGGCCGATCCGGCCGATGTCCCGGACACCCACTGGATGGTGGACCCGGAGTGGGCTACCGTCACCCATTCGTACCACTTCAAGTGCCGGGCCGACCTGATCCACGACAACCTGTTGGATCTGACCCATGAGTCCTTCCTGCACCAGACCACCGTGGGCGATGACTACATCTACGAACACGGCATCACCGTCGAGGTCGACGGCAACGTGGTCAGCGTGGACCGCCTCATGCCCTCGGTGGAAGCACCGCCGCTGTACGCAGAAACGATGGACGCCCGCGGGCTGTTCGACCGCTTCCACTGCACCGAGTTCTTCGTGCCGAACCTGCATGTGCTCCACTCGGGCATCACCGGCGAGGGCAGGCCCCGCGAAGAGGGCTTCCTGATCAAGGTGCTGAACGGCATTACGCCGATCGACGCGCACAACTCCTGGTACTACTACGCCTTCAGCCGCAACTTCGCCGTCGACAATGAGCAGGCCACCGAAGACCTGCGCGTCGGCCTGGCCACCGTGCTGGACGAGGACGCCACCGCGCTGGAGGCCCAGGAGATTGGCATGCAGACCCGCCCCAAGGGCGAGTTCGACGTGCTGATCGCCCAGGATGGCGGCGTGGCCAGGGCCCGGCGCATCCTGAGCGCGCTGCTGAAGCAGGAACAGCAGGCGAAGGCCGCGGCCCAGCCGGCCGCCCGGCGGGAGCCGGTTGCTCCCAGGACGGCCTAGGCCCCGGCATGTGGATGCTGATTAGGGCCAACCCGCTCGGCGGCGAAACGTCCGCCGAAACGGGCGCCAAGATCCTGGCCGCGTGTCCGGACTCGGCCGAGCGCGGCGACCCCTGGCGATGGACGGTGCAGCTGGATGAAACCGGCCCCGAACCCACCGTGGAACTGGAGGCCGATGCAAACTACATCGCCTCCGAAAGCCTCCGCTACACCGGCAGCTATACCGGCACGCTGCAGCGCGGGCCCGGCGAGCAGTTGATTGTAACCGGACTGGGAGGCGAAGCACTGGTCGCGGCCGAGGACGGACCGTGGGAACGCTGGTTGCGGGCCGGCGATGTGTTCATCGTCGAGGGCGAGGACGCCGAAGCCATCCGGCTTTCGCTTGCCGCCGGGGAATCCGCTGTCCAGGTCATCACCCTCGTCCCGCGTCAGGCCAAGGTCTTGAGGTGGGTCCCCTGACTGGGCCAACGCATTCGCCACTCGTCGGGACGCACCTTCGAAGCTGCGCATCGAAACTGAAATTTTCTAGCACCGAGGCACTGGTCGTCTCCTGATCAGTGCGGATATCCACCACCGGACAACGCCGTCCGGACCATGAAAGGAAAGTCCATGCGTCATTCTCGTCAGCGTGCCACCCGTTCCTACCTCCTCGCCGGATCCGTCCTGCTGGCCGTCTCCATGACCGCGTGCACCAACGCCTCCGGCGCGGCTACCGGTCCAGCGGATACCGCTGCTCCGGCCGCGGCAGGCGCCGGGGTGGAAGCGGTCCAGGTTAACGAAGCAGCCCGGAACCTGCTGCCCGAGGACGTGCTGGCCGCCGGTACGCTGAAAGTCGCTTCCGACCCGACCTATGCCCCGTTCGAGTATTACGACACCGACAACAAGACCATGATCGGCTTCGACGTGGACTTCTCCGACGCCGTCGGTGCCGCCCTGGGCCTGAAGGTGGAGCACGTACCGGCAACGTTTGACACGATCCTGGCCGGTTTGGCCTCCGGCAAGTACGACATGGCCCTGTCGGCCTTCTCCGTCACGCCGGAACGCGAGAAGATCGTGGACTTCGTCGAGTACCTCCACACCGGCACGGGCGTCGCCGTCGCTCCGGGAAATCCGCTGGGTATCTCCATGGACCCCATGAGCATGTGCGGGAAGAAGATCGCCGGCCAAAAGGGTTCGATCCAGTCGATGGAATACCTCCCCGAGTTCTCCAAGGAATGCACGGCCAACGGAAAGGAAGAGATTAAGATCCAGAACTTTCCCGGGCAGACCGACGCCAACCTGGCGCTGGCTTCCGGCCGTGTCGACGGGGTGATTGCGGACAGCGTGCCGCTGGCCTACCAGGGCAAGGAAGCCAACGGCCAGTTCGAACTCGCCGAAGGCGAGGACTACGATGCCGTACCGTTCGGAATCGCCCTGGCCAAGGACACGGGGATGACAGAAGCCGTAGCTGCAGCAGTGCAGGGCGTCATCGCCGGTGGCCACTATGAGGAGCTCGGCGACAAGTGGGACTTCCCGGAGTCCGTGCTGATCAGCTCCGAAGCCCTCAACCAGAAGTAGCGGAGAGGAAGCAGCCGCATGACTGTCGTGACTACCCGAAGCGAGCAAGCAGCCCCTGCCGGCGATGGCTACACCGTCGTCAAGGCCAAGCATCCCGGCCGGTGGCTGGCCGCGGCCGTGATCGTTGTGATCGCCGGACTGCTGGCGCGGTCCGTGATGACAAACCCCAACTTCGGCTGGGACGTGGTCGGACTTTACTTGCGCGACGTGTCCATCGGCCGGGGCATTCTCGTCACGCTTGGCTTGACCGCGATCAGCATGGCCATCGGCATTGTGCTCGGCGTCGTGTTCGCAGTCATGCGGCTCTCCGTCAATCCAGTGGTACGAGGTGCCGCCTTCGCCTACGTGAACTTCTTCCGCGGCACGCCGGTGCTGGTGCAGTTGCTGTTCTGGTTCAACCTCGCGGCACTGTATCCGGTCATCACACTCGGTATTCCCGGCGTCGAGCTGGACGCAAACCAGCTGATCACCCCCATGACAGCAGCGATCCTCGGCCTTGGCCTTAACCAGGGCGCTTACATGTCCGAGATCGTCCGGGCAGGAATACTTTCCGTTGACCATGGGCAAACCGAGGCAGCCGAGGCCCTGGGCATTACCCGGATGCAGACGATGCGCCGGGTGGTGCTGCCGCAGGCGATGCGCGTGATCATCCCACCCACCGGAAACGAAACCATCGGCATGCTCAAGACCACCGCGTTGGTCAGCGTCATCTCGGTGCCGGAGCTGCTGTACTCGGCGCAGATCATCTACGCGCGGACGTTCGAGACAGTGCCCCTGCTGATCGTCGCCAGCCTCTGGTACCTGCTGATCACTTCGATCCTGACCATCGGCCAGTACTACCTGGAGCGGCGCTTTGCCCGCGGCAACCAGCGGAGCCTCCCGCCGACACCGCTGCAGCAGCTGAAGCGGTTTTTCGCGACGCACGACGCACTCTCCCTGAAAGGCAGCAAGAAATGACGCTTACGCACGGCGTTGAACCGATGGTTAAAGCGGACGCGATCTGCAAGAATTTCGGCTCCAACCAGGTTCTGAAGGGCATTGACCTGCAGGTGCAGCCGGGGGAAGTTGTCTGCTTGATCGGCCCTTCAGGATCGGGCAAGAGCACCTTCCTGCGCTGTATTAATCACCTGGAAACGGTCGACGGCGGCCGCATGTGGGTGAACGGCAAGATCGTGGGCTACGACCTCAAAGGCAGCAAGCTGTATGAACAGAGCCACAACGACGTCTGCCGCGGCCGCACCGAAGTCGGCATGGTCTTCCAGCAGTTCAACCTGTTTCCGCACATGACGGTGATGGAAAACCTGATCGAGGCACCGCGGCTGGTCCGCAAGGAGAAGAAGGCCACTGCCACGGCCCGGGCCATGTCCCTGCTGGAGAAGGTAGGACTGGCGGAAAAGGCCGAGGCTTATCCGCGCCAGCTTTCCGGCGGCCAGCAACAGCGGGTGGCTATCGCCCGCGCCCTGTGCATGGAGCCTCAGCTGATGCTCTTTGATGAGCCGACCTCCGCCCTCGACCCGGAGTTGGTGGGTGAGGTCCTGAAGGTCATGAAGGACCTGGCCAACTCCGGCATGACCATGGTGGTGGTGACGCACGAGATGCACTTTGCCCGCGACGTCGCCGACCGGGTGGTCTTTATGGCGGACGGCTATGTGGTGGAGCAGGGACCGGCCCGTGACATCATCACCAACCCTCAGAACGAACGCACCAAGGCCTTCCTTGCCTCTGTGCTCGCCGAACCGGCCGCGGCCTGACGTGGCAAAGGGGGAATCATGACCGAAGAATTTTTCGACGTCGAGGTCCGCTCGATCCGGCGCGAATCCAGCAACGTCGTCTCGTTGGAGCTGGAGCACCCGCTGGGGGAGGCGTTGCCGGAGTGGGACGCCGGCTCCCACGTGGATGTGCTCCTACCCAACGGCCTGCTGCGCCAGTACTCGCTCTGCTCCGTGCGCACGGACCGCTCAGCCTGGCGGCTGGGGATCCTGCGCGAGGCCGAGGGGCGCGGCGGCTCGGCCTATGTGCACGACATGCTGAGGCCCGGCACCAAGATCCAGGTCCGGGGCCCGCGCAACAACTTCGTCTTGGCCCCCGCGGACAGCTACGTCTTCATCGCCGGCGGCATCGGTATTACTCCGATCCTGCCGATGATCCGCGAGGCTGCCGAACTCGGCGTACCGTGGCGCCTGGTTTACCTGGGACGCAGCCGCTCCTCGATGGCGTTCCTCGAAGAGATCATGGCGCTCGGTGGGGACATCCACATTCACGCCGACGACGAGAGCGGTTTCTACCCGCTGGCCGATCTGTTGGCGGAGCAGGGCTCGGGCACGCACGTATACGCCTGCGGTCCCGGCCCGCTGCTCAATGTCATTGAGTCGATTGCCGACGGCTGGGAAGACCCCGGACGGTTCCACTGTGAACGCTTCGCCGCTACCGGCGGTGCCCCGGTGGCCCCCGCGGGCGGCGAGTCGGCCTTCGTCGTCGAACTGGCCGACGGGACGGAGGTCCCGGTGGGATCCGATGAGTCCATCTTGCAGGCCCTCGAAGCGGCCGGGATCAGCGCGCTGAATTCGTGCCGTGAGGGAATCTGCGGTACCTGTGAAACGCCCGTGTTGGGCGGCGAGATTGACCACCGCGATTCGCTGCTTTCCGATGCCGAACGCGACGCCGGAGACACCATGATGATCTGCGTCTCCCGGTGCAAGGGCAAGCGTTTGCTGCTGGACCTCTAGCGAGGCCTGGTCTCGGAACGCCGGCGCCGCAACGAAAGCCGATGCAGCGGCGGGGGGAGGGTGGAACGCGGATCCATTCCGACTGTCTCCGACCCCGGATCCCTTGGCAAGATGGAGGCTATGGACAAGCAGAAGGTGGTCACCGCGAGTGCACCGCGCACCTTGAGCTACTACCGGGCGGAAGTGCTCATTGTGCTCGGAGTTTCGCTGGGGCAGTCGGCGGTCTACGCCGTGGTGAACTTGCTGGAGAAGATGACCCGCGCGCCGCTGGCCTCGCAAACCACCAAGCTGAACCCGGTACTGAACCAGCGGGAAATCTTCGATTTCGTCTACCAGATGCTCGGCATCTGCTTTGCGCTGGTGCCGGTGGCCTTGGTGCTGCTCCTCATGACCTCGCCCGGCCAATCGGCCTTCCGCTCGATCGGATTTACCTTCTCCCGGCCCAAGGTGGACTTCGGTCTGGGCTTCCTGCTGGCGCTGGTGATGGGGGCCGGCACGTTGGTCGTCTATGCCGCCGGCCGGGCGCTGGGGATCACCACCGCCATTGTCCCCGCGGCCTTGGACGAATACTGGTGGACCGTGCCGGTGCTGGTGCTGTCCGCCCTGCGCCACGCCATCCTCGAAGAGGTGGTCATGCTGGGCTACCTCTTCAACCGGTTCGCCAAGTTCGGCTGGGGGATCTGGACCACAATCTTCGTCAGCGCCGCCCTGCGCGGGACCTACCACCTGTACCAGGGGATCGGGCCGGGCATCGGGAACTTCCTGATGGGGCTGATATTCGGGTACGTCTACACGAAGGTCAAGCGGGTGATGCCGCTGGTGATTGCTCATGCACTGCTGGATATCGCGGGCTTTGTCGGGTATGCGCTGGTGGGTCCGGCCATCGGCATCGGGACCTAAACCGCCCCGCCCACCCCGCGGGAATCCGGCGGTTCCCTACCGGACATGCCAAAGGCTCCCGTTCCGCCTCTTGCTCCCACCCACGGTGGCGCAAGAGGCCGAAATGGGAGCCCCTGCAAAAACGCGATCCTTGGTACCGTCCAGCCGGGACCAGAACTTTAGAGTTCGACGATGCCGTTCGCGGTTTCGAAGCGGACCGACATGATGCCGGGCGTGCCGTTCGGCGCGGTCCAGGCAACCTTGACGTCGTCGAGAAGGGCATCCACCGGGGTGCCCAGCCAGTCGGCCACGCGTTCCGAGGATCCGGCAATGGTCAGGCCGATCAGCTTGACGGTTGCGGGGCGCGCGTTGGACGGGTGGAGCGCCTCGGTGCCGTCATCCCAGCGCAGCATGTAGGGGACCTGCGGGTCGGCGATCAGGCCCTTGATGCCGATTTGCTGCCAACTCAATTCCTGCCCGTCCGGAAACTTTCGGTTCCCGGGGACCGCATGACGGCCCAGCCGCTCTTCGAACGGGGTCAGATCGTCCACTTCCACGCACCAGCCCATCCAGCCACCGCCGGCTTCGGACCGGGCACGCACGGCTTGGCCGAAGGGGGCCTTGTCGGACGCGGGGTGGTCCAGGACCTCCACGACTTCCAGGTAGTGATGGTCAGTCAGGGGGAAGATCATATTGCGGGTGCCGAAGCGGGGATGCACCCCGCCCTTGACTGCGTCGATACCCAGAGCTTTGGAAATCCGCTCTGAGGTGGCAGCCAGGCCGTCGGGCTCAACAGCATAAGAAACGTGGTCGAAGCGCATAGGCATATCTTGGCACTTTGTGAACCCGTGCTCGACTTAGGGTGACCTAAGTCACTGTGTTTTCGTGGTGGTTCTTCACGCTAGCCCTTGACAGCCAAGGGTTTGTTCGTGTCCCCGGTGAGGCAGGGAAGTGAGCACCGCAGGCGGTCACAAGATGTCATATTGTTGCGGCCCGCCGGTCTCTCCGCCGAGACTGGACGCAGGTCATGAGTGCCAGCGTGAAACCCCGGTTTGCTGGCCGGCAACCCTCCAACCGCGGTGGGGTGCCCCGGGTGAAGACCAGGCAGCCGCCACAAGGCGGTGCGCAAGCGCGGGTCACACCCGGGACGGATATACCGGCACGGCCGGATCCCGGATGACCCCTTCCGTTGAAGGAGTTGCACCATGTCCAATGCAGACTGGTCCTTTGAAACCCGTCAAATCCACGTCGGCCAGGAGCCGGATGCCGCCACCGGCGCCCGCGCGCTGCCGATCTACCAGACCACGTCGTTCGTGTTCCCCAGCGCGCAGAGCGCCGCGGACCGCTTCGCCCTGTCCGAACTGGCGCCCATTTACACCCGGATCGGCAACCCGACGAGCGAGGCTGTGGAAACCCGGATCGCCAACCTGGAAGGCGGCGTCGGCGCACTGCTGCTGGCCTCCGGCCAGGCTGCGTCCACGTTCTCCATCCTGAACCTGGCCGAGGCCGGCGACCATATCGTAGCCAGCCCCAGCCTGTACGGCGGTACGTACAACCTGCTGCGCACCACGCTGCCCAAGTTCGGCATCGAAGTGACGTTCGTTGAGGATCCGGACAACCTGCAGCAGTGGCGCGACGCCGTGAAGCCGAACACCAAGGCGTTCTTCGGCGAGGTGGTCTCCAACCCGCGCCAGGACGTGCTGGACTTGGAGGCCGTCAGCAGCATCGCGCACGAGAACGGCGTGCCGCTGATCGTCGACAACACGCTCGCAACCCCGTACCTGATTCGCCCGATCGAGTGGGGGGCCGACATTGTGCTCCACTCGGCCACCAAGTACCTCGGGGGTCACGGGACAGCCATCGGCGGCGTGATCGTGGACGCCGGCACCTTCGATTTCGCTGCCGATCCGGAGAAATTCCCGGGCTTCAACACTCCGGACGACACCTACAACGGCCTGGTCTTCGCCCGCGACCTGGGTTTCGGAAGTGCGCTTGGCGCCAACCTCGCCTACATCCTCAAGGCCCGCGTGCAGCTGCTGCGCGATCTGGGCTCTGCCATTTCCCCGTTCAATGCCTTCCTGATCGCCCAAGGCCTTGAGACGCTGAGCCTGCGGGTCGAGCGGCACGTGGCCAACGCGCAGAAGGTGGCGGAGTTCCTCGAAGCGCACGACGACGTTGCTTCCGTTGCGTACCTCGGCCTGCCGTCGAGCCCCTGGTACGAGCGCGGACGTAAGTACGGTCCGAAGGGCACCGGTGCCATCGTGTCGTTCGAGATCAAGGGTGGACTGGAGGCCGGCAAGCGTTTTGTGGACGGACTTGAACTGCATTCGCATGTGGCCAACCTCGGCGACGTGCGCTCGCTGGTGATCCACCCGGCGTCGACCACGCACGCCCAGCTTTCGGCGGAGGAGCGGTTGTCCGCCGGCGTGACCGACGGACTGGTCCGGCTCTCGGTGGGCATCGAGAACGTCAACGACATCATCGCCGATTTGGAGGCCGGGTTCCGTGCCGCCAAGGGCTCGGACGACTAGGCAAGCAGGTAGAACGCAGCGTGACGATAGTGCAACCGCAGGAACTTGTGGATCAGGCGACGGATGGCGTCCTGCGCAGGATGCCTGTTGGTGCGCTGGAACTGGAAGCCGGCGGCTACCTGCCCGAGGTTGTCCTGGGCTTTGAAACCTGGGGCACCCTCAACGCGGATGCGTCGAACGCCGTCCTGATCGAGCACGCCCTGACCGGCAGCACGCATGTGGCCCGCGGCACCTCCGACGAGGACGGCTGGTGGGACGACCTGGTCGGGCCCGGTGCCACCATCGACACGGAGCGCTATTTCGTAGTGGCCGCCAACATGATTGGCGGCTGCTACGGCTCCACCGGTCCGGCGTGCCCGGCACCGGACGGCTCGCCATGGGGGTCGCGGTTTCCGTTCGTCACCATCCGCGACTCGGTTCGGGCCGAGGCGCGGCTGGCAGATGCGCTAGGCATCCGCCGCTGGCATGCCGTGCTCGGCGGGTCGATGGGCGGGGCCCGCGCGCTCGAGTGGGCAGCAACGTTCCCCGAGCGAACGGCCCGGTGCGCGGTGATGGCGTGTGGGGCAGCCAGCACCGCCGAACAGATCGCGTTTGCGCAGGCGCAGGTCGCGGCCATCCGGCTGGATCCCCACTTCGCCGGCGGCGACTACTACGGTGGTCCCGCCCCTGAAGCCGGACTGGGCATTGCCCGGCGGATCGCGCACATCAACTACCGTTCCGAGCCGGAACTGGAGTACCGGTTCGGCCGCTCGGCGCAGGCGGAGGAGCAGCCGTTCGGTGGCATCACGCCGTCGGCCCGCGGCCGCTATGCAGTGGAAAGCTACCTCGACTACCAGGCGGAGAAGCTGGTTTCCCGCTTCGACGCCAACAGCTACATCCTGCTCACCGAGGCCCTGGTCAGCCACGACGTTTCCCGCGGCCGCGGCTCGCTGGAGCAGTCCCTGGGCGGCCTTGAGGAGACGGAATTCTTCATCGCGGCGGTAGATTCCGACCGTCTCTACTTCCCGGAACAGTCGCGGCAGTTGGCCGAGGCACTGCCGGGGTCCGTCAAGGTACACACCATCGAAACGCCGCTGGGCCACGACGGCTTCCTGACCGACGTCCACCAGCTACATGACGAGCTCACGCAGGCGTTTTTCCGAGCCTGAGCCGGGGAGCGCTCGGCGAGGTTCGAGCTGCGTCCGATCCAGTTGTTGACCCTCCGCAGCCGCAGCGCGGGCGGCGGCTGACGATGGCCCTCATGCCAGTTCCAGCGTGAGGGGCCGCCGCAGGAACGCCGCGTAGCGAGCCACGGCATGGTCCACGGCATGCCGCTCCGCGGGACTGAACACGCGCAGCGGCTTCAGGCGCAGCTCGGCTGGGCCGGGCTTGAGCACGTGTTTCCAGTTTCCGGCCATCTTGCCGTCCAGCAGCAGCACATGCTGCGGCACCGTGCTGCTCAGCGCCGCCGGGGCCGAACCGCCCAGGTAGCCGCGCGTTTTGGTGTAGCCCATGACGTATTCGTCGTAGCACTGGATCAGGTCGGCGCGGGGACATTCGGTCGCTGCAGTGGGTGCGCCGCCGGTCCCGACTGCAGTGGGTGCGCCGCCGGCCCCGGCTGCGGGGGAGAACCAGAGCTCCACCCCATCGGCTTCGGTCCGCTCCAATCCCTCCTGCCCGCCTGCTTCCAATCCGCGCCTAATGTCGGCCTGCGGCAGCTTGGACCAGTCCGAGCAGTCCTTCACCGAGGCCGGCCCGCGGCTGGCGAAGTACCGCCCGGTGAGCCGCGCCAGTGCTGCCTCCCTGTCGAAGCCCGTTCGCAGGGGCGGGACGCGCTCGTCGAAGGAGGCGTACGTTTGCTGTACGGTGCCGGATCCCGCCGACCGCGGCGTGCCGCTGACCAGGATCCGGTCCATCTCCGCGTGGAACACCAGATGCCCCAGCCGCTGGCCGCGCAGGGACGCACCGTTCAACTTCGCCCCGTTGTCCTCAAGCAGCTCCGCTTTGGTGAGCCGGGACGCGAGTTCATCCCGGGTGCGGTGCTGGCCGTCAGCGACCGCCGCGGCCAGCACCTCATTGCTGCGCGCGACCGTCGCGTCATCCAGGCCCAGTTGCCGGTCCCGGCCTTTGTTGCCTGCCTTGAGCCGGGGTCCGGAGAGCAGCATCAGCCAGTGCAGATCGTCGCGGTACACGAAGTGCCAGGTGGGCCGCAGAACGTGCGTGCGCAGGATCGTTCCGGCGGCGATCGCCGCGTCGACGTCCGCCGCATTGTCCCGGGCCGACCCGCCGGTCCGTTGCGCCAACGACCAGCGGGCATAAACATACTCCTGCGACTGGAAGGCGAGGAGCCAGCGCAAGGCAGCGCCGGCGTCGTCCGCGGGGTGGTCCCAGAGCCGCTGTGCCCGCAAACGGTGGCGGCGGATGTCCTGGGGATCCGGTTGCGGCACGGCAGGCTCCGTTATCCGGCCGTGCCGGGAGGCATGCCCGGGCCGAAGAACGGGTCGGCAGCCGGACGCTTGGGCAGGATCCCGTCGCCGGAGGACTGATGCCGGAGCCTGCGCAGCACCCACGGGACCAGATGCTGGCGGGCCCACACGAAGTCCTCGGTGCGCGCGGTGCGCCAGCGCTTGGGCGGCAGCGGTTTGGGTGCCTCCGGCTGCAGCGTGTGCTCGACGTTGAGTGCGTCCAGCACCATGGCGGCGATGGTGTGGTGCCCGAGCGGGGAGAAATGCAGCCGGTCCGGCGCCCACATCTGCGGCGCCTTCAGTTGCCGCAGCGCCCACATGTCGGCAACGATGGCGTCGTGGCGGGCGGCCACCGTGCGCAGGTTCTCGTTGTAGATGGCGGCCTTGCCGCGGACACTGCCGAGCACCGGGGTCTCCCCGAAGTCGGGCGCGGTGAACAGCACGATGGTTGCACCGGAGGCAGCCAATCTGGTGACGGCCCGGTCGATCTTCTCCGCCAGGGCATCCGGGTCGGCTCGGGGGCGGATCACGTCATTGCCGCCGGCGCAGACCGAGATCAGGTCAGGCTTCAGTGCCAGAGCCGGTTCGATCTGTTCATCGATGATCTGCTGCAGCAGGCGGCCGCGGATGGCCAGGTTGGCGTAGGCAAAGTCCTCCTGGCCGCGGGCCAGTTCCTCGGCCACGCGGTCGGCCCAGCCGCGGTATCCACCCGGACTGCGTGGATCAGGGTCGCCGATGCCTTCGGTGAAGGAATCGCCAATGGCTACAAAGCGGCTCCAGGGGTGGCCCGCGGCGACCGTGGAGGAGGGGGCTTCAGGACGGGACAAGTTACTCACAGGTACATCCTCCCAAGAAGCCGCCTCGGATGCACAGATATGCCCGTAGGTAAAACCTGAATCATCTTTCAGGAAAGCATGGCCCGCGGCGGGATCTTTGGCTAGGGTGTGAGCTGGAGGCGGCCATCTCGGCTGACTCAGTCTCGAGGAGCTGAGATGGAATTGCTAGCGGGAATCAGTGCGCGGCGGGTGCCGACCAAGCGGCTGACAGTGAACGTCTTGGAGCGCGCCGGCGACCGGCCAGACGGCATTCCGGTGGTTCTGGTACACGGGAATGTTTCCTCCTCGCTGTTCTGGCAGGAGACCATGCAGGCGCTGCCGCCGGAGTACCGCGTGCTGGCGCCGGACCTGCGCGGATTTGGCCAGACCGACACGGCTCCGGTGGACGCAAGCCGCGGCTTGCGTGACTTTGCCGATGACCTGCACGGGCTGCTCGAAGCTTTGCAGCTGGGCCCCGTGCACTTGGTCGGCTGGAGCATGGGCGGGGGTGTGGCGATGCAGTACGCGCTGGAGCACCCGGTCCTCAGCCTCGCGCTGCAAGCGCCGGTCTCGCCGTACGGTTTCGGCGGGACGGCAGGTCCGGAGGGGCGGCGGCTGACCGAGGACGACGCCGGAACCGGGGGCGGCGGCGCCAACCCCGATTTCATCGCGCGGCTGGAAGCAGGTGACAGGAGCGACGACGCACCCGCCTCGCCGCTGTCGGTCTACCGCTCCACCTACGTGCATGCCGGGTTCGAGTCCCCGCATGAGCACATCTGGGTCGAATCGATGCTCAGCACCAAGACCGGCCCCGACAACTATCCAGGGGATTCCGTCCCGTCGCAGAACTGGCCGGGTTTCGCTCCAGGGCGCCGCGGCGTGCTCAACACGATGGCGCCTGGAGTCTTCAATACCAGCGCCCTGGTGGACCTGGCGGACAAGCCGGACATTCTGTGGATCCACGGCGATAGCGACGCCATCGTGTCCGATGCTTCGTTCTTCGACCTGAACTGCCTGGGCAAGGCCGGAGTGCTGCCCGGCTGGCCGGGGGAGGAAACGGCCCCGCTGCAGCCGATGATCTCGCAAATCCGGGCGGTGCTGGAAAAATATGCGGCCAACGGCGGACGCTTCACCGAGGTTCTGTTGGACAACTGCGGCCATTCACCGCATCTGGAATATCCCGACCGCTTCATTGCCGAATTGACGGCGCACATCGAGCGGAGCGGCGCGGCGGCGCAGGCGCGCCCCGCCCAAGGAGACGACGACGGTCCGCCTGCCGAAGAAGCTCAAACTTTCAAGTAATAGCGGTTCTGTGCGACCATGGACGGCATGACTGAAACTACTTATCAGCCCGTGGTCGCCTGGTCCAAGCCCGAGCAGGAACGGGCGGGCACACCGCTGCTGGTGCTCTTCCACGGCTACGGATCCCACGAGCAGGACCTTATGGGCCTGGTGCCCGGTCTGCCGGAGGAATTCACCGTGGCGGCGGTCCGTGCGCCGGTGGCGATGGGGCCGGGCTTCACCTGGTTCCCGTTGATGCACGAGCCGGACTTCTCCGTGGACAAGGTGACCAAGGCCGTCAGCGATGTAGTGACCTGGCTGGACAGTGTTAAGGGCCAGCACAGCAGCGTTTCGGTGCTGGGTTTCTCCATGGGCATGGCCGTGGCAACGTCGGTGCTGCGCCACCGGCCGGAGGAGATCGCCGCCGTCGTGGGGCTCTCCGGGTTCGCCGTGCCAGCGGATGGCAACGTGTTCTTCCGTGATGATGCGGTCAAGGCCATCAAGCCGCCGGTCTTCTGGGGCCGCGACCAGGAGGATCCGGTCATCACCGCGGACAAGATCGAGTTCACCCATGAGTGGGCGAACGAGCATGTGGACCTGACCAAGGTTCTCTATGCCGGGATCGGCCACGGCATCAATGCCCAGGAACTGTCGCACGTGAAGGAATTCCTGACCTACAAGGTGCTGAACGCCAAGTAGCACCTCCACGCGTTCGCTGGCGCTCTCTTGACCGGCCCCTGGGTGTCGCTCGTTCCGGGGGGCGATGGAGGCGCGCCAGCGTCGAGTAGGGACCTGTCGAGCACCAGGCCCGCCGTCGTTGTTGTCGCGGTGCGCGTCAGCCGCGGCTGACGCGCACCGTTTCGCCGTTGCAGCTGACCGTGTCCCCGGCGTGCAGTTGGCGTCCGCGGCGGGTCTCGATTTCGCCGTTCACCTTCACCAACCCGTTCTCGACGAATTCCTTGGCCTGGATCCCGTCTTCGGCCAGGTTGGCCAGCTTGAGCAGCTGTCCCAGCCGGATCATTTCGTCGCGGATCGGCACGTCATACATTTCGTCGGAAGCCATGTCTCCATCATGCCTGACCCGGCCCGGCCTAAGATGTCCAGTGTGCCCAGTACCTCGCCGCTTCCGCTGATCTTGAGCCTGCCGCTGGCTGTCGGCACCGGCCTGGCCATCCCTGTGCAGGGCCGGATCACCGGTGCACTCGGAGCGGAGCTCGACGACGGTCTGGCGGCCGCCGTCGTCAGTTTCAGTGTGGGGCTGGCGGTGATGGTGGTGTTGACCCTGGTGCTGCCCGGCGGCCGCGCCGGACTTCGCCGAATTGCCCCTGCCCTGCGCGCACGCCGCTTTCCGCGCTGGTACCTGCTGGCGGGGTGCCTCGGGGCCTTCATGGTCTTGTCCCAAGGGCTGACCGTCGCGCAGATCGGCATTGCGCTGTTCATTGTGGCCACCGTCGCCGGCACCTCGCTCAGCGGCCTGCTGGTGGACCGGATGGGGTTGGGCCCGGCCGGACGGAAGGCGATCACCGCACGGCGGATCGCCTGCGCGGCGCTGACCCTGGTGGCAGTCGCCTGGGCCGCGTCGCCGAAGTTCTCGGTCGGATCCGGCGGCCTCTGGCTGTTGCTGGTGCTGCTGCCCTTGACGGCCGGCTTCCTGCGCAGCTTCCAGCAGGCAATGAACGGAACGGCCACCGTGCATTACGGCACACCGCTGACGGCGACGCTGATCAATTTCGCCGCCGGCAGCCTCGCGCTGTGGCTGGCGTGGCTGGTGAAGGTGGCCGTGGCAGGCACCGGCAATCCGCTGCCTTCCGAGTGGTGGTACTACCTGGCCGGGCCGATGGGCTGCGTGTTCGTGGTCTTTGCCAACATCCTGGTGCGTTCGCTCGGCGTCCTGCTGTCGGGAATTGGGATGATCGCCGGGCAACTGCTCGGATCGCTTGCCCTTGATGCGTGGTTCCCCGCGCCCGGCACGCTGCTGGCTCCCGCCACCGTGCTGGGCACGCTGCTGGCCATGGCCGCGCTACTGCTGGCCGCCGTGCCGGTGCCCCGCTGGAGGGCGGGACGGCGCAGCCGGGCGGCGGAGCATTCCGGCACCGCGGCGGCGCCCCGGCCCTAAAGTAGGTGGTGTGCCCATCCACCATCGTCTGCCGCTGGCCGTGGGTCTGCCCTTGGCTGTTGCGGCCGGCGTATGCATGCCAATCCAAGGACGGATCAACGGTGCGCTCGGCGCGCGGCTCGACGACGGACTGGCGGCCGCCGTCGTCAGTTTCAGCACCGGCCTGGTGCTGCTGGCAGCGCTATGCCTGCTGCTGCCGGCGGCCCGCCGCGGACTGCTCCGCGTGGTTCCGGCGCTGCGGGAGCGAAAGTTCCCGCGCTGGTATTTGCTCGCTGGCTGCAGCGGTGCCTTCCTGGTCCTGAGCCAGGCCGAAACCGTGGCGCTGATCGGCATCGCGCTCTTCACTGTCGCGGTGGTGACCGGGCAAACCATGTCCGGTTTGCTGGTGGACCGGCTGGGCTTGGGGCCGGGCGGACGGAGTCCGGTGACCGGTATCCGCCTGGTCAGCGCCGTGCTGACCGTGCTGGCGGTGGCCTGGGCAGTGTCGCCCAAGCTCATCCTCGGCGGCCCGGCAAGCGCCTGGCTGCTGCCGGTGCTGCTGCCGCTGGCAGCGGGCTTCCTGCAAAGTTTCCAGCAGGCCCTGAACGGGGTGCAGACCATGCACTACCGATCGCCATGGCCGGCCACGCTGATCAATTTCATTGTGGGCGGCGCGCTGCTGTGGGCGGCGTGGGGGATCAAAGTGGCGATCGCCGGCACCGGCAACCCGCTGCCGGCCGAGTGGTGGTATTACCTGGGCGGGCCGATCGGCTGCGCCTTCATCGCGGTGGCCGCGGTGCTGGTGCGTTCGCTGGGCGTGCTCCAGACCGGACTGGGCATGATTTCGGGGCAGATCCTGGGCTCGCTGCTGCTGGACCTGGCCGTACCGGCACCTGGCACTGTGATTACGACGGCGACGGTGCTGGGTACGCTGCTGACCCTCCTGGCCGCTGTGCTCGGCACGCTGCCGTGGCAACGGCGTTCGTTCAGGAGCGGCTGACGGCGCCGCCGCGGTCCCTGGCTGCGCCGCCGCCGTCGTTGCTCTGTTGGTGAGGGGCCCGGAATCATATGTCGCGGCTGCCTCATGCGGGTTCGGATTCGCGTTTTCGGTAGGCTAACGTTGTAGCTTCGCTACGCGCCGATCCGCACCGCAACTGCCGGACGGATTGGTGCCATCACAGCCTGCGGACCGCACCCAGCGGCCCTGGAGAGATACGGAGAGCCACCTCATGGCAGCAGCCAAATCAGTCCTCGATTCGATCATTTCGCTGGCCAAGCGCCGCGGCTTCGTTTTCCAGGCTGGTGAGATTTACGGTGGATCCCGCTCCGCATGGGACTACGGACCGCTGGGTGTCGAGCTAAAGGAAAACATCAAGCGCCAGTGGTGGCAGACCATGGTGCGCGGCCGCGACGACGTGGTCGGGCTGGATTCCTCGGTGATCCTGCCGCGCCAGGTCTGGGAAGCATCGGGCCATGTCGACGTCTTTTCCGACCCGCTGGTGGAATGCCTCAACTGCCACAAACGCTACCGCGCCGACCACCTCGAGGAAGAATACGAGGAGAAGAAGGGCCGGGCACCGGAAAACGGACTCAAGGACATCGCCTGCGTCAACTGCGGCACCAAGGGTGAATGGACCGAACCACAGGAATTCTCCGGCCTGCTCAAGACCTTTTTGGGTCCGGTGGCCCAGGAGGAAGGCATGCATTACCTGCGCCCCGAGACCGCGCAGGGCATCTTCGTGAACTTCAACAACGTCCTGACCACCTCGCGGAAAAAGCCGCCGTTCGGCATCGGCCAGATCGGCAAGAGCTTCCGAAACGAGATCACCCCGGGCAACTTCATCTTCCGCACGCGTGAATTCGAGCAGATGGAGATGGAGTTCTTCGTGGAGCCGGGCACGGACGAAGAGTGGCACCAGTACTGGATCGACGCGCGGCTGCAGTGGTACGTGGACCTGGGCATCAACCGGGACAACCTGCGCCTCTTCGAGCACCCGCTGGAAAAGCTGAGCCACTACTCGAAGGGCACCACCGACGTCGAATACCGCTTCGGTTTCCAGGGCTCGGAATGGGGCGAGCTGGAAGGCATCGCCAACCGCACCGACTTCGACCTGTCCACCCATACCAAGCACTCCGGCACCGACCTGAGCTACTTCAACCAGGCCACCAACGAGCGCTATACCCCGTACGTGATCGAGCCGGCCGCGGGCCTGACCCGCTCCTTCATGGCGTTCCTGGTGGACGCCTACACCGAGGACGAGGCGCCGAACGCCAAGGGCGGGGTGGACAAGCGCACCGTGCTGCGGCTGGATCCGCGGCTGGCCCCGGTCAAGGCCGCGGTGCTGCCGCTGTCCCGTAACGAGGACCTCTCGCCCAAGGCCAAGGAACTCGGAGCGGCGCTGCGCAAGAACTGGAACATCGACTTCGACGACGCCGGCGCCATCGGCCGCCGCTACCGTCGTCAGGACGAAATCGGCACGCCGTTCTGCATCACCGTGGACTTCGACACCCTTGAGGACCAGGCGGTGACCATCCGGGAACGCGATTCGATGGCCCAGGAGCGCGTCTCCCTGGACAAGGTCGAAGGATACCTGGCGGCCCGTCTGGTCGGGGCCTGACAGGCATCCGTTACCGCCTCAGGAACCGCCCGTTTAGCGCACCCGATGAAGGAGAACCATGGCCCAGCTGACCTACCGCGACTGGCGCGAGGACGATGACTTGGCCCTGCTGCAAATCTGGGGCGATCCGGAAACCGGCCAGGCCGGGCATTTCCGGGCCATGCTCCGGCCTTCCGCCGACCAGCCCTGGTCGCGGTGCATCGTGGCGGAGGACCAGGGGATAGCGGTTGCCGCAGGTGCCGTCTATGAGACCAGCCTGCACCCGGACCGGTTGTGGGTCTACGTCGAAGTTGCCCGCGGGCACCGCGGCGCGGGAGTCGCCAGCGACCTGCTGGCGAGGCTCCGCGCCGAAGCCGAGCAGGCGCCGTCGGGCGTGCGGAAGCTGCGGGCCAAAGTGGAGCCGGACACATCCGGTGCCGCGTTTGCCCGGGCCGCCGGCCTGACCCAGATCCAGAGTTCACGCGTTGTGCTGGTTTCGCCGGGGGCGCTGCCGCTGCCAGCCCTGGGCGAAACCGGCCCGCAACTGGAGGAGGCGGCCACCGGATCGGTGGAACTGACCCGAGCGGTGGCGGACTTCTACAACTCGGTCCACGTGTGGGACCGGGCGGACATGACCGTGGGGCGCGCACAGCAGATGCTGCTCAGCGAGTCAGCGGGAGCCGGCGGAGCGGTGGTGCTGCGCAGTGCGCCGAAGGCCGAGAGCGGCACCATCCAGGCCTTCGCCGTCAGCTACACGCACGAGCGCACCGACGCACCGGCCGACGTGCTGCTGGGTTACGACACGGCACTGCCGGCCGAAGACGCCGAGGCAGCCGTTCGTGCGTTGCTGGCGATGCTGGTGGCCCAGTACCCGGTGCAGCTGGAGGTGGACGATTCGATGACCGCCGTGCTTGCTGTGCTGCAGCCGCTGCTCGACTCCGGCGTCGCCAGACAGCTGGGCCCGGCAACCTCCATCGTGAGCGACTAACACGGCGAAGCAAAGGAGTGGACATGAAGGGTGTGCTGTTCGACGTCGACGGGACGCTGGTGGACTCGAACTACCTGCACGTGCTGGCGTGGTGGCAGGCGTTCCGGCAAGCAGGTGTTGACGTTCCGATGGCTGCCATCCACCGCTGCGTCGGCATGGGCGGCGGCAGGCTCATCGAGCAACTGCTCGACGACGGCCGCGACCGGACGCAGGACGAACAGCTCAAGGCCGCTCACGGCGCCGTCTTCTCCACCTACTGGCCGGCGCTGCGCCGCTTTGACGGCGCCCGGGAGTTGGTGGACCGCGCGGCCGCGGAGGGACTCGCCGTCGTACTGGCATCGTCTGCCGAGGAAGCAGAGCTGGCCGTGTTGCGCCGGGTGATTGACGCCGACGGGTCGATCACCGCCGCCACCAGCTCAGCGGACGCCGATAACAGCAAACCTGCGCCGGACATTCTGCAAGCCGCCCTGGACGCGGCCGGGCTTCGGGCCGCGGACACTGTCTTCGTTGGCGACGCCGTCTGGGACATCCACGCGGCTGGAGAACTCGGGATTCCCTGCATCGGACTGGAGTGCGGCGGAACCGCGGCGGAGGTCTTGACCCAGGCGGGCGCCGCCGAGGTGTACCGGAACCCGCAGGACCTGCTGGAACACTTTTCCGAAAGCGCGCTGGGCGGCCTCCTGCGCGGGTGATGTTGAGGACGCCCGGTTTCCCGGCCGCTGGCCAAGGCCTCACCGCCGTGCGGCGATCCACAGGAGGGTGTGCGGGCGGACGGATTTGTTCGGTTTTGAGAGAATGGACTGGTGACACTTACCGCTGCATCCGAATCGGCCGCCAAGCTTGAGCTTCCGCCGCTCAAAATCGGGCCGATCACCGTCGACACCCCGGTAATCCTGGCTCCGATGGCCGGCATTACCAACAAGGCATTCCGCCGGCTCTGCCGCGAGTATGGCGGCGGCCTCTATGTGGCGGAGATGGTCACCTCCCGAGCGCTCGTCGAACGCAACCGCGAATCGATGCGGATCATCTCGCATGACGAGGATGAGGATGTGCGCTCCGTCCAGCTGTACGGGGTAGACCCCAAGACGGTGGGTGCCGCCGTCCGGCTGCTGGTGGAGGAAGACCGCGCCGACCACATCGATTTGAACTTTGGCTGCCCGGTCCCCAAAGTCACCCGCCGTGGCGGCGGTTCCGCGCTCCCGTGGAAGACCGAGCTGTTCACCGCGATCATCCAGGCCGCCACGCGCGAGGCCGCCAAGGGCAACGTGCCGTTGACCATCAAGATGCGCAAGGGGATCGACGACGACCACCTCACCTTCATCGAGGCCGGCAAGATCGCCCGCGACGCCGGCGTCGCCGCCGTCGCTCTGCACGGCCGTACGGCCAGCCAGTTCTATTCAGGCAAAGCGGACTGGGACGCGATTGCCGAACTGCGCGAGGCGCTGCCGGATGTCCCGGTACTGGGCAACGGCGACATCTGGAGCGCCGAGGACGCGGTGCGGATGGTGCAGCAGACCGGGGTGGACGGCGTCGTCGTCGGCCGTGGGTGCCAGGGCCGTCCCTGGCTGTTCGGCGACCTGCAGGCAGCCTTCGAAGGCACCGACACCCGTTTCCGCCCGGGGTTAAAAGATGTTGCGGACAGTTTCTACCGTCACGCCGAGCTGCTGGTGGATTATTTCGAGGACGAGGGGAAGGCGCTGCGGGATATCCGCAAGCATGTGGCCTGGTACTTCAAGGGGTACTCGGTGGGCGGCGAACTGCGGGCCGCGCTGGCCCAGGTGCCCACGCTGGAGGTGCTCCGCGAACTGCTGGCCGAACTCGACGCCGATGGGCCCTACCCGGGAGCAGACGCCGAGGGGCCGCGGGGCCGCGCCGGTTCACCCAAGCGCCCGGCGCTGCCGGACGGCTGGCTCTCCAGCCGCGAACTGAACGCCGATCACAAGGCAATGATCGCCGCCGCCGAACTGGACGTCTCCGGTGGCTGAGGCGCGTACCGGCCACCCGGCGCCACCTACGCCGGGATACACGGAGTTCGATCAGGAACGCTGGTACGCGGAGGAACCGAAGAGCACCTACCGCACACAATTCGAAAGGGACCGCGCGCGGGTACTTCATTCGTCGGCTCTGCGCCGTCTGGGCGCCAAAACGCAGGTGGTGTCCCCGGACACGGACGATTTTGTCCGGACCCGGCTGACCCACAGCCTGGAGGTGGCGCAGGTGGGCCGCGAACTGGGCCGGACGCTGGGCTGCGACCCGGACGTAGTGGACGCAGCCTGCCTTTCCCACGACCTGGGCCATCCTCCGTTTGGCCACAACGGGGAGACCGCGCTCAACGCGGCAGCGCATGCTATCGGCGGTTTCGAAGGCAATGCGCAGACCCTTCGACTGCTCACCCGGCTGGAGCCGAAGATCCTGCGCCCGGACGGCTCGCCGGCCGGCCTGAACCTCACCCGGGCCAGCCTGGACGCGGCGTGCAAGTACCCGTGGGCGGCGGACGACGCGCCGGTCATCCACGGCAAGCGCACCAGCAAGTTCGGCGCCTACGAGGACGACCTTCCGGTCTTCAACTGGCTGCGCGAAGGAGCAGCCGAGCGCCGCTCCTGCCTGGAGGCCCAGGTGATGGATCTGGCCGACGACATCTCCTACTCTGTGCACGACGTCGAAGACGCCATCGTGGCCGGGCGCATCCAGCTTAAATGGCTGGACAGCGCCGACACCCGCAGCCGCGTCATCGGCTATACCCAGCAGTGGTACCTCCCCACCAGCGACGCCCAGGAAGTGGATGACGCACTCACCCGGCTGGAACAATCCGGCGTCTGGGTGCGCGAGGCCGACGGCAGCCGCAAGGCGATGGCCGCGCTGAAGGACATGACCAGCCAGTTGATCGGCCGATTCTGCTCCAGCGCGATGGAAGCCACCCGCTCCATCTACGGCCCGCAACAGCTGACGCGCTACGAGGCCGAGCTGGTGGTGCCCCAGGAGACAGCCACCGAGATTGCCGTCATGAAGGGGCTGGCCACCACGTTCGTGATGACGGCGGATCTGCGCCAGCCGGTCTACGAGCACCAACAGGAAATCCTGCACGACCTGGTCAGTGAGCTGCACGCCACCGGGGAGAAGCATCTGGAAGAGCCCTTTGCCGCCGATTGGCGGGAGGCCGCCGACGACGGTGCCCGCCTGCGCGTGGTGATCGACCAGATCGCCTCGCTCACGGATGTGTCTGCCCTGGCGCTGCACGAACGCCTGATGGGGGCGCACCGGACGCTGCTCTGATGTCCTGCCGGCAGCCCGACCCGTCCTCCACAGGTGGCCGCCGGGGCACCGCCGTCACCAGCCAGCCGCGGCGCAGCCGCCGATTTGGCGCTGCTGCATAACATAGGACTATGGCCGGACTCATTAAGCGTGAAGACATCGATGAAGTCCGCCAACGTACCGACATCAAGGAAGTCATCGACGGCTACGTGACGCTGAAGTCGGCAGGCATCGGTTCCTTCAAGGGCCTGTGCCCCTTTCACGACGAGCGCTCGCCTTCGTTCCATGTCCGTCCGCAGGTGGGGACCTACCATTGCTTCGGCTGCGGTGAAGGCGGCGACGTGATTTCCTTCCTGCAGAAGATGGACCACACCACGTTCTCCGAGACGGTGGAGAAGCTGGCCCACCGGATCAACTACACGCTGCGGTACGAAGACGGCGGCACCGGCCCGCGCCGGGAAGACGTCGGCAAGCGGCAGCGGCTGCTGGACGCGCATAAAGTCGCCGCGGAGTTCTTCCGTGAACAGCTGCAGACCCCGGGCGCCGCCGCGGCGCGGGAGTTCTTGTCCGGGCGTGGCTTCGACCAGGCAGCCGCAGAGCATTTTGCCGTTGGCTACGCCCCGCAGGGCTGGGACGGCCTGCTCAAGCACCTGACCGGCCGCGGCTTCACTCAGGACGAACTGCGCCTGACCGGCATGTTCTCCGGCGGGTCGGACGGGTCCGACGGCAGGAACAGCCGGATCTACGACCGTTTCCGCGGGCGGCTCATCTGGCCCATCCGCGATCTGACCGGTGCGACCATTGGTTTTGGTGCCCGCAAGCTCTACGAAGACGATCAGGGACCCAAGTACTTGAACACCCCTGAGACGGTGCTCTACAAGAAGTCGCAGGTCCTCTACGGGATTGACCTGGCTAAGCGGGATATCGCCCGCAGCCGCCAACTGGTGGTCGTTGAGGGCTACACGGATGTGATGGCTTGCCATCTCTCCGGTATCCAGACAGCTGTGGCTACGTGCGGGACGTCCTTCGGAACGGACCACATCAAGATTGCCCGGCGCCTGCTGTCCGATGATGGAACCGGCGGCGAAGTAATCTTCACCTTCGACGGTGACGAGGCGGGTCAGAAGGCCGCGCTGCGGGCCTTCGAAGAAGACCAGCGGTTCGTCGCCCAGACCTACGTTGCGGTGGAGCCCAGCGGTGCGGACCCCTGCGACCTGCGCCTCAGCCACGGCGAAGGTGCGGTCCGCGAACTCATCAGCTCCCGGCGCCCGTTGTTCGAGTTCGCCATCAAGGCCACGTTGAAGAAGTTCAATCTGGATACCGTCGAGGGACGGGTCTCGGCGCTGCGGGCCGCCGCGCCGGTGGTTGCCGACATCAGGGACCCGGCGATGCGGCCAGGCTACTCGCGTGAGCTTGCCGGCTGGCTGGGCATGGACGTTGACGAGGTCGCCCGCGCGGTGGCCGGCGCCGTCAAACGCGGACAGGCCGGGGCCGCCGGGAAGACAAGCCGCGAGCGGGACCAGCAGGGCCGCGGGCAGGAACCCAACCGCGGCGGGCAGCAATCTTCGGCGCGGGACTGGCAGGGCAACAACCGTCCGGCAAGCCGGCAAGGTGGGTGGAGCACGGCCGCTCCTTCCCGGCCGCAACCGAACGCCCACGCGGGGGCGTCGTACGGCCAGGGTGCGCAGCACTCCTACACCGACGGCAACCCTTACGACAGCACTCCCTTCCACGGGCCGGAATCCGCCCAGGTTCCGGCACCTGAGCCGGCCTACCCGAGACCGGACCTGCGGGACCCCGTTGTCCGGCTGGAACACCAGGCACTTGAAGTGGCCATCCAGCAACCCGGCCTCCTCGATGCGAACCAGTGGGAACAGTTCATGCAGGCCCGCTTTCTGGCGCCCATGCACGTGGCCGTTCACGGTGCGGTGCGGGCGGCAGGCGTGTCCGGTGCCACCCCGTCTCAGTGGGTGGAGACCATCCGCCAAGAGGTGCCTGAGGAATTGCGCAGCTTCGTCTCCGAATTGGCGGTCACGCCGCTGCCGGCGCAGAACGACGACGGCCTGCGGCTGTATTGCCGGGGGATTCTCAACCGGCTGCAGGACCTGCAGATTACCCACCTGAAGGCGGACAAGCTGGGCCAATTGCAGCGGATGGATCCATCCGCCGATCCCGAGGACTTCCAGCGGATCAACCGTGAACTCATGGAACTGGAGATGCAGCGCCGCGCCCTTCGCTCGGAATAGGAACGCGGGCGAGGCCAGCCGTTGGGGCCAGCGATGTTAGGCGTGCCACAAGATCCCTTCTTCGCGGTCCACGATTGGCAAGTTCCGGGCTGCATTGAGTATGCTGTTGGAGGTCAAACCGCCTTGTGGCGGATGGCAGCCTTCCCCCGTAGCTCAATTGGCAGAGCATTCGACTGTTAATCGAAGGGTTACTGGTTCGAGTCCAGTCGGGGGAGCGGTACTACGAATCCCCGCCTTCAGTCGAAGTCGGGGATTCGGTGCTTTCTAGCCCCGGGGGTCGAGCCCAGTGGTCGTCTCCACGGTCTGATCCGCCGGGTTGGTGGGAAAACCCCCGCTGTGGTGGCCGGGCGGGCGTTCGATTTCGCTCCGTGTCGGCGTGCTGCTAGAGTTTTACTCGCTTCATTCCCCCGTAGCTCAATTGGCAGAGCATTCGACTGTTAATCGAAGGGTTACTGGTTCGAGTCCAGTCGGGGGAGCTCAAGAAAAAAGATCCCGCACCGGTAACCGGCCGCGCAATCTTTTTTATGGCGCGGTCTCGACCTGGTTGCTGGCAGCAACATGCGCATACCAGCGCCCGCTGTCCTTGACCGTGCGCTCCAAGGTGTTGTAGTCCACCCGCGTCAATCCGAAGCGTTTGGCGTAGCCCCAGGTCCACTCGAAGTTATCCATCAAGGACCAGCCGAAGTAGCCCCGCAGATCCACACCGGCCTGGATCGCGCGATGGCATTGAATAATGTGGGCGCGGAGGAACTCGAGTCGCTGCGGATCGTGGACTGCGCCGTCGTCCGAGACCTCGTCATCGAAGGCCGCGCCGTTCTCCGTAATGTACAGCGCCGTCCCGGCCGGTCCGCTGTATTCATCCTGCAACCGCAGGAGCAGCCGGTACAGCCCCTCGGGTTGGATTTCCCAGCCCATCGCCGTCGTCGGCAGGCCGCGGGAAACGGAACTGACATGGTCGGCCGCCGGGTAGGCCGGCGCCACCGGGCGCGCTACCGGGGCGGCGTGGGTATTTTCGGCATCCTCACGCGGATGGCCAGTAACCGCTTCTCCGTGGTAGTAATTGACCCCCAGCGTGTGGATTCGGGTCCGGATCAGGTCAAGGTCGCCGTCCCGGATCCTGGCATCGAGCCCGTACTTCTCCAGGTCCGCCAGAAAGTCGGGAGGATACGACCCGTGGAAGACCGGGTCGAGGAAAGCGCGATTGAACTGGCCATCAATGCGGCGGGCGGCGTCGACGTCAACCGGGTCGTCCGGATCAAGCGGATCCGCCACCGTGAAGTTCAGGGTGAGGCCGAGTTTGGCGCCCGGATCGCGGCGGCTCAGCTCGTCCACGACCAGGCCATGGCCGAGGAGCAGGTGGTGCATGGCGGCCAGCGCCTGCGTCCGCGACTGTATTCCCGGGGCATGGACACCTGAACCGTAACCGAGGAAGGCCGAGCACCACGGCTCGTTCAGTGTGGTCCAGACCCGTACCCGGTCGCCAAGCGCCTGATGAACCTCCAGCGCATACTCCGCGAAGCGGTAGGCCGTGTCCCGGTTCGCCCAACCGCCCTTTTCCTGAAGCGCCTGGGGCAGGTCCCAGTGGTACAGCGTGAGCCACGGCTTGATACCCGCGGCACACAACTCATCGACTAGCCTCGAATAGAAATCCAGCCCGGCCGGATTCACCGCGCCGTCGTCCGGCTTGATCCGTGGCCACGCCGTGGAGAACCGGTAGGCACCGAGATTTAAGGAGGACATCAGGGCAACGTCCTCGGGGTACCGGTGGTAGTGGTCGCACGCTGTCCTACCGGTCTGGCCGCCGACTATGGCTCCGGGCAGCCTGCAAAACGCGTCCCAGATTGAATCGGTACGGCCGTTCTGGTCCGACGCGCCTTCAACCTGATAAGCGGCCGTTGCCGCGCCCCAGAGGAATCTCTTCGGAAAGTGCAGGACCTTGTGCATAGGTTGATCTCCCGGCGTGGGCGGACACAGATTGCCTGCCAGCCTAGATGGCGAGGGAAACAAACGTAAGCGTTTACTCATATTTTTTGTCCCACGGCACTTCCGTGAATGTCGTCCCTACGACTGAGGGGCCGAGCTGGGGCAGAATGATAATTTGATGGTGTGGACACTCGCGCACTACCGACAATGATGGAGGCAGAGCCCATGACCGGTCCGGAAGGCCCCAGGAGCACCGCAACCGGTGCGAAGATGTCGACGGTGGAACTGGCGCGGCTTGCAGGCCAACTGACACCCCGCCAGCTACAGGACGAAGTCTCTCTCGCCCTGCTCGAACTCAAAGGCAAGGGCGTCAAGGTCGGCGTTGCCGCCGGGATCCTCGTGGCGGCCGTGGTGTTCTTGGTCTCCATGGCCATATCTATCTTGGTGGCGGCGATCATGGGGCTGGCGCTCGTCATGCCTGCCTGGCTGGCGGCGCTGATCGTAGCGGCGGTCTTCCTGGTCGTGGGAAGCATTTTGGCTCTGATCGGATATGCGGCGTTGAAGAAAACCATGCCCCTCATGCCGGCCGAAGCCATCCGGGGCGTCAGGTACGACGTCGGCGTGCTTCGTGAGGGCAGCAGTTTCGATCCGGCAACGCTGGAGGAGAAGCCCAAGGAAGAGGCCAAGCCGGAGAAGGCGGAGGAACCCCAGCCGCCGGCTCCGACGATGGAAGAACTGCGTGCCCGCACGTCCGAACGGCGCGATCATCTGGCGACCCTCCGGGACGATCTTGGCCGCCGGGTCGACCTCCGTCCCCGGGCGGAGCAAGCCAAAGCCCGCGCGAGGCACGCAGCAGATGCCGCTACCGAGCGTCTGGTGGCCGGTGCGGACTCAGTCAGCGAGGCCGCCCCGGAGTTAAAAGAGCGCTGGAAGACGCTGGCTACGCTGGCAGTGTCGCTGACGGCGATGGGCGTGATGCTCCGGCGGTTGCTGCAGAAATAACGCACGCAGTGCCGCACAGCGGCATGGGAGCCGGCTGCAGGACAGCCGGCTGCGAAGCGTGGAACGACGGCTGAGGGGAGGGACAGCGTTGAGGATAATCGGTGCCGGAACGCGGCGCGATTTTGAGTACCGGGAACTGCACACCTTCTGGACCATCCCGAACCTCATCACGGTGCTGCGCTTCCTTGCGGTGCCGCTGTTCGTCTGGTTCATCGCCCGGGAGTCATACGGTGCTGCCACCATCACACTGGTGCTGCTGGGGTCCACGGACTGGGTTGACGGCTACATAGCGCGGCGCTTCAACCAAATGTCTTCGGTTGGAAAGTGGCTGGACCCCGTCGCTGACCGGCTGGCACTGATCATTGTGGCCGTCACCTTCGTTGCTGCCGGTATTGCGCCGTGGTGGCTGCTGCTGTCCATCATCATCCCGGATGCCATCCTGCTGGCGTTCTCCCTGATCCTTTTCCATGGCAGCCCGGATCTTCCCGTCACGAACATCGGCAAGATCCGCACCGCCTTGCTTCTGGTAGGAACTCCGTTGCTGCTGCTCCACCGGGTAGAAGGCTTCGGCCAAGACTGGCTTCTGGCTCTGTCCTACATCATCCTGGTTGCGGGGTGCGCGGGTCATGTCCTCGCCTGGCTGGGCTATATGCGGGCGGCATGGCGAAAATACAACGCGCAGCGCACGGCCAGCGACGACGGGTCCAGCCGTGGTTGAGCCGGCGCCGGGGCAGCACCCGGCCTCTGCTGACGGGACCTCATGGTCTGGTTAGCGATCTTTTGCGCCCTGCTCGGCGCCTTCTTCCTCGCACTCGGCACGCAGCGCCAAGCCAGCGCTGTCCAGGCCAATACCGGCGGCCTGGCAATGAGCGTCTCGGGCTTGGCGCGGATGCTCCGCAACCCGCGCTGGGTTCTGGGTCTGTTGATGTTGGTTGTCGGTATGGGGCTGAACGTCTTCGCCTTGGTCAGCGCACCGCTCACCGTGGTCCAGCCAATCGGCGCCATTGCCTTGGTGATCACCACCATCATCAATTCCAAAGACCAAGGAATCCGGCTCAACCGCATCACCGTCGTGGCGATCTCCGCCTGCGTGGCCGGCAGCGCCGTCTTCGTTCTGCTGGCGGTCAATGTCACCGGCGAAAGCCACAAGGTGCGGCCAGATGAGGAACTTTCGGCGGTGCTGCTGCTGGCCGTTGTTGTAGCCGTGTTCCTCTCGCTGGAACTGATGTTCCGGCACCGGCTCAATGCCTTCGCGTACATTCTCGGCGCCGGAATGCTCTTCGGTTTCGTCGCCGTACTGGTCAGGATCATCGGCCTGCGGTTGCTGGAACCGGGCGGCGGCTTCATCGCCAACGTGCCCATCTACACCGTTATTGCAGTCGCCGCCGCGGGCGGCCTGGGATCTTGGTTCGTACAGAGTGCCTACGCCAGCGGCCCGCCCGATTTGGTGATCGCCGGGCTGACAGTGATCGATCCGGTGGTGGGCATCTCCATTGGCATTTTCATCCTTGGGGAACTCAGGCCCGACGTCGAGCCGGTGTTCGCGATCGGCATGGTCGGAGCGGGATTGGTTGCTATTGTTGGGGTCATCGCCCTCTCGAGGCACCATCCCGACGTCCTCCAGAAACAAGAGGCCCGGCGCAGGGCCCAAGCCTCGGGCAAGAAACCGTAGGGCTGAAGCGCCGATGAAAAATTATGATACGACGAATCAAGGAGTCTTGCCGCAGGTGAGCGACGACACCGGACTTAAACCCCTCAAGATCCTGATTGCTGCCGATACCTATCCGCCGGATGTCAACGGAGCGGCGGTCTTCGGCTTCCGTCTGGCCACGGCGATGACCAAGCGCGGACACAGCGTGGACATCATCGCCGGCAGGAGCGATAAGGGCCCGACCTTTGTGGAACAGCGTCCCGAGGCCCAGGTGCACCGGCTGCGCTCGCACTCGGTGCCGACGCATGAGACGTGGCGCATCTGCCTGCCTTGGGAGATCAAGCGCGACATCAAGCGGATCTTCGATGAAGTGCAACCGGATGTGGTGCACATCCAGTGCCATTACATGATCGGACAGGCCACCATTACCGAAGCGGTGCGACGAGGCATCCGCACCATAGCGACCAATCACTTCATGCCGGAGAACCTGGAGCCGTTCCTGCCGTTTCCGCAGTGGTTCCTGAATATTGTGGCCAAGAATTCCTGGCGCGACATGGGCAAGATCATGGGCAAGGCTGCCGTGGTCACGACGCCGACGCCGCTGGCCGCCAAGGCGATGCGTGACCATGCCTTCCTGCACAAGGTGCTGCCCCTGTCCAACGGTATTGATGCCGCTGTCTATGAATTGGCGCCGGGGGAGAGCGTCGACAAACCGGAGCACCCCACCGTGTTGTTTGCGGGTCGGCTCGCGGTGGAGAAGAACGTGGATACGTTGATCGAGGCACTGGCCATGACTGATCCCGCATTGAATGTTCATCTCGAGATAGTCGGCGACGGCGACGAGCGGAAAAACCTCGAGGGCAGGGTCGCCGCCATGGGGCTAGGCCGTCGGGTTTCCTTCCTGGGCCATGTTGACGACGACGAGCTGCGCCGGGCGTACCTGCGCGCTACGGTTTTTTGTCAGCCGGGAACCGCGGAGTTGCAGTCGCTGGTGTCGCTGGAAGCCATGTCCGCCAGTAAACCGGTGGTTCTGGCCAATGCGATGGCCTTGCCGCACTTGGTGGAGGACGGAGTTAACGGGTACTTGTTTGCTCCCCGAGACCCCGCTGATTTGGCAGCCAAGCTCAACGCGGTCCTCGGGCAGAGCCCGGAGCGGATTGCGGCCATGGGGGAGGCAAGCCATGCTAAGGCGGTGCGTCACAGCATCGACGAGACCATGGACACCTTTGAGCGGCTCTACCGCGGGGGTTCTGCGGACGACTACCTCAACTAATCTGACGTTGGTAGCGGTGCCAGTTTCAAATTCGTGGTCTGCATTCAGTAACATCGTAGGGCACGGGGCGGTAGCTCAGTCGGTTAGAGCAAACGACTCATAATCGTTCGGTCGTGGGTTCAAGCCCCACCCGCCCTACATCGTGCAACACGGACCGGGTCCGGGAGCCAGCCCTCCCGGACCCGGTCCGTTCTTTTGGGGGACGGAACGTGAGGGAAGCGGCCCACAGGCGATGGTGCCCACTCACAGAAATGTGCGGAGCAACGGGTGAATGATCCCGCCGTTCCGCACATTTGGTCCGGAGCCTCACCCCGGGCGACTAGTGCCTGGTGGCCTAATCGTAGTGGTGCCCGTTGTCGCAGTCCCGGTACCAGCCGTGATGCCAGTCACCGTGATGCTTGTACCAGCCATAGTTCCAGTCACACCGGTCATCATGATGATGCCGCCGATGGTGGTGGCGATAGTCGCCCCTGTGATCACGGTTTCCGTGGTGGTCATGACCGTAGTTGCTGGTGGACACGCTTTGAACCGTGCTCGCCGACGCAGGAGCGGCAGTCATTGCCAAGCCCGTGAAACCGAATGCTGCAACAAGCAGTGAGGACCCGACGACGCGCAGCTTTGTGTTGTTCATGGTGTATCTCTTTCCAGTATTTGCTTCTACAGCGGATGGATTCTCGCTGTAGTTCCGGACAAGAAAAACGCTACTCAGCCGCTGTGAAGTGCATCACCCATGCAAGCTTTTATTACATGGTGAACCGTCGCGACACGCCAAGCAGGAAACGCCCGGTTAAACGTGCAGTAAGCGATCCCGATGGGCGTGAATTAGCGCCTCGGTTTGGTTGTCAAAACGTACTAAGAATGCCCCAATATTAACGTTCTACCGGGCAACTTCCCCCAGCCCGGTCGGTCAGAACTGCTACCGCGCCCGCTGCCTGAAAAACGAAGCAGTTCGAAGCTGCCCTCCGGAATGAGCGGGGGAGGCGTGCCGACTCGGGGGAGGGACGGGTCGAGACCGTTGCCTCGTGACTCGTTCTTGCGCTATGTTACTGCTCAGTAACTTCGCGGCGTAAGCGGATGAAATCTGCCCGGCGCCGGAGCCTGCCTGACTGAAAAGGAAGCCACTATGGGCCAGCGTGTCATCGATCCGAACGATCTTCCCTATGCCGACGGAGACTTCTTTGCCTTCGAGTCGCTGCTCCCGGTGGCGGAACGTGACCGGCTGCACGACGTGCGCGACTGGCTGGCCAAGGAAGTCCGCCCCATCGCCGTCGACTGCTGGAACCGGGCTGAGTTCCCGATGGACATCATTCCGAAGCTGGCGGACCTGGACATCGTCAGTCCGGTCCGGCGGCAGGGCTACTCGAATCTGTTCGCCGGACTCATGCACGCGGAGTTCACCCGCGCGGACACCTCCATTGCCACGTTTATGGGTGTTCATGATGGGCTGTTCACCGGTTCGATTGAAGCGCTGGCATCGAAAGAGCAGCAGGAGGCCTGGCTGCCAAACATCTACGCCATGAAGAAGATCGGCGCCTTCGGGTTGACGGAACCGTTGGGCGGTTCCGACGTCGCCGGCGGCACCCGCACCACCGCCCGGCGCGACGGGGACAACTGGATCCTGAACGGCGCCAAGCGCTGGATCGGCAACGCGACCTTCTCCGATTGGGTGGTCATTTACGCCCGCGACATAGCCGACAATCAGGTGAAGGGCTTCCTGGTGGACACGTCCATCCCCGGCTACAGCGCGACGAAGATCGAGAACAAGATCAGCCTGCGGACGGTGCAGAACGCAGACATCACCCTCGAGAACCTGGTGGTCTCCGATGACTTCCACCTCAAGGGCGCCAACAGCTTCCGGGATACCAACAAGGTGTTGAAGGTAACGCGGCTCGGCGTGGCCTGGCAGGCTGTAGGGCAGCAGCTGGCTGCCTTCGATGTGGCGCGGCGCTACGCCGTGGAGCGTCACCAGTTCGGAAAGCCACTGGCATCATTCCAGCTGGTCCAGGATCAGTTGGTCCAGATCCTCGGCAATGCAGTGGCCTCGATGGGCATGATGGTTCGGCTGGCGCAGATGGAAGACACCGGCCAGGCGAAGGACGAACACTCGGCGCTGGCCAAGGCGTTCACCACGGCGCGGATGCGTGAAAGCGTGGCCCTGGGCCGTGGCATCCTCGGCGGAAACGGCATCGTTGCCGACTATGAAATGGCTAAGATCTTTGCGGACGCGGAAGCCATCTACTCCTACGAAGGCACCCACGAAATCAATTCCCTCGTCACCGGGCGAGCCATCACCGGATTGGCGGCGTTCGTCTAACCGTCCGGCACCGGCAGCAACACCGACGGCCGCAGGTCCATGACGAACTGCAGCGGGTTGATATAGGTTTCGCCGCGGCGCACTCCCCAGTGCAGGCAGGCGGACGGGCAATGTCCGCTGTCGGCGACTGTTCCGACCGGGTCGCCGGCGGAGACGGTGTCGCCTGCCTGCAGCTCGGACGCCACCGCCAGCAAGCTGCTGCGCAGCCCGTTGCCATGGTCGACCGTGATGACCCGGCGGTCCACCACCCAGCCGGAGAAACTGATCCGGCCGTCGGCGGGGGAGAGGACCGTGGTCCCGGCGGGGACGGCCAAATCGACTCCGCGGTGGCCGCTCAGCCATGGCTCGGGCGGCGGGTCAAAACCGCGCACTACGGCGGGCGCCGGCACGGCAGGCCAGTTCCACCGTTGATCGGCTGCGTCGGCGACCGGTGCGGCCGGACCGGTGGCCAGTAGCAGCATGGCTAGGGCTGTGGCGGCTCTGTGGCGGGTGAAGGGCGGCTTCATGTCACCCATCGTTACCGCGAACGCGGACCTGCTGGCGGCGCGAACAGGATGTGTGCGCGAAATCCCCGTCGTTGGCCGCTGTGGAGGATGGGAATGCGCGGGAACGGGCCGCCGCCTGTAGTACACTGGGCGAAGCAGTTTTCCGTCCATGACGCATGTCCGGACAGAGGCTGACTACGCGTGTCTGAAATCCACTGTCGCAAATATGCTGCGATGGAATGTGCCCAGGCGGTCCGGGAAACCGGTCCGGGCACATGCTCTGCCGTCCAAGGCGGAGCCGACAGACGCCAGGAGCTTCGCCCGCCGGGCGAGAAGCTAATAACCGTCTATGAGGCAGCAGACCAGGCCCAGCCGGATGCTGCCGGAAGGAGTGACGACATGCCAGTCGTTACCATGCGCCAGCTGCTCGACAGCGGCGTACATTTCGGTCACCAGACCCGCCGTTGGAACCCGAAGATGAAGCGCTTCATCTTCACCGAGCGCAACGGCATCTACATCATCGACCTGCAGCAGTCGCTGTCCTACATCGACCGCGCCTACGAGTTCGTCAAGGCCACTGTTGCCCACGGCGGCACCGTGCTCTTCGTTGGTACCAAGAAGCAGGCTCAGGAAGCCATCGCCGAGCAGGCCACTCGCGTTGGCCAGCCGTACGTCAACCAGCGTTGGCTCGGCGGCATGATGACCAACTTCCAGACCGTCTCCAAGCGCATCTCGCGCCTGAAGGAACTCGAAGAGATCAACTTCGACGACGTCGCTGGCTCCAGCCACACCAAGAAGGAACTGCTCCTCCTGCAGCGCGAGAAGAACAAGCTCGAAACCACGCTGGGCGGCATCCGCAACCTCACCAAGACCCCCTCGGTCATGTGGGTTGTGGACACCAAGAAGGAACACCTGGCCATTGACGAGGCCCAGAAGCTCGGCATCCCCGTGGTGGCCATCCTGGACACCAACTGCGATCCGGACGAAGTCGACTTCCCGATCCCGGGCAACGACGACG